>PMIE01000104.1:0-16962 GCA_003156975.1 Chloroflexota bacterium | reverse complement strand
ACATCACCGAAGTGCAGGGCATGGAAGGCGACATCGTCGTCATGCAGGACGTGTTCCTGTTCGAGCAGACCGGCGTGATCGACGGCAAGATCCAGGGCCGGCTGAAGCCGACCGGGATCCGGCCCAAGTTCGTCGAGAAGTTCGAGATCATGGGGATTCACCTTCCGCGTGGCCTGTTCGGCTTCGCGTAGCAGAGCGAGGCGGGGAGAGGCGAAATGTTCTCGATCGTAATTGGCGTCCTGGTCTTCATGGGAGTGATGCTGGTATTCCTTGGTCTGGCCAGTTCCGGCCAGAGCGGGGGCATCAGCGCACGACTGGAGCGATACGCGGCCGGGAAGCCGGATGCGGCCGCGGCCCAGGCTGCGGCGCAAGCCAACTCCGGGCTCAGCAACGCTCTGGCCCAGAGCGTCGCCCTGGCTCGATTGAATCGTGTCGTCGAGCAGCGGGACTTTGGAGCCAACCTCGCCCGCGACATCGCCCGGGCGGACCTGAAACTCAAGCCGGGCGAGTTCATGGCCATATGGGCGTGCTCGATACTGGGCGTCCCGTTCATCTTCCTGATGTTGAGCGTCGTCCTGGCTCCACTCGGCAGCGGCATCGCCCTTGTCATCGGCGGCGTCATCGGGTTCTTCCTGCCGCGGATGTGGCTGGGCCGGCGCCGAGCCTCACGCCTCAACGCATTCAACAAGCAGCTCCCCGACACCATCACCCTCATCGCCAACGCCCTGCGAGCAGGCTCGTCGTTCCTGCAGGCGATCGAAATGGTCGTTCGCGAATCGACGCCGCCGGTCACGGTGGAATTCGGTCGGGTCGTTCGCGAGGTCAACCTTGGCCTGGCGTTCGATGTTGCGCTGGAGAACATGGTTCGTCGCGTCAGGTCGGACGACCTCGAGCTCATGGCCACGGCCATCACAATTCAGCATCAGGTCGGCGGCAACCTGGCCGAGATTCTCGACTCCATCGCCTTCACCATCCGCGAGCGGGTCCGTATCAAGGGTGAGATCCGGACCCTGACCGCCCAGCAGCGCCTGTCCGGCTACGTTGTGGCGGGCATGCCGATCGGCCTCATGGGCCTCCTGTTCGTTCTCGCTCCGGGCTTCACCAAGCCGATGTTCGAGAACCCTCCTGGCATCATGGGTTTGCCTGCCGGAATGATCGTCCTCGCAATTGGCGGATTTTTCATGTTCATCGGGTTCATGCTGATCAGGCGAATTGTCGCCATCGAGGTCTGACAGATGCTCGCAATCGTTCTCGGCATTTGCGTCGGCGGCGGCATCCTGCTGCTGTTCATCGGTCTTGCCTCCGAATCTTCAGTCGATCCGGTTCAAGCGAGGCTCACTCAGCTCGGTTCCTTCCAGGCCAGAAACCTGGAGGAGCTCGAGCTCCAGCTGCCGTTCAGGGAGCGCACCCTGCGGCCTCTCGTGGGCCGGCTTTCGCGCATGGGCAATCGATTGACCAACGCCTCGTCCTCCGATACCGCGGAGAAACGGCTGGCGATGGCCGGCAACCCGGGCGACCTCAAGCTCACCGACTGGATGGGTGTGAAGATGCTGGTCGCGCTCTCCGTCGGCGCCACTCTCTTCCTCCTGTTCGCCCTGATGACCGGGAATGTCGTTTCCGGCATGTTCCTCGGCATGGTCTTCGGGGGGATCGGCTTCCTCCTCCCCGAGTTCTGGCTGGGCGGCCGCATCAAGGCCCGCCAGAAGCTGATCCTGCGGATGATCCCGGACACGCTGGACCTTCTGACCATTTCGGTCCGCGCCGGCCTCGGCTTCGACGCCGCGCTGGCGAAGGTCGTTGAGAAGCTGCCGGGGCCGCTAACCGACGAGTTCCGCCGGGCACTGGCTGAGGTGCGCGTTGGCAAGGCTCGCCGAGACGCCCTGCGGGACATGATCCCCAGAACCAACGTTCAGCCGCTCTCCAACTTCATCGGCGCGATCATCCAGGCCGAGACTCTGGGCGTATCGATCTCCAAGGTGCTCCAGGTCCAGTCCGAGCAGCTCCGCATCGAGCGCCGTCAACGCGCCGAAGAACAGGCCGCGCGAGCGCCGATCAAGATGCTTTTCCCGCTGGTCGGCTGCATCTTCCCGTCGCTATTCATCGTCATCCTCGGTCCGGCCTTCATTTCGATCATCCAGACACTGGGGCAGGGCGGCCTGCCGTGAGCCGGCGGCTGATTGCCCACAACGTCAGCCGCGGAACTCCACTGGCACAACGACTCGAAGACGGCGCTTCTTTCTGGGCCAAGTTCATGGGCCTGATGGGGCGCGCCTCGCTGCCGGAGGGCGACGGGTTGTGGCTACCCGGAGAGAACGGCATCCACATGCTGTTCATGAGGTTTCCCATTGACGTCGTGTTCGTGTCCGAGCCGTCAGACGGCCCGAACGGCCGGCGGCGAGTCCTCTCGATCCGACACGCTTTGCCGCCCTGGCGCGGCATCGTGTGGAGAGTGGCCGGGGCGAGAGGGGTTCTGGAATTGCCCGTCGGCACGATCGAGGCAAGCGGCACAGCAGTCGGTGACGAGATCGCGATCGACCCGGCAGAGTGAAGCCGGCCGTCTCGTGGCGGGCTATCCCCGCGTAAGTGGCGGATACGCGGCAGATAAGTCGCGCTCGGTAGTCTCCGCGGATGCCCTCTCGACCATTCTCGGCCGTGGCGACGTTCCTGCTGGACACGGCGCTGCCCCCGTCATGCGCCGGCTGCTCGGACGAGGGCGAGCCGCTCTGCGCCAGATGCCGACGGGCGCTGGAGGGCCGGCTCGGACTGCCGGCCGGGGTTCCGATCGGGCTGCCGGCGGCGACGCCCACGCCGCTCGCTCAGCTGGAGTGGTGCGCGCCGTTCTCAGGCGCGGTTAGGATGGCCCTGCACCAGCTCAAATATGCCGGCGAGCGGCGGTTGACCGCGCCACTCGGGGCGGCGATCGCGACGCGCTGGCGAGCCGCCGGCGCCGGCGGGGATCTGCTCGTGCCGGTGCCGGTCCACGCCGAACGAGCCCGGCGGCGCGGCTACGACCAGGCAGTCCTGCTGGCGGCAGAAGCGGCCCGCCATCTGGAGATGCCGTGGCTCGCCGCGCTGGAGCGGCAGCGAAACACCTCTCCCCAGTTCGATTTGGGGCGGCGCGCCCGCAGGACGAACGTAGCGGGCGCGTTTGCGCCGGCCTGCCCGGAACACACGGCTCAGATCGACGGCCGCTGGGTCGTGCTGGTGGACGACGTGGTGACAACAGGATCGACGCTCGTGGCCTGTGCCGAGGCTCTGTACGACGCCGGAGCGGTCGCGGTCTCTGCAGTCACCGTCGCCCGCGAGCGCTGAGCCGGACGGCAGGTCCGCGGGAGGCTCGCAACGCGGGTCGCCACGGGCAACATGTACGGCCGGCCACCCGGACCGACTCCTATACTGGCCGCATGGCAGCGGCTCATCCTGAAGTGCGTGCGCTTCGGCCGGCCACCAGCCCACTGAGCGTGCGCGTAACGCGTTGCGGAGGTCAGGCGTGAGGACGATCGTCAAGGGCAAGAACATCGACGTCCCGGAGCCGGTACGGGAGTATGCCGAGCGCAAGATGCGGCGGCTCGAAAGACTGCTGGACGAAGACACGGACGCCGTGGTTGAGATCTCGACCGAGCAGCACCACAACACCGCCGATTCGCAGATCGCCGAGGCAACGCTCACGGTCGACGGCCAGATCCTGCGCAGTCATGCCTCCGGGCCGACATTCCAGGCCAGCCTGGACATCGTCATCGATCGGATCGAGCGTCAAGCCGTGGACGCGCGCGAGAAGCCGCGCGCCAAGGTTCGGCCCGAACAAGCCCGGGCTCGCGCCGCAGCCGGCGAAGAGCCCGAGAGCCTGGCGGAGTCGGCGGGCCCGGGGCCTCGCATCGTCAAGACGAAGAGATTCGCCATCGAGCCGATGTTCGAGGAAGACGCCCTCCAGAGAATGGAGGAGCTGGGGCACCACTTCTTCATCTTCGTGAACGCGGAGTCGGAGAAGGTTTGCGTCCTGTACAAGCGCAGCAGCGGCGACTTCGGGTTGATCGAGCCTGTGATTGGGGGCGAGTACACGCCCCGTCGCAACGGCCATCGCGCTGACTGACCGCGATCGGGAATTGGACGGCGTCGTCGGAGGGGTGGTAGCCGCTTGAGAGCCAGCCGCGTGAGAGGCAACAGGGCCGGGCCGAGCGACTTTCGCCATGAGCCGGCGGCGCGAGTCCGCTTGCCGGGCGGCCGGCGCGCGGGAGCCCACCTGCCTATGGCAATGGGCCTGGTCAATGTCGTCGAGCGAGCCGTCGAGATCGGCGCTTCGGCGGTCCAGATCTTCAGTGACAACCCGACAGCCTGGCGGCGGAGGGAACAGGTACCTCCGGAAGCGGCGGCGTTTCGGCAGCGGCTGGCGGACCTGGACGTCGGGCCCGTCGCCATCCACGCTCCATACCTGATCAATCTGGCCGGGCCGGATGATGAATTGTTCGGGAAGTCGGTGGCGCTGATGCGCCACGAACTGGCGGGTGCTCCGGAGTTCGGGGCCCGGTTCGTGAACGTTCACGTCGGCTCCCACCGCGGGGCCGGTCTCGACTCGGGCATTCGGCGGCTCGTCGACGGCCTCGAGCGAGCCACCGACGACTTGCCTGCCGGAGGAACCGATCCCTCGGCTCCGCTTGTCGTTCTGGAGAACTCGTCCGGAGGCGGCTTCGCGATCGGCGCGACCCTCGAGGAGCTGGCGATGGTCATGGACGCGGCGGCGGCCAGAGGTTTGGGCGACCGGATCGGCATCTGCCTTGACGCCGCGCACCTGTGGGGCGCCGGCTACGACGTCTCCGATCCCGCGGTGGTCGACGAGGTTCTGGTCGATTTCGACCGGCTGATCGGGCTGCCGCGCCTGGCGATGGTGCATCTCAACGACTCCACCTCCGCAAGGGGATCGCGGCGCGATCGGCATGCCCATCTCGGCGAGGGACAGATCGGCCGAGACGGACTGGCCCATTTGCTGTGCCACCCCGCCCTGGACCACGTGGCGTTCTACCTGGAGACCCCGGGCATGGAGGATGGCTACGACGCCGTCAACGTGGCCAGGCTGGGCGACCTGGCCTCCGGTCGGCCGTTGACCCCCGGACCGATGGCCGCGGCAGGGGCCGGGGCTGAAGCCGGCCTGGCGGCCGCGGCCGCGGTCGCGGCGGTGGCCGAGGTTCCGACGTGAGGGCGGTTTCGACGGGCCCGATCCGGATCGTCGCGGCGTCGCGTCGCGGTCTGGCGCGCCTCTCCGGGACGCTTGGAGTGCTCCCGCGCGAGTTTCTCGCTTTGGGCGGGATCGTCCTGGTCGCAGCCTTCATGCGGCTCGTCAACCTGCCGGTTCGGGGCGGTTGGGACTCGGACCAGGGGACCGAGATGCTGGGCCTGCGATCCGCCCTTGCGAGCGGCCGCATCCCCACCTTCGGGCCGGAGGCGATCAGCGTCACCAGCTCCTTCCACCACGGCGCCCTGTACTACGACCTGCTGCTGCCGGCGGCGTGGCTCGGCAACGGAGATCCGACCTGGGTCGTGGCAGAGATCGCCCTTCTGAGCCTGATCGTGGTCCCGATCGTTTGGTGGATCGCGAGGTGCATCGGCGGAGCCGCGGCCGGCCTGAGCGCGGCGCTCGTTGCCGCGACGTCTGCCAGCTTGATCAGCTACGCGACGTTCATCTGGAACCCCACCCTGGTGGAGCCGGGCGCCGCGATTGCGTTCCTCGGTGCGTGGCAGGCGGTCCGGAGCGGCCGCCCCTTCTGGTGGGCCGTCTCGGCGGCAGGGGCGGCGGTCGCGGTCCAGTCGCACATCGCCGCGGCGGTGATCGTCCTGCCGCTGGCCGTGACGTTCCTGATCGACCTGCGTCGGGGACCGGCCGCCCGGCGCCGCAAGGTTGCGGCCTGGGGCCTCGCCGGAGTGGCTCTCTTTGTTGTCACGTACCTGCCCCTCATCGTCTACGAGCTCGGCCACGACTTCTCGGACACGCGCGGGATGCTGGCCTACTTCAGCGATCCCAACTCCGCCTCGTCCGCGGCTCTCCCACTGCGCGTGCTCTTCGCCATGATCCGGATCCTCGCCTGGCCGCTGACGCGGTGGCCGATCGTCGAATTCAAGCCGGCCTTCAGCCTGGCGTTCCTCATCGCCTCGGCGGTGATCGTCGGTTTGGTGTGGCGCCTTGGAGCCGCGGGCCGACGGGCGCCGCAGGAAGAAGGGGCGTCAGACGCCCCCACGTCGACGCCCGCCGTCGCGCCCGAACTGGAGCGCGCGCCCGCCACTACGCCCGCCCCCGCGACTACGCCCGCGCCCACGGTCGAGCGCTTCGGAACGCGGCTCATCGCCTTCTGGCTGCTGCTCATCATCCTGGCTCTCGGCATCGGCCTTCATGCCGTCTCCGAGGTTCAGGCCGAGGAGCTGCCCACGGAGCAGTACCACGTCGTCGCGGACGCGCTCGTCTTCGTCGCCGTTGGGCTCATCGCCGGCGGTCTGTGGCGAAAGCTGCCGCGCCGGTGGCCAACGATTGCTCGGCGAGTGACCGCAGTCGCCGCCGTGGCTGCGCTGGTCACCTGGAACGCCGGCCACTTGCCGGCGCTCACCTCGCCCGACGGTGGCTGGCCGGCGGGACAAGCCGCCGCCACGAGGCTGGAGCGTGACGCCGCCAGCTCACCAATGGCGCTCGTGCCCCTCTTCGAACAGAAGGGCAGCGACGCCTATCTGTACCCTCTGACCCGCGACGGCCTCGCCCTTGTGGCGCCCGACAAGGCCGTGACGGTCGTTCTCCTCTGCGACACGTATTGGCTCAAGGTCTCCTGCGACACCGCGGACGGCGAGTGGCTTACGGCCAACCCAGCCGGCGGCGTCGCAACGCGGATCGATCGATTCACGGCCGCCCCCAACCGGATCCTGACCGTGTACAGGAGAACGCCGTGAAGACCGCACTCGCGTCCTTCTTCCGGAGCATCCTGCGCCGCAGCTTCGGCCGGCTCGGAGTCCCCGCCCGCGAGTGGGCGGCCTTGATCCCGATCCTGCTTCTTGCCGCCGCCGACCGCTTCGTGAACCTGCCCGCCCGCGGCATCTGGGACACAGATCAGGGTTTCGAGGCCGGCGCCATCTGGAACGCGGTGGTAGCGCGCCAACTCCCGACCTTCGGCTCGCCGGCATTCACGACCGGCCCCACCTTCCACCACGGTGCCCTCTTCTACGACTTGATGATCCCGGTGTCGTGGATCAGCAACGGCAACCCGACGGCGGTCGTCGCAGCCATTGCGCTCTTCGGTTTCGTCGTGGTGCCGCTTGTGTGGTGGACGGCCCGATCGATGGGCGGAACGGCGGCGGGCCTGGCCACGGCAATTCTGGCCGCCGTCTCGCCGAGCTTGATCGACTACTCCACCTTCATCTGGAACCCCGTCATCGCCGAGACCGGCGTGGCCCTCGCCTGCCTCGGGGCATGGCAGGCCTGGTCCACCCGCGGGCCGCGCTGGTGGGTCGTGGCGGCGGCGGGAACGGCGGTGGCCTCTCAGGCCCATCTCACCGGGCTGGTTCTTGTCTTCCCAATGGCGATCCTCTTCCTGCTGACGCTGCGGCGAACGCCGTCGATCGAGCGACGCCGCCTGATGGCATGGGGGCTGGCGGGCGTGGCGCTCTTCTTGCTGGCGTGGATGCCGTGGATCGTCTCGGAGTTGACCCACAACTTCGCCGAGACGCGGGCGATCCTCGCATTCAACCAGGACGATCCCCCCGCGGCAGACCCACTCTCCCGATTCGTCTTTGGGTCCATCCGAATCCTGGCCTGGCCGATGACCCACTGGCCGCGAGATGACTTTGGTCCCGGCTTTCCAACGGCTCTGGGCGTGGCGGTCGCTACCGCTCTCGGTCTCGTCTGGCGGGTGACGGGAACGCTGGCGGCCGCCCGATCTGGCCCAGGCACCGACACATCGGCCGCCGGATCCGGCGCCGACGCCGACCCAACCCGGGCGGGTCGGGCGACCAGGCGAGAGCGCGACGGCTTGAGGTTCGTCGGCGGATCGCTGCTCCTGATAGTTGCCGTGCTCGCTCTCGGCATCAAGGAGATCTCCCAGTTCTCGAACCTGAACCAGGAGCAGTACCACTGCGTGGCGGATGTCTTCGTTCTTCTGGCCACGGGTCTCGTGGTCGCAGGGCTGTGGCGCTCCGCACCCCTGCGGGGCCGGCCGTGGTCGGGCCGTGCACTGGCGTCGCTCGCTCTGGTCGTGCTCGTCATCGTGGGCGTGGCTCACTGGCCGCCGATTACGTCCCCGGACGGCGGGTGGCCCGCCGCTCAAGTAGCGACGTCCCGCCTGGAACGCGACCTCACGAGTCGGGATCCCTCGCTGGTCACACTGCCCACCTTCATGCCGCCCGATGCATACGGCTACCCGCTCAGGCTGGACGGCTACCGGCTCTCGGCGCCCGATGGCGCGACCGAGGTCGTCATCCTGTGCTACCCGGAATGGGCCGAGGCGGAATGCGGAGGCGCCGCCGAGAAGGATTGGCTGGCTGCGACTCTGCCCAACCGGAAGCTGGCCCTGGTGGATCGATTCGAACCGGCCCCACAGCGAATCCTGTCGGTCTATCGGCAGGAGCCCTGAGGGCGTCTCCACGACCTCCTAGCGGCTTGGGCGCGGCCTAGCGGCTTGGGCGCGGCCTAGCGGCTTGGGCGCGGCCTCGGCGGCATGGGTCGGGCCATCGGGCGGACGGCGTGGCCGGCCATCGCGGCGGACATCATCGGCGTGTCGCGACGATCGTCCATAAGGCGGCGCGGCTCCATCGTCCGCTCTTCTGAGCGCATACCCGCATAGCCTCGGCCGAAACGGCGCATTCGCACGGCCAGGTAGTACTCCATCACCTGGCGGACCTGCGGCTCGGAGAGAACTTCGTCGGCGCGCAGCGCGTACTCCACTCGGGCGGTGGGATTCGCCGGGCCGGACGTTACGGCGCCCAGATACTGCGGCGCGTCGGCATCGTCGCGAATCTCACGGAGGCCACGCGCAAGCTTGGTGGCCGTGCCGAGGGAGGGCATGCGATCGCCGCGGATGAGCCTGGAGATGGTCGAGTGGTCGACACCAGACTGCTGTGCCAGTTGGCGCTGCGACATCTTCTTGACTTTGAGTTGGGCCCTCAACCATTCGTTGAAGGCGCGTCCGTTCTGTCCGGTCATACCCAACCAGGCTCTCGGGTACGGTGCAATCTGCCCCGATACTGGAACTATCGGAGCGGGACACCAAAGGGTGAATGGCCTTTTGGTACCTCACGCGTAGCGACTACCGTTCGGGCTGCTCCAGTTGGTAGTCCCGTCGCGGAGGCCGGACTCAGTTCCCCGGCGCGGCGCCCGAGGCGACCCCGCTCGCGGCTATCCCGCTCGCTGGGGCGATCTCCTCGACCATCATCCCGCCGCCGCGCGGCTTGGACGAGATCACGTAAGCGATGGAGCCGAGCACGACGATCGAGAAGACGCTGATGGCCCGGTCGACCAGAACGATCGCCAAAGCGTGGCCGGTGCTGGCCTTGAAGACGCCCGTCAGGACCGCGCCCATGCCCGTCTCGACGAGGCCGATCCCGCCCGGCGTCAGTGGAATGGCCGTCAGCAAAGAGCCGATCAGGGCCACGAACATGGCGCCCGATAGGCCGAGATCGACGTCCGCGAAGCCGAGAGCCTTCATCACGAAGAACAACCGCATTGCCTCTGTCATCCAGATGAGGCAGGTCAGTACACCGAGCAACGGCAGGCCGCGAGCGCCTACCGAGCCGAAGACCCCTTCTTCGAAACGGTCGTACATGTCGACGACTCGATTGGGCAGCGGGAGCAGGGCAATGACCTTGCGTCCAAAGCTGCGCATCACGACGAGAGCCACCATGAGCACGACCACCACAACAACGCCGATGGCGAAGATCAACTGTGTCGACTGCGGTAGATCGTTCAGGCTGCCGTGGAATCTCCAATAGCCGGCGAGGAGGCCGAGCGCCGCGACGGCGATCATGTCCAGGATCCGCTCCATGAAGACGGTCCCGAGAGTCTTCGTGGCGGAAACAGGGCTATTCAGCTTGAAGAGGTATGCCCGGTAGAGATCGCCCAGCTTGGCCGGCACGATGCAATTGACGAGCCAGGACAGGAACAGGATCTCGGTCCCGTCCTTGATCTTCACCTTGTAGCCGGCCCCGCGCAGCAGCTTGGTCCAGCGCCAACCGCGCAGCGGGAAGCCGATGTAGTAGACCAGGAACGCCAGCAGGACGAGCCACGGGTTGGCGTGGCCGATGTCCGCGGGCAGTTCGGCCAGGTACTTCCGGTTGAGGATCGCCGCGATGACGATGATCGCCAGCGGCACGACGATCGACAGGATCGTCTTCGGCTCGCGCATCCGGCGCATGAGCGACATCTGGTCCGGCGGCGGCACATCGACTGCGCCATCGGGGTTGATCAGCGCAGCCGCCTCCTTCTCGAGAGGCTCGCCGATCGGGTGGCGATGATGGTCGTGCTGTTCGGTCACGTTGGGTCCTCTGGGCTCACGGCAGGGCGGCTTCTGCCGTTGCCGCGGACGGATTGGATGAGTTTGGCCAGCGGCGTCCATGCCCGGACGTAATAGCTGGCATGGTAGGCGTGCATGTCGACCTCGGCGAGGGCCGCCAGCAAGCCGGCAGGTGTGCTTGGATCGCCTGAGACTGCGTTGTACGAGATGCCCACTTCCATGACGGTGTGCGAGTCGGACGCGCACAGGCCCGGCAGCCCGTGTTCCCTGCCGAAAGCCGCGGCGCGTTCGTTGGCCGACCCGCCGATCACTCGGGCGTTGTAGAACTCGATCCAGTCGATCTGACCGGCTATGTCGGCCAGATCGGCGCCGCTCTTGCGGCCGTAGCCGCGCGTGCGATCGAACGGATGCGGAACGCCGACGAGGCCACCTTGCTCTCTGATTGCCGCGATCGTGTCGATGGCGGACATGCCGGGCGGCACCAGCTTCTCGATGAAGACCGCGATCAGGTCGCCGTCCGCCGACTTCACTTCCTCGCCGACGATGACCACCAGCCCGTCCGGGGCGGCGTCACGAACTCGCAGCGCCGCATCGATCCGGTCGTGGTCCGTGATCGCCAGATGAGTCAGGCCGCGAGAGACGGCCGCACGTACCACCGATTCGGGCCGGGCAAGAGAGTCGAAGCTGGCGCTCGTATGACAGTGCAGATCGATAAACGCCCGTTCGACGCCGTCCCCCGATTGGTCCTGCGATGGATCTGGCGATGCCTCAGTCGGGGCGGGCATCAGACCTGCTGGCCGAGGTACTTCTTGAAGAAGTCGAAGTGCTCGAGAGCGATGCCGGTTCCAAGCGCGACGCAGTGCATCGAGTTGTCGGCCACGTGGCACGGCACCCCGGTCACCTGGGTCAGGAGCTTGTCGATGTTCCGGAGCAGCGAGCCGCCGCCGGACATGACCATGCCCTTGTCGATGATGTCGCTTGAAAGCTCGGGTGGGGTCTGCTCGAGAACGAGGCGGACGGCGCCGATGATCTGCTGAAGCGGGGGCTCCATCGCCTCCATGACTTCCGAGCTGTTCATCGGGATGGTTCGCGGCAAGCCGGCGATCAGGTCGCGGCCGCGGACATCCATGGTGAGCTCTCGGTCGAGCGGCAGGGCCGTGCCGATCTGGATCTTCACTTCTTCGGCCGTCCGGTCGCCGATCATGAGGTTGTATTTCTTGCGAACGTAGCTCGCGATCGCTTCGTCGACCTTGTTGCCGCCGACGCGAAGGCTGGTGGAAACCACGATCGATCCCAGGGATATGACCGCGATCTCGCTGGTTCCGCCGCCGATGTCGATGATCATCGAGCCGGACGGGCCGCTGATCGGCACGTTGGCACCAATGGCAGCCGCCATCGGCTCTTCGATGAGGTACGCCTCCGAGGCGCCGGCCTTGAGGGCCGCATCGCGGACGGCGCGCTTTTCGACGCTGGTGACGCCCGCCGGAACGCTGATCATGACCTCCGGCTTGCCCCAGCCGAAGCGGCGACCCTGCTGCACGCGATGGATAAAGTGGTCCAGGAGAGCTTCGGTGATCACGTAGTCGGCGATGACGCCGTCNNACTACGGAGGGTTCCTGCATCACGATGCCGTGGCCCTTGACGTAGACGATGATGTTGGCCGTGCCCAGGTCGATACCGATCTTCATGCCTGTGGCTAAGTCCCTTCAGGAAGGCGCTCGATCCTGGCGCCGAGTTCCAGGAATTTCGCGTCGATCTTCTCATAGCCGCGGTGTACGTGGTGTGCGCCACGAATCGTGGTGGTGCCGTCCGCGGCCAGGGCGGCAAGGATAAGTGACGCGCCGGCCCTTAGATCCCCGATTTCGACCTCCTCGCCGTGGAGGGGAGTGGGGCCGTTGATTATCGCGTGGTGCTGGTCGGCGATCTCGACGTTCGCGCCCATACGGCGCAACTCGCCCAACCACTCTAGTCGATCTTCGAAAACAGACTCGTGGACGTGGCTGCTTCCGGTTGCCTGAGTCAGCAGCACACACGTCGGCGGCTGAAGGTCCGTGGCCAGGCCCGGATACGGCTGGGTCTCTATATCGCAGCCCCGGAGCGGCTCGAGGTCCGTGGAGGTTGCGTCCACCTCGATCGTATCGTTGCCGCAGCTGATCGAGACTCCCATGTCGGCCATGACCTTCAGGAAGGCGCCGAGGTGATCGCACGGCGCGCCCTGCAGGGTGATGCGGCCGTGGGTGACGCCGGCGGCGGCGATGAAGGTTCCGGCCTCGATCCGATCCGGCACGACGGAATGGTCGGCCCCGCGCAGCCGGCGGCGGCCTTCGATCTCGATCCGATTCGGCGCCGTCCGCTCGACCTGAGCTCCCATCTTCTGGAGGAAGGAGATCAGATCGTCCACCTCGGGTTCTTCGGCGGCCGGCTCGATGACCGTGTGGCCGTCGGCAAGGACCGCGGCCAGCATGGCGTTTTCGGTGCCCATGACGGTTATCTGGGGGAAATTGATCGCTGCGCCGCGCAAGCGGCCCGGGGCCTTGGCGAAGTAGTAGCCGTTGCGGTATTCGATCTCCGCCCCAAGGGCCCGCATGGCATCCACATGGAGGTTGACCGGCCGGCGGCCGATCCTGTCGCCGCCCGGGTTGCTGATGATGACCCGCCCGAATCGGGTCAGAAGCGGCCCGAGAAGGATGAAGCTGGCCCGCATCTTGGCCGCGGCCTCGAGCGGAACGAAAAGCCACTCGGCGTCGCCCGAGGCGATCTCGTAGACATTCGGGGCCGGATGGTCGACGGTCACGCCGATGTCGCGCAGGACCTCCGTCAGAACTCGGACGTCCTCGATCTCGGGCACGTTGGTGAAACGGCACCGCTCACCGGTGAGGGTGGCAGCGGCCATCAGCTTCAGGGCCGCATTCTTGGCCCCGCTGATGCTGACGGTGCCCTCGAGCCGCCGGCCGCCCTCGATCCGAAGGACCTCGCGACGTACGGGCTCAGGATTGAACTCCCAGTGAAACGGTCGAGCGTCGGCCATCACCTACTCGCCGGGCGGCTCATGATGGGTTTGCGTCGGTGCGTGACGAGGAGCCTCATGCTCTCCCCGAGACGACTGCCGCGACCCACGATCCGCCAGGCGGAGACGAATAAGAGCCCGTTGCAGAGCGGCCCTTGCGCTCGCCAGATCCGCCGACTCCACGAAGCCGCCTTCGAGGACGTGCTCCGCCTCTCGTCGGGCCCGCTCCGCTCGAGCGACATCGATTTCGGAGGCCATGTCGGCAGTCTCGGCCATCACGACGACGCGATCCGGGCGGACCTGCAGGAAGCCACCGAAGATGGCGAACTCCTGCTCCTGCCCACCGGTCTTGAGGCGCAGCACTCCCTGGCCGAGCAGCGAGATCAGCGGTGCGTGATGGGGCAGGATGCCCATCTCGCCCTCGATCCCAGGCACGATGACCTCGTCGACATCGCCCTCAAAGGCTCGCCGTTCCGGTGTCACGATCTCCAGGTGGAGTGGCATCAGTTATGCCTCCATAACGCGCATCGCCGGCCGCTGCCCGCCCTGGCTCCGCGCTAAAGCGGTGGCTGAGCGCTGCGCCAGGGCGACAGCGTCCTGCGCTGCACTGGACGCAGGGCAAGTCCACTTCCACTGTACCTGGGACAGAGCTCCGTGGCAGGCGACCTGTGAGGCCACGGTCGTACTCGTATATGTAGAGACACCGTCCGCTGCCTGCGCGGTTTGCGAGTGGCTAGCGCCGCGACGGCCGGAAGCGCCGTCCGCGAGCGCATTAGCGCCGAAGGCGCTTGAGCGCGCAGCGTCGGCGACCGTGAGAAGGAGGGCGGAGCGCACTACTTGGCCAGCTTCGCCGCGTTGGCCCGGACGTCGTCCAGGGTNNGCCTGCTCGGGCAGATCGTCGACCTTGCCTTCGAGGATCTCCTTGAACGAAGCGACCGTGTCGCGGATCGCGACGTAGGCGCCGGGCCGGCCGGTGAAGACCTCGGCCACGTGGAACGGCTGGCTGTTGAAGATCTGAAGGCGGCGAGCCCGGGCGACGGTGGACTTGTCGTCGTCGGAGAGCTCATCGATGCCCAGGATCGAGATGATGTCCTGCAGGTCGCGGTAGCGCTGGAGGACTCGCTGGACTTCGCGGGCCGTGTCGTAGTGCTCCTGGCCGACGACGTTTGGATCAAGCACGCGCGACGTGGAGGTCAGCGGATCAACGGCCGGGTAGATGCCCAACTCGGCGATCGCGCGCTCCAGACGGATCGTGGAGTCGAGGTGGCCGAATGTCGTTGCCGGTGCAGGGTCCGTGTAGTCGTCCGCGGGGACGTAGACGGCCTGCAGCGAAGTGATCGAACCCTTCTTCGTCGAGGTGATGCGCTCCTGCAGAGCGGCCATCTCCGTGGCGAGGTTCGGTTGGTAGCCCACCGCCGACGGCATTCGACCGAGAAGGGCCGAAACTTCGGAGCCCGCCTGAGTGAAGCGGAAGATGTTGTCGATGAAGAGGAGAACGTCGCGGCCTTCCTGGTCGCGGAAGTACTCGGCCATGGTCAGGCCGGTCAGGCCGACTCGCTGGCGGGCGCCGGGCGGCTCGTTCANNCCGAAGACGCCGATCTTGCCGCCCTTGGCGAACGGGCAGACCAGGTCGATGACCTTGATGCCCGTCTCGAAGATCTCGGTCTCCGTCGTCTGCTGGTCGTAGGCCGGAGCGATCCGATGGATCGGCAGGCGTTCGGTCTCGTTGACCGGGCCCTTCTCGTCGATCGGTTCGCCGAGCACGTTGAAGACGCGACCCAGAGTGACCTGGCCGACCGGAACCGTGATCGGGCCGCCGGTGTCGATCGCCTCGACGCCTCGCGCCAGGCCATCGGTGGTTGTCATGGCGACGCTGCGGACCCAGTTGTTGCCCAGGTGCTGCTGCACTTCGCAGACGATCTTCACCCCGTCGCCGCGGCGGACCTCGACGGCGTTGTAGATGCCGGGCAGCTTCCCGGCCGGGAATTCGATGTCGACGACCGCGCCGGTGATCTGGATCACACGGCCGGTAGCTGTGGGGGCGGCGGTCGCCATCGTAGTGTCGGTGCCTCCTGTAAAGCCACGCGCCGCGTGGCTCATCGTCTGGCGGTCCTAGCGCGCTCGTGCGCCGGACGCGATCTCGATCAGTTCGCTCGTGATGCTCGCCTGGCGAGCCTTGTTGTAGCTGAGAGTCAAATCGTCGATGAGTTCGTCTGCGTTCTCGGTGGCGTTCTTCATTGCCACCATCTGGCTGGAGTAGAAGCTGGCGGAGCTTTCGAGCGCAGCCTGATAGAGCCGCGTGCCGACGTACCGCGGCAGCAGCTCATTGAGGACTTCCTCCGGAGCCGGCTCGAAGATGAACTGCGATCCCAGGATGCCGCGCGTATCGGAGCTCGGCGCGATGGGTAGCAGCTGGGCCATGTCGGCCCGCTGGACCAGAGTCGAAACGAAGCGGGTGAAGACGATGTCGACCTGGCTGTATGTGCCGCACTCGTATTCGTCGGTGATCAGCCGGGCCAGAGGCAGGATGTCGTCGAACGAGGGGCGATCGCCGAATCCGGCGAAGTGGGCGACGATCGGCACGCGAGCGCGCCGCATGGCATCGCGGCCCTTCCGGCCGACGCTTATCAGCTCCAATTCGCCGGGATGTTCGACGATCTCCTTTGAGGCGAAGCGGATGGCGTTGGTGTTGAGCGGCCCGGCCAGGCCTCGATCGCTGGTGATGAGGACGATCAGCCGCTTGCCCACTTCGCGCCGGCCCAGGAGCGGATGCTCGTCGCCGCCGAGAACGGAAGCGACGTCGGCCAGGATCTCGTCGAGCAGCTCCGCGTAGGGCCGGGCGGCGAGGGTCGACTCCTGGGCACGCCGCAGCTTGGAGGCCGCGACGAACTGCATCGCCCGGGTTATCTGTCTGATATTCCTCGACGCGCTGATGCGTCTTCGGATATCTCGCTGGCTCGGCATGGTGCTGCTCTTGGCTCCCTACGCCAGGAATGTCTTGCGGAATTCGACCGCGGCTGCTTCGAGAGCCGAAGCCATTTCGTCGTCGAGAACCTTGGTCGTGGACAGCTTCTTCATCACGTCGGCGCGCTGGGTATCCAGGAAGCGCATGAACTGCGATTCGAATTCCTTTACGCGCGGCGTGGGGATGTCGTCCAGCAGGCCCTTGGTTGCCACGTACAGGATCGCGACCTGGTGCTCCAGGGGAACCGGCTGGTACTGCGGCTGCTTGATGACCTCGGAGAGCTTCTCGCCTCGGGTCAGCTGATCGCGAGTGGCCTTGTCCAGGTCGGACGCAAACTGGGCGAACGCGGCAAGAGAGCGGTATTGGGCGAGGTCCAGCTTTAGCGGCGCGGCCACCTTCTTCATGGCCTTGGTCTGGGCGTCGGACCCGACTCGCGACACGGAGATGCCGATGTTGAGGGCGGGGCGCTGACCGGCGTTGAAGAGGTCCGTTTCGAGGAAGATCTGGCCGTCGGT
>PMIE01000017.1 GCA_003156975.1 Chloroflexota bacterium | reverse complement strand
TGCTTCCGCGACGAGGACCTGCGGGCCGACCGCCAGCCCGAGTTCACGCAGCTCGACCTCGAGATGAGCTTCGTGACCGAAGAACGCGTCATGGACTTCGTCGAGGCGATGGTCGTCGAAGTCAGCCGCGCTGTCGTGCCCGAGCGGCCGATTCAGCAGCTGCCCTTCCCGCGCATCGACTACCACGAGGCGATGGAGCGATACGGTTCGGACAAGCCCGACCTGCGGTTCGGCATGGAACTGGTCGACTTGGCCCCGGCCCTGGGCGAGGGGAGCACCGGCTTTCGCGTCTTCGACGAAGTCCTCGCCGCCGGCGGGCGGGTCAAAGCGATCGCGGCCCCGGGGATGGCCGATGCCAGCCGCTCCCAGATAGACGACCTGGTCGAATTCGCCCGCCGCTTCGGCGCAAAGGGGCTGGCCCACGTTTCGGTCGCCGCGGACGGTGCCGGCCACTCGCCGATCGGCAAGTTCCTGGGCGACGAGCGAGTCGCGACGATCGTCAAGGCCGCAGCGGCGAAGCCGGGTGGTCTCATCCTGATCGTCGCCGACGCCAACCACGAGACGGTGGTGGACGTCCTGGGCCGCTTGCGCCAGGAACTGGGCCTGCGCCTGGGCCTCGTCGACGAGAACGTGCTGGCCTACTGCTGGGTCTACCACTTCCCGATGTATCAATGGGATTCCGAGCGGAGCCGCTGGGATGCCACCCACAACCCATTCAGCGGCGTCGTGCCGGAAGACGAGGCCCTTCTCGTGACCGCCTCGGGGGACCCGTATCGGCCGTCCCGGGGTGACCCGGCCGGTCGAGCGCGGGCCATGCAGTACGACATCGCGCTGAACGGCTGGGAGCTGGGCGGAGGCTCCGTCCGAATCCACAAGCAGGAGCTGCTCGAGCGAAGCTTCGCGCTCCAGGGTTACTCGCTGGAGCAGATGCACGAGCGCTTCGGCGGCATTCTCGAGGCCTTCGGGTACGGCGCCCCGCCGCATGGCGGTATTGCCGTGGGCATCGACCGCTGGGCAGCCCTCTTCTCGCACCAGACGAACATTCGAGAGGTGATGGCCTTCCCGAAGACACAGTCCGGTGCCGATTTGATGCTGGATGCGCCGTCGACCCCCGAAGCCGCCCAGTACGCGGAGTTGGGCTTGCGGTTCGTCGGCGTTGAGACGTCCGCCACGTCCGGACCGGCCGGCGGCGATAGTACGTCTGGGGCCTGATATGTCGCCGGCCGTCGGCTGAGTCTTTCGCAGGAGAAATTGCGAGGGTTCCGGAGCGATGAGCGAAAAGATGGTCCGATGCGTTCGATGCCACGAGGTGTTCGACGCGAACAGCGGACCGTGCACGAAGTGCGGAGCCCCATATCAGGCCCCGGTGGTCGCGCAGCAAGAGGACGCGAGTTCGTTCGCCGAGAGATACGCCGGCACGCCCTTCGTCACGCCACCGGTTGAACCGCTTGCGCCGGCTCCGCGGCGCTCTGGTAACAACATCTGGATCGGAGGCGGCGTCGCTCTGATTGCACTGGCGCTGATTGCGGCCCTCATCGTGGGGCTCGGAAGCGGATCCGGAAGTCGGCCCGACACGCAACTTGTCGTTCCAATCACGCCGGCGCCCACGCCCGCGCCGACGCCCCCGCCGTCACTCACCGCGCTCATGGGCCGCCTGAACGACTCGAGCCTCAGTGCTCACATAGTCGTCAGCAGCCGTGTGCAGGTCAATCGACGCATCGCCGGGGCCGGCGTCACCGATCTCACCACCTTCGATGGGATCATCTCCGGACCGAATGAGAGCGGCCTCTTCACGCACTCGGGCGTAACGCGCGAATTCAGGCTCGTGGACAACGTGGTCTATTCCCGCCAGCCGCCGACGGCAAAGTGGCAGGTAGTGCCGACGTTGCCCTCGTATCTCATCGTGGCGCCGCTCTTCAACATCACCGCCATGAACATGATCGAGTTGGTTAGTGCCGAGGTCGTCAATGGGGACACGCTGTATCACTTCCGGACGACTCGATGGTGGGCGCCCGNNTTCCATCCCTGACGGCGGGCCTGGCTCCGGACGTCAGCGTCCTCGATCTGTGGGCCACGGCGGACGGAATCCCGGTGACGGCCTCGTTTTCGGGGACGAACTCCGCGACGGACGGCACCAAGCTTGTCGACATCGAGGTCAAGTACACCTTCGACCAGGTCGACGTGGCCGTTTCGATCGGCTCGCCCGGACCATCACCGACCGCCTCTCCGGCGGCGTCGGCGTTGCCGAGCCCGACGACGAAGTAGGAGCGGCTATTCGCCCGAGCCGGTAGAGGACGTCCCCGCGGCCGGCGGTTGCGGTGGTCCCTGGTAGCCCGGCAGCGCGCTTCTTGGCGTCGCGGCATCGTGAACGATGCCCGGATCGCCGAGCTCGAGCACTCGGTAGGCCGCGCCCTGCGCCACGAGCGATTCCACGGCTTCGCGGCCGTGTACCGGTGCCAGCGCCGCCAGGCTGTCGGTCAACTCCATGGGAGTCAGGATTGGGAACCCAACCTGGCCGAGCCACGCCGGTCGAATGATCTCGGCCGGACCGGTTCCGTGCGCTTCCACGAGCGACGTGACGGTCTCAGGATCGACCCAGACGTAGCGGAACGGCCACAGCAGGCCCGCGGTCGACTCCGTGACGGCCAGAGCGGCGGCGCGAAGTCCGTTGGCGAACCAGGTGACGCCGGGCGGTTCGGCCGGACCCGGCTGAGTAAGCGTCGCCGGCAGTCCAGATATGCCCGCGGCGAGTCTGCCCTCGGGGTCATCGGCAACTACGATGATCGGCAATGCGCCTCCGGACCAGGCGGCCTGAACGACGCGGCGTATCGCCGGCTCGCCGTCCGCATCGGCTAGAGCCGCGGACACGTCGGGCGCAAGGATGATGGCAGCGACGGTCAATTCGGGCCTCCTCGTGCTTGGTCGATCGAGTGTAGTGCGGGCGCGACCCACCCGGGTGGCCGAGCCGAAAACGTTCCGAAGCCCGCATCGGTCAGTCTGTGGCACAATTCACAGGCCCATGAGTGAAACACCTAGCCAACCAACGCCTGCGAATCGTTCCGATCAGCCC
>PMIE01000024.1 GCA_003156975.1 Chloroflexota bacterium | reverse complement strand
GCCCGTGACACGCGAGATGGCACAACCAGAGGTTATCGTGGGTTGCGATGCAACTCATCGGTGGCAAACCAGTCTTTGCCGCGACGGATCTGGTCGGCTTTCTTGCCTGCGAGCATCTCGTCGGCATGGAGCTGGCAGCCATGGCATCTCTCGTGGACCGGCCGATTCGGCTGGATCCGGAGATAGACCTGATCGCGAAGCGGGGCGTTGAGCATGAGGCCCGCTACCTCGCGGATCTGGAGCGCGATGGCCGGCGGGTCACGCGCGTGGATGCGGGCGATCACGACGCCCCGGCCGCCACGCGCCTTCAAGCGCTGCGGGCAGCCGCGACCACGACGGAAGAAGCGATCCGTCGCGGCGACGACGTCATCTACCAGGCCACTTTCTTCGACGGCCGGTGGCTTGGTCTGGCGGACTTCCTGGTTCGTGTCGAGCGGCCGAGCGCTTTGGGAGCCTGGAGCTACGAGGTGGTGGACACGAAGCTGGCTCGCCACGTCAAGGCTTCGGCGCTGCTGCAGATTTGCTCGTATGTGGAAGGGCTGACAGCGATCCAGGACACTCAGCCGGAGCTGATGCACGTCGCGCTGGGCGGCAGCGCCCGCAAGGTTGAGGCTCACCGCGTGGCGGACTACGTGGCCTACTACCGCGCGGTGAAGGCCGCCTTCGAAGCGCGCGTCGCCGCGGACGGGGGTCCCGGCGGGGCAACGTACCCGCCGGCGGGCACATACCCGGAACCGGTGGAGCACTGCGACGTCTGCCGCTGGCAACTCATCTGCGCCGGCCGGCGCCGAGCGGATGACGATCTCGCGCTTGTTGCCGGCGCCCCCACTCGTTTGCGACGCGCCCTGAAGGGCGCCGGCGTTGCGACTCGCCGCCGGCTCGCGGCCTTGGAGCTGCCACTGCCGGAGCCACTCGACGGCGTTGGGCCGGCGGCGCTGGAGAAAGCCCGGGCCCAGGCGGCAATCCAGGTCCGAGGTGAAGACGCACGCCACATTCAGTACGAGTTGCTGGATCCGGCGCGGCAGCGGGACGGCACCCTCGAGCCGAACCGCGGGCTGACGATCCTGCCCGAGCCGCGTCCGGGCGACCTCTTCTTCGACATGGAGGGCGATCCGTTCGCGCTGGACGACGGCGTGGACTACCTGTTCGGAATCCTCGAGCCGGGGCTCCTCGACGCGGACGGCGAGCCGACTTTCCACGCAATCTGGGCGGTGGATGAGGATGGCGGCGTCACGCCGGCAGCGGAAAGGCGTGCCTTCGAGCAGACGATCGATCTGTTCATGGACCGTCTTTCGGCTGATCCCGCGCTCCACATCTACCACTACGCGCCGTACGAGACGACGGCGGCCGGACGGCTGATGGGCAGGTACGGCACGCGAGAAGAAGAGGTGGACCGGCTGTTCCGCGGCGGAGTCTTCGTGGATCTGTTCCGGGCGGTCCGCCAGGGGCTGCGCGCCTCGGTCGAGAGCTACTCGATCAAGAAGCTGGAGCCGCTCTACGGCCTCGAGCGCGAGGAGGGCCTCCACGACGCCGGATCGAGCATCGTAGCTTTCGAGAGCTGGCTGGCGGAGGCGGAGACAGGTGCGGCCTCGCCGCGATCGCCGCAGACGGACGAGACCCTGCAGAGCATCGAGCGGTACAACCGTGACGACTGCGTCTCCAACTGGCTGCTGCGGGACTGGCTCGAGGAGAGAAGGGTTGAGTTGGCGGGCCGTATCGCGGAACCGCTGCCGCGACCGGCCGCCGGCGAACCGGAGCCGGCGGAGTCACTCTCGGAGAGGCTGGCGCATGTTGCCGATATCGCCGAGAGGCTGTGCGCCGAAGTCCCCGAGGATCCGGCGGACCGCACGCCTCCTCAGCACGCCCGCTGGCTGCTGGCGCAGCTCCTGAGCTGGCATCGGCGCGAGGAGAAGTCGTACTGGTGGCGCTACTTCTACTTGATGGAAGACCTCACAGACGAGGAACGGGTCGCCGAGCGCGAGCCGATAGGGCGGATGGAGCTGGTCGGTCGGGTGGGGGAGTCGGCGCGGTCGGTCATCTACCGGTATCGCTTCCCGGAGCAGGAATACGCAGTCGAGGTTGATGGGAAGGTCTGCGATCCCGCGACTGGAAGTTCCCCCGGCACCGTCGTCGCAATCGACGCGGCCGCATGCACTCTGGACCTGCGTCGCGGGCCGAAGACGGACGGCCCCCACCCGACCTCGCTCGTGCCGTACGACCGAGTCGATACGAGGCCACTCCGGGAGAGTCTTCTTCGCATAGGCGAGTGGGTCGCCGACAACGGCATGGAAGGGCCCGGCGAATACGCGGCGGCACGCGAGTTGCTGATGCGTCGGCCCCCGCGCATCGATACCGGCGAGCCATTATGTCGAGATGCTGAGACGGCCCTCGCTGCCGCAGTCCGGGTCTCGCCCCTGCTGGACGGCACCTGGCTGGGCGTTCAGGGGCCTCCCGGATCCGGCAAGACCTACCTCGGGGCGGAGGTCGCGGTCGAACTGGTACGCCAGGGCCGGAAAGTGGGGGTCACTGCCAACAGCCATCGGGTAATCGGCCATCTACTGGACAAGATCGCGGAACGGGCCGCGGAGCACGGCGTAGAAGTCAGGATCGGGCAGAAGACCGATGCCGCGGGCGACTGCACGTCGGATGCGGCCAGGCCATACGGAAAGTACGAGCAGCTTCTCCAGGCGCTGGAAGTCGGCGAGTGCCACGTGGTTGGGGGCACGGCCTGGCTCTGGTCCCGGCCCGAGTTCGCCGGATCTGTCGACGTGCTGATCGTCGACGAGGCCGGCCAGCTGGCGCTCGCCAACACCGTTGCGGTGTCCGGCGCGGCGGGCAACCTGGTTCTGCTGGGCGACCCGCAGCAGCTCGATCAGCCGCTCAAGGGAACACACCCACCGGGCGCCGAGGCCTCGGCGCTCAGCCACGTCCTGGCCGGTGCGGCCACCATGCCGCCCGAGTTGGGTCTCTTCCAGGAGCGGACTCGGCGTCTACACCCGGACCTGTGCCGCTTCACTTCGGAGGTGTTCTATCAGGGCCGCCTCGCCTCGGAGAAGTGGCTGGCGCGCCAGGATCTTGCGAGCCACGGCAGCCTCTCCGGCACGGGCGTGCGTTTCATGCCCGTCGTCCACGAAGGAAACCGCAGCGAGTCGCCCGAGGAAGCGGCCGTCGTCGCGGACCTCATCCGCGAGCTGGTCGAAGGCGGCGCGACCTGGACCGATTCGGACGGCCGCGAGCATGCCGTTGCCTGGGGTGACGTTCTTGTGGTTGCCCCGTACAACGCGCAGGTCGCCGAGATCGCACGCGCCCTGCCGGCCGCCCGAGTTGGCACGGTCGACAAGTTCCAGGGCCAGGAGGCGCCCGTCTCCATCTACTCGATGGCAACTTCCAGCCCCGAGGAGGCGCCTCGCGGCATGGAGTTCCTCTACAGCCTGAACCGCCTCAATGTGGCCACTTCGCGAGCTCGCTGTCTCGCGGCCGTGGTCGCCAGCCCGGCGCTGGTCCGGGTCCGCGCCCACACTCCCCGCCAGATGCGGCTGGCCAACGCCCTGTGCCGCTTCATCGAGCTGGCCGGGGACTAGAAGGGGCGAATCGGCCTCAGCGTCGCCGAGGTCGCCCACATACCGTCAGCCTTCGATCGGCCCGTCGTCGTTCTCGATGGCAGCTATGCCCCACCTCGCGTTCGGGCACCGCACGTCGTGAAGAGGTACGGCGACCAAAGGGAGATGGAGCGGCATAACCAGGATCCCAATGGAGCACGTGGCGCACCGTGCCTTCTCGATCCCGCCGATGAGGCCGGCCTTCGTCTCGTCGTCGAGTTCGGCCAGGCCGCGGCTCGGGCCCGCAGCGATCTGCTCGATTGCCGAGTCGGCCGAGGGATAGGCGTCAACGAGGTCGGTCTCGGCGGCGCATGCGCAACCGAACGGTCCGCCGTGGCGCGCCATCAGGCCGGCGATCAGCCTCTCCCTGGCCTCCGGCGAGGCCTTCTCTGCCTGTCCGGTCGTCGAGCCGTGGGGGCACTCGAGGATGTAGCTCTCGCGGTCCGCGTCGTGGTGCGTGACCGTGAGGAGAGCGCGCATTGGATCCTCGGTTGCGGCGGGGCTCCTTGCCGGAAAGCCCCTATCTCGGCAGGCGGCCGTACAGCTCGCGGTAGGTTTTGGATCGCTCCGCATAGAGGTCGGCGTTGGCTGCGATCGGCTCCATGACGCGGGTGTCCCCGGGGAGCGGCCACGTCGACTTGGTCGTGGAGGGAGCGATTCCGGCGGCAACCGCTCCGAGCAGCGCCGCGCCGCGAGCCGAGGCGTGCTCGGTGGCGCCAAGGGCCACGGGCATGTTCAGCATGTCGGCCATGATCTGCTGCCAGAGGCGGTTCACGCCGCCGCCCGCAACGACGCCGGACCTGGGTTGGAGGCCCTGCGCGCGCATGAGATCGAGGCCCTCGGCGAGGGCGAACGCCACTCCCTCGAGGACCGCCCTCGTCATCTCCGCGGGGCCGTGGCTGATTCGCATCCCCACCATGGCGCCGCGTGCGGCTGGGTCGAAATGGGGCGTCCGCTCGCCTCTCAGATAGGGCAGGAACATCAGCCCATCGCTGCCGGCCGGAACCTTCGCCGCCGCAGCGAGGAGTTCGCGGGCGCCGTTCGGGTCGCCGGGCTTGAGCAGTTTCACGACCCAGTCGAGCGAGGCCGCCGCCGACAGGATCGCGGCCATGACACACCACTGGCCGGGGACGACGTGGCACAGGCCGTGGAGCCGGCCCTCGGGGTCGATCTTCGGCTGTGCCACGGCCGCAAGAACCTGGCCGCCCGTTCCGAGAGATACCAGGACCGTGCCGTTGGAGTCCGCCTCGCTCGCGAGGCCGAGGCCGAGCGCGGCAGCGGGCGCGTCGGCGCCGCCAACGGCGACGGCGATCCCCGCCGGCAGCCCGAGTGCCCGGGCGGAATCCTCGCGCAGCGCTCCGCCGCAGGCCTCCGATTCGGTAAGGGGAGCAAGCCGACCGCGATCGACCCCAAGCCGCTCGCAGATCTCATCGGACCAGGTTCTGGCGCACAGGTCGAAGAGCAGCGTGGCCGAAGCATCCGACACGTCGCCGCCCACTTCGCCGGTCAGGCGGGCCCGCAGCGCGTCTTTGGGCTGGACGATCCAGCGCGTCTTGTCCATTGTTTCGGGCTCGTGACGGGCCACCCACATGATCTTCGGGGCGGTGAAGCTCACGTTGGAGCGGTTGCCGGTGATGGCCACGAGCTGATCGCGAGGGATCCGCTTCTCGATCTCGGCCGTCTCCTCCTCGGCTCGACCATCCGACCACATCAGGGCCGGCCTGATCGCGACCCCTGCCGAGTCGAGGAAGACCGCGCCGTGCATCTGGCCGGTCATGCCGAGTGCTTCCACGTTCGCGCCGCGCAAGGCCGGCCGGGCCAGCAACTCCGACATCGCCAATCGGAGTGCGTCCCACCATCGATCGGGGTTCTGCTCCGCATATCCGGCTCGGCGGGAGTCGGTGGAGTAGGAGGCCATGGTCACGCCGAGCGACTCACCTGCCTCGTCGAGCGCAAGGAGCTTGATCCTCGACGACCCCAGGTCGATCCCGATCGAGACGCGCACCTATTCCTCCGTGATCGAATGCTGCCCTTAGGGCCCTCAACACAAGCTTAGCGCGATAGGCGATTGGATGAGCCGAGGGCAAGGTATCGAATCGGTTGCGGCCGGGCAATCGAGCCGCCCCCTGAAGACATCGCGAAACAGTTGCAGATAGAGGCCACACTCCGACAGGGCGGAGCGAGTGAGGGGCCTCTCAGCAGCGCTGGAAGTACGTGTCGCGCTCCCAGGGCGTGACCTGGCGGCGGTAGGCCTCCCATTCGAGCGTCTTGGCCGAGAGGAATAGCTCCATCAATTCGCTGCCGAGAGCCGCCGTGATGATGTCGTCGTCCTCGAGGGCGACAAGCGCCTCCCCGAGAGAAGCGGGGAGTGGCTTGGTCACGCTGTGAACGCTCCCGCCGAAGCCGTGCTCGAGTTCCTCGAGGGGCGGGCCGAGCTCGCAGCCGCGATCCAAGCCATCAAGCCCGGCGGCGAGCATCGCCGTGAAGGCCAGATATGGGTTGCAGGACGGGTCCGGCAGGCGAAGTTCCAGCCTCGTTCCGAAGACCTCGTCCAAGGAGGTGGCGCCGTGTATCGGAGTTGGTACACGGATCAGGGCGCCGCGGCTGTGGCGCCCCCAGCTGCCGGCAACCGGGGCTTCATAGCCCGGCACGAGCCTCTTGTAGGAATTCACGACCGGGGCAACAAGAGCACACATGCCCGGAGCGTGCTCCAGCTGGCCGGCGAGGAACGCCTTTGCGATGGCCGAGAGTCCGTATGGATCCGAGGTGTCGTCGAAGACGCTGCGGCCGCTCCGGTCCACGAGGACCTGGTGAGTGTGCATGCCCGATCCGGCGGCATCGGCGAGCGGCTTGGGCATGAAGGTGGCCTGCATGCCGCGCTCTCGGGCCAGTTCCTTGATCGTCGGCTTGAGCGTTGTGATCGTGTCGGCGGCGACGAGCGCCGGCAGCAGCGGCAAGTCCAGCTCGAACTGCCCGCTGGCCACCTCGTGGTGGCTCGATTCGACATGGATGCCCATCGCCTCCAGAGAGGCCACGATCTCCAGCTCGACT
>PMIE01000010.1 GCA_003156975.1 Chloroflexota bacterium | reverse complement strand
GCCGGAGCCTTCTGGGGTCCGAATGAGGGTGTCGAGGCGATGCCGTTGTCGGCCAGCCAGGCCGTGCCGATCGCGGTCGTGTCGACCCCGAAGGCGGCCACAAAGGCCTCGTCGTCGGACGCGCCGGTGGTATAGGCCTTGACCAGCTTCTGGAACGATGCCTGGCCGTACTTGCGGACCATGTAATCGACTGCCGACACCGACTCGGCATATGCAAGGTAGAACTCGTCCGCAGTGGTCGGGAACTCCCCTATCAGACCCTTCAGCGGGGTGAGCGGCTTCGACCTCGCGGCCTGCGAAACCAACTGCTTGTCGCTGCTGTCGTAGCCCTGCGATAGGTAGACGGCTATGCCCTCATTCAGCCAGCGTGGCGGAGCGTGATAGGGATTGGTCGTGCCGTCATCGAAGACCACGTGCGTCAGCTCGTGCGGAACGACCGTGCTGGCGTAATTCATATCCGAAGGCGGAATCAGGGCGAAGAGCGTCCTCGTGACCGTGTTGGCTTCACCGCCGACGTTGTCGCGAGTGCCCGGACCGAGAGCGTCGTAGAACGGCGCCTGAGCGGGATAGACGAAGAAGTCGATCGGTGCGGTCTCGGTTACGCCGAGGAAAGCAGCGGACTTCGCTATGCCTTTCTCGCCCATGGCGAGCGCCTGCTGCGCGAATGAGTCGTCGCCCTGGTACCAATGAAGCGTGACCAGCGAACCGGCCTTCGTCTTCCAGGTGAAGCGGTCGTCTGTGTAGGTGACCTTGATCTCAGGACCATCCTGGCTGGTGCCGTCGGCGAACAGCAACTGGAAGTGTGCGCTGACCTTGGTGTTCGGCTGCAGTTGCCCTGCGGACGTATCCAGGGTGTACTTGAGAGGCGATCCCGGACTCTTGAGCTTCACCACCCCAGGCCCGATATCGCCCGGCAGAGTGATGACAATGTCCGCCTCTACGAAGGACGCGCCGCTGACGGGCTGGGTGAACACCACGCCCTTGGCGAAGCTGGACGAAGCCGTTCCGGCGCCGAAAGTGGCCGACGCAGCGCCAACGAGCGCCGCCAGACCCAAGAGGCACATCAGGCCCGCCGCCACCGAAACCGCCAGACTGCGTTTCGCCGATCGATATTGAGTGGTCATCAGTTGCTCCAAGCCAGGCCGGCGTACCGAACCATGCCCTGTCCGTTCGGAGCGGCTCCTAGGAGACCCTTGGCCGCCAGCGCGTATCCGGCGCCGTAGTCCGTTGGTATGACAGGGACCTGGTCGGCGACGATCGACTGGGCCTTGTCGAAGGCCGCCTGCATCGCCGTGGCGTCGCTCGCCGAGAGCGCCTGGCTCGTCGCGGCGTCGAAGTCCGCATTCGTCCACTTACCGAAGTTGTTGGTGGCTCCGGTTCCCAACAGGATCCCCAGGAAGTCATTTGCTCCGGGGTAGTCCGCAACCCAACCCATCGACCACATTGCCGGCGCGTCGCCGAGGAGTCGGGAGTTGTATGTCGGCCAGTCCATCGTCTGGTAGCCGATGTCTATGCCCAGGTTGTCATGCAGTTGCCGGATCACACCGGCGTCCATTGCTCCTCCGGTGGTCGTCAGCGTGATCTTGGGAAATCCGGCGCCGTTGGGGAAGCCGGCCGCCGCCAGTTCGGTCTTGGCCTTCGCAAGGTCGAACTTCGGCCCGTAATCGGTATCGCTGTGGTTCGGAACGCCCACCGGCACCATGCCGGTCGCGGCCGACTCGAGCGGGTTGGCCTGCAGCGCGACGAGACGGCGCCAATCGATGCCCAGGGCGAAGGCGCGGCGGACGTGAACATTGTCGAACGGGGCCTTGGCGGTGTTGAAGCCGTAGTAGCTAACTGAGGGAGACGGTTCGATGCGAAGCTGCGGTCCGAGATTGCCGTCGTAGGTGATCCAGGCGGCATCGTAGAGCGAGATCGGGGTGTAGTCGAGATTGCCGGCCTCGAACTCGGAGACAGGGCTCTTACCGCCGATGTCGCTCAAGAGATGAACCGTCGTGATCGCCGGCGTGCCGGCCCAGTAGTGCCGGTTCGCCGTCAGCGTCGTCTCCGTGTCCGATAGATCGCTGACGACGTAGGCGCCGCTGCCGACGAACGTGCCCGCAAGCAACACGGACGGCATGGCGTCTATGTTCGAAGGCACGACCGCGAGAGTTGGACTCGACGCGATCGAGGGGAAATCGGCGGCCGGCGATACGAGCGTGACCTCGACGTCGCCCGAGCCAACGGCCTTGACGCCGACGGCGGACGCCGAACCGCTTCCCTCGCGATACGCCCTGGCACCGGCGACGTCGTCGAGCAACCCGGCCAGCTGGCTCCCGGCGGACGGGTCCAGGACTCGCATCCAGCTCGCAACGACGTCCGTGGCCGTCAGCGCGGAGCCGTCGGAGAACGTCAGGTTGTTGCGGAGGTGAAAGACGACCGTCTTGCCGCCGTTCTTGGTTTCCCAGCTGGCGGCGAGGGCGGGCTCGACCTTGAGCGAGACATCGATGGAAGTCAGCGACTCGAATACCTGCGAGACCACCTGCGCGCTGCCGGCATCGGACTGCTCGGCGGGATCGAATGACGCCGCGGAGGCTCCGAGAATCGTGATGCTGGAACGTGCCGCGCTGGCGACCTGGGGGTGCCAGGCCGAGCCGACGGCCAGCACGGCCACTAAGCCAGCGACCGCGAATGCCGTAAGGATGCTCCTGCGACGACCGCCCGGCCTCGCGCCGAGATGTTCCGGGGAGTGGAGATACATCAAGCGCACCGCTTACCTTCGTGTGGGCTTACTGGGCCGTGGCATTGCGGGAGTATAGGAGGGTCCGCGCCTTACCGGCGCCGTCGGCTCGCCTCGCCCACAGCCCGCTGCAGGGCGATGGACGCCAGGTCGGAAAGAAGAGACGCGGCGTGGCTGCGGTCGCGCAGCACAGTAGCTCGCGCCGGCGCCGAGGCGCCCACGAGACCGACGATCCGGCCGTCCACCTTGAGAGCGAAAGCGATGCGCCGCTCCTCGCCGTCGTCGTCGAGTTGGGTCTGTCCGGACTGCCAGACTCGTCCCCACAAGCCGCCGCCGGCGCCGCGACCCAACTTCAGCGGTCGATCCTCGAAAACACCCGTGGCTGCAACCTTGCGCATCGCGGGCTTGCCCTCGTGTTCCGATGGGTCCGTCGTCGATCCGGCCGCGGTGCCCGTATCGGCGCCCGCACCGGCCGACCAAACGTCCTCAGTCAGTGCCACGAACGAGTCACCCGCGCCCAGTAATGCTGCCGCGTGCTTGGCCAGGGCCGCGACCACTTCCGCGACCGTGGACGTCGCGAGAAGATCGCGGGCCGCGTCGAGCAGCGATGGCGCCGTGTCGGGACCGCGGGACGCCTGCGCGGGCGACTCCGACCCGGACTCCGCCGCGCGCCCCCGCTTGGAGCGGTACAAGGCAGCGTCCGCGGCCTCGACGAGATCCGCCTTGGCAGTGCCGTCGGTGGGCCAATGAGCGGATCCGATGGACGCCGTCACGAGAACCCCGAACCCGCCCACCGCCGAGCCACGGACCATGTCGCGCACGGACGAGCGGACACGCGTGGCCACCTCCGTGGCATGGAGGCTCGACGCGCCGGTCAGGAGAAGGGCGAATTCGTCGCCACCGTAG
>PMIE01000077.1 GCA_003156975.1 Chloroflexota bacterium | reverse complement strand
TGAGTAGAGACACAGGAAGGAAAGCGCGGGCAGTCCTCCAGGCAGCGGCGGAGCGATCCGAGTGCCATGAGCGCATACATCCCGAGCCCAAGGAGCCGTCCTGCGACAATTGCGCGAGCTTCGCCAGCACGTAGAGGTGAACCGATGGCCGTCGCAGCACCGTTTACCGGCTTTTCTCCCGCGGCTATCCAGTTTCTCGCCGATCTGGCCGTGAACAACGAGCGGTCGTGGTTCCAGCCTCGCAAGGCCCAATACGAGAGCCTTCTGAAGGAGCCGCTCGCCGCCTTGTGCTCGGCGCTTGGGCAGCGTTTCGAGGAGCGCCAGATGCCCCTCCGGGCCGATCCGGCGCGGTCGCCCTTCCGGATCTACCGCGACACGCGATTCTCGGCCGACAAATCTCCCTACAAGACGCAGGTTTCGGCGAGCTTTCCCTGGATTGGCGAGGGCAGGGGAGCCGGGGCGTACTTCCATCTCCAACCGGGCCACATATTCGCCGGCGGCGGGGTGTGGCATCCGGAACCGGCGCAGCTGGCGGGCTGGCGGTCCGCCGTTGATCGCGATCTCGCCGGCGTTCGTGCGGCGCTCGAAGATCCGCAGTTCGTCGCGACTTTCGGGTCCGTAGACGGCGAGCGCCTCAAGCGCGTTCCCCGCGGTTACGCGGCCGACCACCCGGGTGCCGAGCTGCTCAAGCTCAAGGATGTGACCTTCGGGCGGGCCCTCTCGGATGCCGACGCGGCTTCGCCGGACCTGCCGGATCTACTTACCGACATCTTCGCCGCGTCGATACCGGTGCTCAGCCTGCTGGCGCGCCTTTCCCCGGGCGAGACGCGGGCGGGCTGGTTGCGCGGCGCGTAGACCAACCGTCGCTCTTGGCCCTCTTGACATGTCAATACCCCCCAGGGGTATACAAACGCCCTGAAATGGTGTAAGAATCTACCCAGCAAAGGCCTGTCAAGACTTGACAGGCCCTTACCTGTGTCAGGGTGGTCCGTCGGGCGGCGGAAAGCGGCGAATTACGAGCGAACGCCACGGGCGCGCGAAGCGTCTGATAGGCAGGAGAGCAGATTTGGCGTCAGGGGTAGCTGCAGAAGTCAAGAGCAAGCTGTCGGTCCTGGAGATCGTCGGCGAGCAGGTGCAGTTGCGCAAAGCCGGCACCACCTACAAAGGGCTCTGCCCATTCCACGGGGAGAAGACGCCCAGCTTTGTCGTGACCCCGGGACGCGAGAGCTGGCATTGCTTCGGGTGCGGCGAGGGCGGCGATATCTTCAGTTTCGTCATGCGCCGCGACGGGCTCAGCTTCCCTGAGGCTCTCAAGCGGCTCGCCGCCAGGGCAGGCATCGAGATCGACGAGCGGACGAGCCGCGAGGACGCCCGCAAGGCCCGGCTCCACGAAGTGCTGGAGAACGCAATCGCCTTCTATCACGCCGTCCTGACGCAGTCGAAGGTCGGTGCGCCGGCGCTTGAATACCTGCACAAGCGAGGTTTCACGGACGAGACGATCCAGAAGTTCCAACTCGGCTGGGCGCCCGACGGTTGGGACCAGATGAGCAAGATGCTCCAGGCCCGCCGCAACGTGACGGTGGAGGAGCTCTCGGAAGTGGGCCTCGCAACGGCGCGCGCCAGCGGCCGCGGCTCCTACGACAAGTTCCGAAGCCGCGTCATCTTCCCCATCCGAGACGCCGGTGGAGCGGCCGTCGGTATAGGTGGTCGAGTGCTGCCGGGCACGCAGATGGCGGCGGACCCGAACGCGCCCAAGTACCTCAACTCGCCGGCCACGCCGCTCTTCGACAAGAGCCGGACGCTCTATCTCATCGAGCGGGCCCGCGGTGAGATGCGCCGGAGCGACGAAGCGGTCCTCGTCGAGGGCTACACAGACGCGCTTATGGCCCACCAGGCCGGTTTCGAGAACGTAGTCGCGAGTCTCGGGACAGCGCTCACGCCGGCGCAGGTGGCGTTGATCGCGCGCTATGCCCGAGAGATCGTCCTTGCCTACGACGTCGACCCGGCCGGTCAGCACGCCGGTTCGATCGGTGGCGCGGAGTTGTTCCGCCTCATCGGGGCGCTGGCGGCCGAGGAGACCGGCGTCGAAATCACCCGAGTCCGTGTGGCCCGGCTGCCGGAAGGCAAGGACCCGGACGAAGTTGTCCGCGAGACGCCCGATCTCTGGCGGGAGGCGATCCGGACCGCCCAGCCGATCATCGAGTTCCTGATCGACTACTACGCCACTTCTTTCGACGTCCGTCGCCCGGAGGGCAAGCGGCATGCTGTGGCGGCTCTGATTCCGCTACTGCGCGAAATCCGCGACCCCGTCGTCCGCGACGGCTACCTTCAGGCGCTGTCGCACCGAACCGGGGTGGAGGAGCGCGTTCTTCTGGAAGCGCTTCGGGCTCCGGAGTCGGCCGGCCAGACAGGCCGCGGCGGTCGCGGCGAAGGAGCTCCCGGCTCATCCGGTCGCTTCACCGCCGACGCGATCATTTCGGCCCCGGACTCCATCGACACGAAGGCCGAGCTGAAGGCGGTGTCGCTCGACGAACGAAAGCTGCTTCGACTTCTGCTCCTCGTCCCAGACCAACAGGAGAGAGTGGCCGATACCCTCAAGGCGGAGGGAGCGCAGCTACCGAGCACGCCGGCGCGCGAGCTCCTGGTGGCGATGCTCGCCGACCGCGAACGAGACCGTGAAGCCGGCGGTACCGGCCAATTCGAGAGGATGCGTTTTCTCGAGGCGCTGGATCCGGAGCTGCACGGCCTGGCCATTGCTTTGTATGCGGAACGCGGCCCCGATCCGAACGAACTGGCCGGCGATCGGGTCCGCATCGGAGTGGACCAATGCCTGCTCGCCCTCGAGGCGGACAGGATCGAAGAAGAAGTCCGTTTCAACGCCGGCGAGATTGCGGAGGCCCATGCCGCCGGTGACTCGCAGGCAGAAGCCCGTCTCCTGGAAACCCAACGCAACTTGAACGACGCACTCAGATCACTCGGCCGTCGACGACACGACACGAGCCTTCTCTCATCCGCTGGAGGACACCGATGACAGACCCACTCGACAAGCAACTCGTTGAAGTTGCGCTCTCCGGCGGCGGCCGTCGCAAGGCCGATCTGGAAGAAGCAAAGGCGGCGGGCGTGCGGACCCGGCGTTCCGCCGAGGACGACGTACTCGACGAGGATGAGCTCCTGGCCGACGAAGACGAAGCCCCTGCGCCCGATGCCTCAGACGACGACTCGGGGGAGGTCGAGGTTGTCGAGGAGGACGCGGCAGCCGGGCCGATCGTCGTAGGCGATGCGCCGGTGAAGCTGGATGCCGCAGCGCTCGAAGAGCCCACCCAGGAGGAACTCGAGGCCCTGTCGGCCGACATGATCGGGATCGACGACCCGGTCCGGATGTATCTGAAGGAGATCGGGAAGGTCGCTCTCCTCACGGCCGAGGAAGAGGTCGTCCTCGCCAAGGCCATCGAACTCGGGGAGCAGATGGTCGAGGAGCCGTGGAAGGGGATCATCTCCCTCCACGAGTGGACCCACCACGACACCGAGAAGAAGACCCGCACGATCAAGCCCCACTACAAGCTGCCGTTTGGCCCCGACGCGGCCCGAATGACCGCCGACGCCGTCTCTGCGGAGGAGTCGGCCGATCTACTGGTGCCCACGGCGGACTTCCACCTGATCAAGGCCGGCAAAGACGCCACGACCGATGGCACAAAGGACCTTCTCAAGCAGGCCCGCCATCTGGTCCAGGTCTACAACGACTCGCTCACGGCCGAGTCGTACCTGGCCTTGCTCGACTGGGCATACCTCGCCGTCCACAACGGCGACCTGGACTCTCGCGACAACATCGGTTTGCGCGCCATCTACAACTGGACGCGCGACGAGGTGGCGTACCCCGCCCTGAAGCGCTGGATCGACGGCGGCCAGGACGCGGACCTGCTGAAGCGTCTCGGATGGGACCCGGAAGTCCCGCTCAACACCAAGCTGGCCCACCGAAAGGGCGAGCTTGTCCGGATCGGGCGTGACGCGCGCGAGCAGCTGACCTCGGCCAACCTGCGCCTCGTCGTCTCGATCGCGAAGAAGTACATAGGCCGCGGCATGTCGTTCCTGGACNNGATCCGGCAGGCGATCACGCGAGCAATCGCCGACCAGGCTCGCACGATCCGCATCCCGGTCCATATGGTCGAAACCATCAACCGGCTCATCCGAGTTTCCCGGACGCTGCTCCAGGAGCTGGGGCGCGAGCCCACGGTCGAGGAGATCGCCGAGGCNNGACGCCGATCGGCGAGGAAGAGGATTCGCACCTCGGCGACTTCATCGAGGACCGGGGGGCATTGGCTCCCGCAGAAGCCGCTTCCCATCAGCTCCTCAAGGAGCAGGTTGAGGCGGTTCTGGACTCGTTGACCGGCCGCGAACGGCGGGTCCTGCAGCTGCGCTTCGGTCTGGAGGACGGGCGGGCTCGGACGCTCGAGGAAGTGGGCAAGGAGTTCAACGTAACTCGCGAGCGCATCCGCCAGATCGAGGCGAAGGCATTGCGCAAGCTCCGCCACCCGTCCCGGTCGCGCAAGCTCAAGGACTATCTGGAATAGGTTTCCGATTTGGGCCCCGCCAGCTGAGTGGTCAGCGGGCGGGGCCTCTTTGTGTGGGTAGCCCGCGGCATCGGGACTCTGGTTCGGGACGCCCCGGTCTGCCGATTCGACTTCGCATTCACTCCTGGTCGAGGCCGTGCTATCCTGTCGCGCGGCGCCGCCTCGGCGCCATCGATCGCGAGTCGTCGCCTGCGGCGACGGACCCGGCGATCACCGCTCCGGCGTAGCTCAGTCGGTAGAGCGGGCGGCTGTTAACCGCCATGTCGTAGGTTCGAGTCCTACCGCCGGAGCCA
>PMIE01000051.1:289-5217 GCA_003156975.1 Chloroflexota bacterium | reverse complement strand
GCTCATCTTCAGCTGGCTCGGCAATCCGGGGGTCGGCGGGTTGTACGCCATACGTCGCCGCGTGGAGTCGGCCGATCCGGCGCCGCTGGAGCTGGAGGAGTACAGCCACTTCGGCATGGTGGGACGGTACACGGCCGGCGCCGCAAACCTGCCCTTCTACCCGCTCCGCTCGTATTTCGAGTCGGATCTGCCAAAGGCCAATCCGCTGATCCGGCCGATCCGCTCCCCGTACGGCGACGAGACCGTATACGCGGTGCCGCCCCTGAAGCCGGACGTGACCGTCGTCCACGCCCAGCGCGCCGACGCCGAGGGAAACACCCAGATGTGGGGTCTGCTCGGCTGCCAGAAGGAAGCCGCGTTCGCTGCCGAGCGCGTCATCATCGTCGTAGAAGAACTCGTCGATGAGGCGGTCATCCGCGCCGACCCGAACCGGACAGTCATCCCCGGCCTCATCGTCGACGCCGTTGTGGTGGAGCCCTGGGGCGCGCATCCGTCGTACGTCCAGGGGTCCTACGATCGCGACAACCGCTTCTATCGCGATTGGGAAGGGATCAGCAAGGACGCCACAACCACTCAGGCCTGGCTGGACGAATGGGTCTACGGCATCAGCGGCCGCGCGGAGTACGTTGAGAAACTCGGCGCCGAAAGGGTCGCCGCTCTCAAGCCCTCCGGCACGGCGCCATCCGGTTCGGTCGACTACGGAACCTACCGATGAGCGAGCAGCGTCCGGTCGGGCAGCCGGCCGCCAGCGGCTCCGCCGCGCCGGCCTCCGCCTTCACCAAGTCCGAGATGATGATCGTGGCCGCCGCCCGCGAGCTTGCCGGCCAGCGCGTCTGCTTCGTCGGCGTGGGGCTGCCGAACATCGCCGTAAATCTGGCCCGCCTGACCGTGGCCCCCACCCTCGAGCTCGTCTACGAGTCCGGCGCCTTCGGCTCCAAGCCGCCTCGTCTCCCTTTGAGCATCGGGGATCCCAGCATCGTCACCGGCGCCACCGCCATCGTCCCGATGTTCGAGCTGTTCAGCTTCTATCTGCAGGGCGGCCTGGTGGATGTCGGCTTTCTCGGCGCCGCTCAGATCGACCGCTTCGGCAACATCNNATCGACTTCCGGACCTCGCCCGGCAATCTCGGCGGCGCCGAAGCGGCGGCGCGGATCCGGCGCGAGCAGGGCTGGCTCGGCAGCGGGCCGTCGGTCGTCGTCACGGATCTCGGCATCTACCACTTCGACGACGCGGGCGAAATGCGTCTCGATTCGATCCACCCGGGAGCAACGCTGGATCAGGTCCGCGAGACGATCGGCTGGGATCCCAAGGTCGCCGAACCACTCGCGGTCACGCGCCCGCCCACCGCCGAAGAGATGCGCCTCATCCGCGAGGAGCTCGACCCCGAAGGCGCTTACACGAAGTAGTAGGCGCCCTTGGTACTGCGCCACGCGCAAGCGGCCCGGGGCAACGACATTTCTATCTCGATCGATCGGCCGCTCACTTGCCCTAGCGGCGTCCGAAGAGCCCCGACATCGCGTGGCCGAGGCGCTGGAGGAAATGGGGGTCCTGCGATGCTGCAGGCACTACGGGCGCTACAGGTGCTGCAGGCACCACAGGCACCGCCGGAACTGCGACCTGAGCGACGTAGCGACTGGGGTTGGTCGGCATCGGCCGGACGGACAGATAGACCATCGTCTGGTTCAGAAGCTGGTATGCGATCTCGCCGAAGGTGATCGGCCCGGCCACGTCCCCCGTCTTGCGACCCTCGAGCTCGCCGTAGAGGTAGTTGAGGATGCAGTTGCAGGCAAAGGTCGGCTCCATGGTCTTCTTGGCTACCGCCTTGCTGAACTCCGCCGCGTAGTCGCCGATGGGCTCCGCCACGACGTAGTCGATGCCGGGGAAGACCGGCGCGTAAAGGGCGACGGTCCCTGCGGCCGGATCGACCGCCTGGATGCTCGTGTTGATCATGGCCCCGCAGTAGTCGGCGACCAGAGGCAGTCGGGTGTCGATCTCGTGCGCGGTAAGCCAGCGGGCGAAGTTGTCGCCCACGCCGTCCACGATGCAGGTGCCGACTTCAAAGCTGGCCGTCGGGAAGGTGATCCTCGAGCCGCTGCCTGGGCGGAAGAGGTTGATCATCTCGACCCGGGCATAGGTGTCTGCCGGCAGGCTTGCATGGAGTACGACGGCCGCGTCGGCGGAGGCCTCGCCCGTTTCGCCATTGAAGACGAGCGGCTTCACCTGGCCGATATCCTCCACCGCAACGCCGGCGATCCAGCCCACGATGGGCGTGAGGAAGAGGCCCGGGTAGGTGCCCGCCTCCTTCGCATAGACCTGGTGGGCGTCGCTGCCGGCCGGGATGATGATGACGGAGAAGCCGTTGTCGGCCGCGTCGGTGGCGATCGAGGGAAGCTTGTCGACGCCATAGAAGCGGATCGAATTGACCGCGGCCTCCGGCGGTAGTTCGGTCACGAAGACGAGAGCGGTGGAGTGCGTCCCACCCGCGGCCGCCATGAAGTAGGGGATCGTACCGCCGATCCAGGTCCCACGAGGCAGCTGTCGGAGGAGGTGCTCGTCGCCGGCGAGAAGGAGGTGGCCGCCCGATGCGATCTTCGCCCGGGTCTCCTCTAGAGTGCAGAGGGCGTTGGTTATCATCGGGGTCTCCTAGCAGAAGATCAGAGCGAGATCGATGGCGGCGATCGTCTCGTACTTTTCGAAGAACGCCCGCAGGTCGGAAATCGCCCGCGAGACGTTGTCCTGGGACTGATCGCTCCGGACGCTCGCCAGGAGGCGCCCCATGAGAATCTGGGTGGCCAGCATCGTCGGTTCGAAAGCAATGGTTCCAGTGACGATGCTGCGCCACCGCGGGTCGCTGACGGGAGGGACCATGGACTTGCACCTCCAGCGTGCTCATGCCACACACGTCGGTGGCGTTGACGAACCTTCTCATGCCAGGTATCACCGGCTGCCAGGGGGCAGACGCGATGGAGAGTGGGCGGGACGGACCCAGCTCAGGATACGCCGACGGAAGCACCAACTATGGCCAACGGTACTGGAGACCAAAGGCGATGTCGATGGCCCATAGGGGATAGCCCTGAGGCGGCGCCCAAGTCGCCGCAGAGATCAGTGCTTCGGAGCCTCGGTCTTGCCCCGAACCACCATGACCGGGCAATGGGCGTGGCGGACCACGTGGTCTGAGACTGAGCCGATCAGGAACCGGCTGACGCCGCTGCGGCCGTGCGAACCGACGACGATCAGGTCCGCGTTCTCCGAGTCCGCGGCGGCGACGATGGCCTCGCCCGGATCGCCGTCCCACACCAGGAAGGTCGCGTCGGCCCCGGCGGCCTTGGCGCGCTGGACGATGGCCTGAGCCTTGTTCGTGAGGGAGTCGCGTGAATCTGCGGGACCCGCGGTCTCCGCGGAAGCCTCCGACGGACGAGAAGATGCGCCCAGGACACTGACTACGAGCAGGCGCGCCCCCACCTGGACGGCCAGGTCAATCGCCTCGCCACTGGCGCCTTCGGACGCCGCCGACCCATCGGTCGCGAGCAATATGGTTTCGATCTTGGGCATCGGGCTCTGTCCGTCCGGTTGATGCGCTGGAGTGCCACCGGTCTTTCGTGTTCGGCAAGCGTGGGCGCGGTCCCGGTGAGGGCCAAGGGACGTCCGGCACGTTCCGGCGGGCTTTAAGGTCCCCGCAGGCCGGGCGACGCGGGTCCAGCTCGATGGGTTCGTTTCCCGCGCCAATGGGTTTGCTTCCCGCGCCTGCCGTCCCGCCCGCAACATCCGACAGGGGTAGCGACGCTTTCGTGCCGGTTTGTTAGGCTCCAACTGATGAGCGCCCCGCATTCCACGCCCAATGCCAGCCAGGACTCGACGGGCCTGCTCGGCTTGCGCGAGATGTCCGAGGCATTGGAGGCCTGGCAGGATCATCCAGGCCCCGAGAGTCACTCCCAGCTCGGCGCCGCATTTGGCCGGGTCATCGCCAGTTCGGGGCTCGACGGCGGGCACCTCCACGTGGCTGCTCCGCCGCTGACCGAGGTCGAGATGCGAACGGGCAGCTTGATCGAGCAGACGGCCGAGACTGCGGGTTTGCGAACCTACAAGCTCCGCTTCGGCGATCGAGTCCTGGCCACGCTTCTGCTCGACGCGCCGCCCGCGGCGGTCTTCTCGGTCGACGAATGTGCCCGCGGTCTGGAGATCGTTCTCGGCTCCGCTTGGTCGCGGGCCCGGGCCGGCCAGGCCACGGATGAGTTGGCGGCGCTCGATACGGCCACCCGCGGCATCGCCGGAGTGCTGGATCTGGACCGCGTCCTGCAACTCATCACGGATCGCGTCCGTGAACTGGCTCACGCCCAGTACGCCGCCCTCGGCATCGTCGATCAGGACTTCGGCATCGAGCGCTTCATCACCAGCGGCGTCAGCCGGGCGGAGCGCGAGCGGATCGGTCCGCCACCCCACGGCTACGGCCTGCTCAGCATCATCGCCCGCGAAACTCAACCCGTCCGAGTCCACGACATCGGTACCGACAGCCGTCGCTACGGCTTCCCGCCAAACCATCCGTCGATGGGCTCGCTACTGGGCGTCCCAATCGGGGCGAAGGGTCGATCGATCGGCCGGCTGTATCTGACCAACAAGCAACCGTCGGGCGACTTCACCGAGGACGACGAGCGGTTGGTGGAGATGTTCGCGCTGCACGCCGGCATCGCCATTGAGAATGCGCGGCTCCATGAGCAGGTCCAGCGGCTGGCAATCGTCGAGGAGCGCGAGCGGATCGGGCGCGACCTCCATGACGGCATCATCCAGAGCATTTACGCCGTGGGGCTTTCCCTCGAGGACGTGCCGGACTTGATGGCGGAAGACCCGACCGACGCCAAGGCGCGCGTTGAGCGGGCAATCGATTCGCTCGATCAATCGATCCGCGACATCCGCAACTTCATCTTCGGCCT
>PMIE01000051.1:0-278 GCA_003156975.1 Chloroflexota bacterium | reverse complement strand
CAACATCGCCCGCCACTCCAAGGCGACTCAGGGCAGCGTTCACGTCGAGACCGAGGATGGTTCGGTCAGACTGATAATCAGCGACAACGGCGTCGGTTTCGACCAGACAATGCCGCGTGGCGCGGGCCATCAGGGGCTTGTGAACATGCGGGCCCGTGCCTCGTCGGTTGGTGGTCGGCTTGACGTCCAGAGCGAGCCCGGCGCCGGCACGCGTATCATCGTCGATGTGCCCCGGCGCGAAGCACCGACCGGAATCACGGATCGAGGAGAACAATGAC
>PMIE01000058.1 GCA_003156975.1 Chloroflexota bacterium | reverse complement strand
GAGGCCACGATCTCCAGCTCGACTCGGCGCGAGCGGCCTCGGCTCCGTTCGAAGTAGCTGCTCGGGTCGTCTGCCAGCGGGCCGATCGAATCTGCAGGGAAAAGGAAGAACTCGATCTCGGGCGCGACGAGATACCCCAGACCGGCCGACTCGGCCTGGTCCAGGAGCGAGCGGAGCGTCCCGCGGCCGTCACCGGGATAGGGCTCGCCGCTCGGCGTAACGACTTCACAGATCAGCCGGGCGCACGGGACGCCGGCCGGCTCCATGATCGAGAAGGTCGTGGGATCGGGACGGAGGTACATGTCCGACTCGACCTCGCGAGCCAGGCCCTCTATCGCCGAGCCATCGAACCACTCGCCGTCGGCCAGGACCGCGGCGATGCGCCGGGCTGGAACGGCAACGGTCTTGACGGCGCCGGTGACGTCGGCGAACTGCAGTTCCACTTGCTGCACTCCGGCCTCACGCACTCCGGCGAGGACGCGCTCGACTGCCCGGCGGTCGACGTCGCTGGAGGTCGCGGCCGCGCCGCCCACCGCCGACGCCTCGGGGTATGCGGCGTGGCCGATCACATCCGAACTCGAACCATCGGTTGTGCGTCGTGACTTGTGAGGCATCTGTTCCCTCCCGCGCGGTTCCGGGGCGCCTGCGCGGCTACTAGTGGGCATGGTTGATGAGGTATGCGACTACGATCAAGAAGATGCTGCCGGTCAGGAATGCGGCGCTGATCCCGAAGATCAGCAGGACCAGCCGGAGGTCCGAATTTGCCGGCGGCGCGATGATCTGCTCGTCACCGAAAATGAACTGGGTCAGGGGCAGGTCTCGCCAGTTCTGCAGGTCCGACTCGAGCGAGGTGGCGTCTTCGTAGCGTTCGTCAGGGTTCTTCCGCAGGCATTTTCGGATGATCCCTTCGATGGGCGGCGGAACCGCCGAGTTGATGGCGTGCAACGGCGGAACGGGCGCACTGATGTGCTGGCTCATCACCGAGAGAGCGTTGTCTCCCTCCCACGGCACGCGACCCGCGAGCATCTCGTAGAGCATCACCCCGATGGCATATACGTCCGAACGGGCATCGCCGCGTTTGCCCTGGATCTGCTCGGGCGACATGTAGTCCGGCGTTCCGAGGGCCGTAGAGAACCAACGCCACGTCAATCTTCTGGCGCCGGCCATGAAGGCAACGCCGAAGTCCGTGACGACCAGCTTCCCGTCCTGCGTCACGAGCACGTTCTCGGGCTTGAGGTCCCGGTGAACCACTCCCTGGGAATGGGCGTGAGCCATTGCCGAGGCCAGCTGCTCGCCGAAGTCCACGGCCTTCTCTACCGAGAGGCGCTTCTCGCGAGAAATGAGGGCCCGCAGAGTCTCCCCGTCTATGTACTCCATGACCATATAGGGGCGGCTGCGATCGGAAGTGAACTCGATGGGGCGCTGGATGCCCGGGTGGTGCAAGTGCTTTGAGATGTCCAGCTCGCGGCGGAAGCGATCGAACGTCGAAACGTCGCCCATGATCGATTCGTGGGGGCATTTGAGGACGACCTGGCGGCCGTTCGGATCCTCGGCCAGGAAGACATCGCTGAACGCGCCATGGCCGATGGCCTTGACGATCGTGAACTGGTCTAGCTTCGCGCCCGGTTGGAGCTCAGCCGTGGTCACGAGAACAACCTCCGCCATCCTTGCGGCGCCTCGGGCCGCTGCCCGGCCTCCCGAACGCAGACGACCATGGCCGTCGCATTATCGTCGCCGCCACGCTCCAGGGCGAGGTCGACAAGCTGCTTGCAAGCGTCATCCGGCTGCAGGTTGAGCGCCTCGGCGACCTCACTGGACGTGACGTTGCTCCAAAGGCCGTCGGAGCACAGCAGGAATGTGTCGTCCTGCTCCAGACGCTCGCTGCGGATGTCGATCCGGACCATGAGGTTTCCGCCCACGGAGCGCGTCAGCGCGTAGCGAGCCGGGTGTTCAATAGCTTGCTCCGGCGTGATGATGTGCATCCGCAGCAGCTCCATGACCTGGCTGTGGTCCGTTGTCAGCAGCTCCAATTCGCCCTCTCGACGACGGTAAACGCGGCTGTCCCCGACATGACCCAGGTGTGCCTCCCCCGGCGTGATTACCAGGGCGCTAAGCGTGGACTGCATCTTGCGGCCACCCTTGCCCGAGAGCGCCGCATCGAGAATTGCCCCGTTTGCTTTGTTGAAGGAATCCCTGATGGCTCCGGGCACGCGGCTTCCGTTGGCGAGACCCTTTTGGGCCTGGCTGAGACTCGCTTCAACCGCCATGCCGGATGCGACTTCGCCACCGCCGTACCCGCCCAACCCGTCGGCGACGGCAAAGACAAGACCGACGTCAGATGTGGCGACAGATTGTGTGAGTGCGTGCTCCTCAGGCGGCGTGACGAACGGAGCCCCGCCATCCAACGCGACCCAGCCGAGTCGATCCTCGTTGTGTTCGCGCACATGACCGATGACGGTCAAGCCCGCATATTCGACGGCGAGTGTGCTTGTCACGGCTTGCATTTCATCTCAGATGTCTACAGTGATCGTGACAACAATCATAGCTGCCTCGGGATTGGGTGAAACCGCGCCGCGGCTGTCGGGGCCATCGGCGCGGTTTCGGAATTGACCAGGTGCGAGCGAACTACAGTTCTGGGCCGGTCACGGTTTGAGGTTTGACGAGAAGACTCGTCTTGGTTGACATGGAGTTCAAGACGAGCCAAGCGGCCCCGACCAGGATCCACACACCAACGATGCCAAGTGCGATGAGTGTGTCCGTCTGAGTGGAGCCACCGGCCGACACGCTCATATATACGATTCCGACGAGCATGCCCAGGTTTGCTATGAGACCCAACACTGGAACTGATCACGTGCTTCACGATGTGTCCTCTTGTGCTCATGGCCGAAGGCGACCAGCACAAGAGCGCAAGTCATCCCGTAGACCAGGAAGGTTCCTGTGTTACTGGCAAGTGTGATCTGGAGCAGGTTGTCGGCCGAGAGTACGGCGTATCCGCCGAGCACCGCCGAGACGGCGGCAAGGGCGATGACGCCGTAGTGCGGCGTAGCGTGGCGAAAGTGGAGCATCCCGAGGATGCCCGGGACTTCCTTGTCGCGGCCCATGACGTAGGTGATGCGAACGCCAGTGTTGAGGCAGGCGAGAGTGGTGCCGATCAGGGCGATGAGCACCGTCGCCGCAAGGATGATCACGAGCAGGAAGCCTGAGCCGCCCAGCATCGTGTCGCCGATCTGCCGAATCATGTCGCCGATCGGAGCACCCGGAGGCAGCCGCGGCGGCGTAACCGTTGGCGGCGGAAGGAACAGTTGCGCTATTCACGAAGAAGTTGGCTGCGACGTACTCGATGATGTATGCGACTCCGCCCTGGATTGCCAGGGAGAGGAGAATTGCGCGACGCACATCTCGCTTGGGGTTGATCGCCTCGCCGCCGAGAGCCGTGACGGACTCAAAGCCCACCAGCAGCAAGATGGCGATGGTGCCCTGGAAGATGACGTTGGTGAGGTTGTGAGGAAGAACCACAGATCCCAGACCCGAATGCGCATATGACAGTTCGGGATGAGTCAGCCGGAATGCAATCGCAAGAATCGCAAAGGCAACCAGGGCGGTCAGCTGAATCGCGTTGATGACGACGGCCGTCATCGTCGATCCGGAAATGCCGCGATAGGCGATCAGGCCCACGACTGCCGAGAAGGCGAAAGCGGCGCCTATCTCAAGGGGCTGATTAAGCGCGACGCCGAATTGCCCAAGGATGAACACGAGCAGCGTCGCCGTGAACGCGACCATGATGCCCGGATAGATCCAGTAGTATAGATGTGATATCCAGCCAACCACAAACTTCGCCAGCCGGGCAAACTTGTAGTGGATCTGCTCTTCGCGGCCCAAGAATGCGGCTTCGGCGAAGTAGTAGGACGAACCCGCCCCCGCCTCAGGATAGAGATTCGCGAGCTCCGAATACGAGAGCGCGGTCAAGAAGGCGAGTACCAGAACGAACAATAATCCGGGGACCATGTCAGACGCGGTGGTCAATCCGCCATTCTGCTGAACGACCTGAGCCTGAAACGTCGTCCACAGAAACGCACCCGGCGCGATGAGCGCCATTGCGTTAATCGTCAGCCCGGTCATCGTCAGGGTTCGCTTCATTTCGGTCCCTGGCGCGGCGGCCATCGCGGTCCTCCTGTTCGCGCACAACTGGCAGGCCTGAACCCGGCATTTGGCCGGAGGGCTTCTGTGCGTGGATGGAGAATCGGTTATCCGGCACCGCAATACAGCAGCGCGGCGGTATCAGATGGGGAACGCGGCGGTTGCGGGTCGCACTGGGCCAGTTGCGGGCCGGCTGCCGTTGGGTTGCCTGGAGGTTGCGGGCCGCCAGGCGGAACGGATTGGCAGCTATCGCGCGAAGCCGGCCAGAGCGATCGCGGAACTCGGCCCGGAGAGGGCCACGGCGCGCCACTCTCGGCGTAGCCGGCACAAGGAATGGAGCGCGGCCTGGACATTGGAAGCGGCGGCCGGGCCCGAAGGGCGGCCGCCGCCTGGCGAGAAGCGCGGAGCGAACCTAGGAGGCCAGGTCCCGTCGATCGAAGGCGATCAAGGAGACGATCAAGAAGACGGCCGTGATGCCGGCGAGAACCGCGGCATCACCCAGAGATATGCCGTTTCTGAGCGGATCGCCGGCCATGTAGTACTTGAAGGGCGAGATCCACCGGATCGAGTTGAGGCCGTCTACGATGTTGGCCAGGCCGTCGATCAGGTAGGAGACAACGAGCAGCCCGACGGCCACGCCGATGGAGGCGCCGCGGTTACCGGTTGCGGCCGAAATCGCGAGCGCAATTGAGCCGAATGCGAGACTGAGAAGCACGAGCATCACGCAGGCTGCGGCCAGCTTGTCCGCGGGCAGCGCGCTCGAACTGATCGCCGCCCCAACCACGCCGCACAGCCACGTGATCGAGGCCGCGACGATGCATGCAAGGAAGACCGCGAGGGACTTCTCGAGAACGATCCGTCGTCGCGAGACGGGGTAGGAGAGGAGCACGTCGATCGTGCCGCGCGATTCCTCGCCCGCCGTGAAGCCGCTGCCGATCCCCGCGGTCAGGACGACCATCAATGCCGGCAGGATCATCGAGAAGAGCTCGAGGTGGAGGAAGCCGGTCAGTGTGTTCATGTCGCCGCTGGCGCCGAAGAGTTTGGCCAGTGGTCCCATCTTTGCCATCAAGGATTGGACGTCGAGGATCTTCGAGTAGGTGGGGAAGAGGATCGCGAAATAGGCGGTCATCGCGCCCATTCCCAGGGCGATCCAGAACGTGGGCCAGCGCAGATCGCGGACCGTCTTGGTGAAGACGTTACGCAGCAGCATGACTCGCCTCCTTGCCCGCCTGCGCGTCGGCCGAGGTTCCGTCGCCGGCTCCGTAGTACGCCAGGAAGATCTCTTCGAGGCTCGTGTCGATGCTGCGCAGACTTCGGACCTCGAACCTGGCGGCGGCTTTCACGAGTGCGTCCAGGCTGCCCATGACGGTGCATTTGAGGACGGCCCCTTCGACGGTCAGGTCACGGACGCCCGGTAGATTGGCGAAGGCTTCCGCCTTCACCGGCCCACCGAAGTCGATCTCCAGCCGGCGCAGGGCGCGCTCCTTGAGCGCCGCGATCGACTCGACCGCCAGCAGCCGGCCCTCACGGATGATGCCGACTCGGTCGCACAGATGCTCAACCTCGGGCAGCTGATGCGATGAGATGAAGACCGTCCGCCCCTCGCTCCGAGCCTCTTCGCAGAGGTGCTCGAATTCGAGTTGGATGAAGGGATCGAGCCCGGCCGTGGGCTCGTCCAGAATGAGCAGCTCGGGCCGGATCATGAAGGCCGCGACAAGTCCGACCTTCTGCTTGTTGCCTCGCGACAGGCTCTTGATGCGCTTGCGGGTGTCCAGATCCAGGCGCTGGATCAACTTCTCCCGATAGTCGGCATCGACGCTGCCCTGGAGATTGCCGAGGTAGGTGAGGAGCTGGCGGCCGGTGAGATCGCCGTACAGCGACAGCTCGCCGGGCACGTAGCTGACCCGCCGGTCGATCGCCAGGCGGTCGTGGTGGATGTCCAGCCCGAGCACCTGGGCGGATCCGCTCGTCGGCCGGATCAGGTCGAAGAGCAGGCGGATCGTGGTCGACTTGCCCGCGCCGTTGGGTCCCAGGAACCCGAAGATCTGGCCCGTCTCCACGACCAGATCGACGTCGATAATGCCGCGCGATTTTTGGCCGTACCACTTGGTCAGCTTGTGGGTCTCGATGGCGGCCGTCATTGGGCGACCTCCGGAGCGGTCGCCAAGGCGACCTCTGAAGCGGTCACCTTGGAGGTATCCGTTCGGGCGTTCGGGCGCTCGGTTTCCCATCGCTCGAAGAGCTTGGGCAGCTCACGTTCCAGGAATGCGTACATGTCGCGAACCTCCTGCAGCGGTTCTGGATTGCCTTCCGGCCCGAGCAACTCCAGGCCGTCGCCGGCGAGCTCTTGCAGTCTCTGCAGAAGCTCGAGCCGCCACAGCATCATCCGTGCCCAGGCGCCGGACTTGATCACGAAGCGGTCGCGCCGATCGCCGGCTCGCACCGTGCGCCCGACGAAGCGGTAGTGGATAAGCAGTTGGGTCATGTTGCTGATGGAGCCCTTGCTCGCCTGAAGCGTCTCGGCGAGATCGCCGGCAGTCGGCCCGTCCACTGGACCGAGCAGGATCGCCCCGAGAACCCGGCCGGCCATCCGCGGCAGATGCATCGAGTCGAAGACCAGCCCGATCTCCTCCACGAACCGCTCCGCGGAGATGCGGGAAGCCCGAGTCGCCCGTGGTTGCCCCAGTACGTCGTCCATGCAGTCTGCCTCCGGAGACGTCCCAGGTCGCGGTCTATGACCGACGGCGAGATGGGCTCCGTCGGACCGTAGTCCGTTCAGTAAGTTCAGTCAATACTGAACTATGGGCTATGACACGAACACCCGCCCGCCTAGCAGCCCCGGTTGGGCCATCGAGACCCCCTGAGAGTGGCAGTACCTACGGCCGCCAGCCCACGTCAGCGGTCACTCCCCGACTGATTGGCTCAACCCGGGAATACACCTACACGACCTCCCTGCCGAATGCTTCGGGCCAGAAAGCGGGACGAGTCCAGCACCACCTGCCGGACTGCTCGTCCGCCAGCCAGACAAGTAACCCAAGGATTGGCCAAATGTCGATCGCCAGCTATCCCGTGCAGGACCGTCGGGGGGCGGGTCGCTCGGCTGCGGCGCCGCCGAGGCCCGCACGTGTCGTCACCCATGCCCTGATCATCCATCAGGCCGAAATCGTCCGCCTCGGTGTCTCGACGATGCTGACCAGCGGATCGGCCTGTGAAGTCGCGAGCGCGGCATCCGTCTACGAGGCCTTCCGGCTTGCGTCGGACGTGCATCCGCAGCTCGTGCTGTTCGATTTCGTCCCGGCCGAGGGGCCCGAGGTCTGCCGCTTGCTGGCGGCCCTATGGCCTCGTCCCAGGCTCATCGCCCTCGTCACCCGCGGCCGTGAGGTCTCCCCGAACGACTGCCTCGCCGTCGGCGCCGACGCCGCGATGCTCATGGACAACGTCAATCGAGACACCTTCCTGGTGGTGATCCGCCGGGTCATGGACGGCATGGGCCCGATCGTCGCCGGCTTCCCAAGCGTCAACGAACCGCTCGAAGCTTCCCTCGTTGATGAGGGCCCGGTCTCGTTGCTCACCCCGCGCGAGCGCGAAATGCTGTACCTCATCGGCCAGGGCCTCTCCAACCGCGAGATCGCCGAGTCGCTGGTCCTCTCTGTCAAGACCGTCGAAGCCCATCGCGCCAACCTCAGTCGCAAGCTCAACGTCCGATCCCGGGCGGGGCTGATGCGGCTTGCCCTGACCGGCAGCCTGGCCTGAGCATGATTCCGCTGACGCGTCCCGACGGAACGCCCTTTCTCGTGAACCCTGATCGAATCGAGGTCATCGAGGAGATGCCGGACACGATCATCACGCTTGCCGACGGCAAGAAGATGCTCGTCCGTGAGACCGCCACCGAGGTGGCGACACGCTTCCACTACTACCAGCGCTCGCTCCACGTGGACTCGCGCTTTGGCGGTCGTCGCGCTTACGACCCGCCGACGGACCACGACCCGGCTCAGTACGAGCATCCCAACCGGGCGCGCCTGCACCCCTACACCGAAACCACACGAGGCTAAGCGCAAGCGATGGATGGTGGACTCGGGATCATGATCTGCCTCGGCGCCATGATGGTCGCCGATGTTCTCGACGGCGGATCGCCGGCGGCATTCCTGAACCCGTCCGCGATCCTGCTGATCTTCGGCGCCACCTTCGGGGCGACGATCGCCTCGACTTCGCTGAAGCAGTTCATGACTTTCCCGAAGCTGCTCGGCATGAGCCTCAAGCCGCGCGTCAGCGACATGACGACGATCCGCGAGATGCTGATCAAGTTCGCCGAGCGAGCGCGCCGCGAGGGCTTGCTCGCCCTCGAGGGCGAGGTCGAGGCGGTCCAAGACCCCTTCATCCGCCACGGCCTGCAAATGGTCATCGATGGGCTCGAACCCGACACAGTCGAGGAGATCCTCGAGATCGAGATCGAGTCGATGCAGGCCCGGCACATGAGGGGCATCGACATGTTCGCCAAGATGGGCGGCTACTCGCCCACGTTCGGCGTCCTCGGAACCGTCATGGGCCTCGTCAGCGTTCTCGCGAACCTCGCCGATCCGTCCGGCCTCGGCGAGTCGATCGCGACCGCATTCATCGCCACCCTCTTCGGCGTCGGCACCGCGAACATCCTGTGGCTGCCCGTCTCCGCAAACCTCAAGAGCAAGGATCTGGAAGAGGCCAAGGAGCGCCATCTGGCCCTGGCCGCGATTCTCGCGATCCAGGCGGGCGACAATCCCCGCATCGTCGCCCAGAAGCTGGCCGCTCACGCGGGTCCTGAGCCCGAAACCGCTCCGGCCGCCGACAAGGATGCCGCCGCGCCGACCATGGCGGAGGCCGCCTGATGGCCAAACGCAAGCGGGGCCACGCGGAGTCCCCTCACGACAACGACGAGCGGTGGCTCCTGACCTACTCCGACTTGATCACGCTGCTCTTCGTGCTCTTCGTCGTCATGTACGCGATCAGCACCACCGACGTCCGCAAGTTCATTGCCCTGGCCCAGTCCGTCTCGGCCGCCTTCAACGCCGACGTCATGCAGGGCCAGCAGGCGATCAGCATCAACAACGGCCAGGACACGACCGTCCAGCAGGACCAGAGCGCGTCCGGAACGAGCCCCGTCCAGTCGGACCTCAATGCAATCAAGGCGGCCCTAGAGGACTATGCCATCGGCCAGGGGCTGGGTGGCGAGATCGAGGTCGGCATGGCCCCTCAAGGGATCGTCATCAGGCTCAACGATGCGCTGCTCTTCTCCTCGGGGCGCGCCAACCTCGACGAACACGCCCTCAATGTGGTCCACCAGGTCGTGACCATCATCAAGCCACTGCCAAACCAGGTCCGGATCGAAGGCAACACCGACGACCAGCCACCCGACGGAATCCTGTACGCCAGCAACTGGGATCTCTCGACCGCTCGCGCTCTGTCCGTCCTCAAGGCCATGGCCGGCATGCAAATGGATCCCTCCCGGCTCTCGGCGCTGGGCAATGCCCAGTACAACCCGCTCAAGCCCAACACGGACGATGCCTCGCGAGCCAAGAACCGCCGCGTCGACATCGTGATCCTCTATCCGCCGGACGCCGGCGCATCGCCGGCCCCGGCCGCGCTGCCCACTTTCTGATGAGACGCATCACCGCCGCGGCAGCCGAAGCCGGCCGCTCCGACAAGCACCTGGAGTACCGCCCGTGAAACTCCCAATCCCGCGAGGACGTCGCGCAATTCTTGCCCTGGGGGTGCCCTTGGGGCTGGCCGCAGCCGGAGCGTTGGTCTTTACTCAAATGTCCGCAGCGAGCAAGGCTCCGCCGGCCATTCCCAATCCGGGCCCGAGCGAGTTCGGCCCGATGCTCGCTCTGGAAGACAAGGTCGTGAACCTTTCGATAGTCACACCCGGCGGCTACAAGTACGCAAAGATCGGAGTGACCATCGAGATGCGGCCGAGCGCTGCCAGCTTCTACAAGCTGCACGGCACCGAACGCACAAAGCAGGAGACGACCGAACTCGCGTCCTACACGGATGCCGTCCCGCTCCTGATCGACGCCGTCGGGACGACGGTCTCCTCTCACGACTCCGCCACCCTCACGACCGTCGACGGGCGGGCGAAGCTCAAGGCGGAACTGCTGGTGGCCGCCAGGAACATCCTGGGCGAGACCGAAGTCATCGATGTCTTCTTCACCGATTTCGTAATGCAGTAGGCGGGACGCACCATGCTGTCGCAGGCCGAAATCGATGCGCTCCTCGGAGCGGTTGCGGATGGTTCGCTGCCGACCGAAGACCAGCCGCCGTCCCTCAGTTCGGACGGTCGGATCGTCAAGACCTACGACTTCCGTCGNNCCAGCTCATCTTCGACGACTACGTCAGCCAGCTCAGCCTCCCCACGCAGCTGGTGGTCATGTCCAGCCCGGGCCTGGGCGGTCCCTTCATGATCGACATGGACATGGGCTTCGCGCTGGCTGCGGTGGATCGCCTCCTCGGCGGGCCCGGGCGCATACCGGCCGAGCGCAACGAGCCGACTCCAATCGAGGCCGACCTGATTGCTCGCGTCGTCGGGCATCTGCCCCACGCCCTCAACGAAGGCTGGTCTCACCTCCAGACCCTTGATGTGTCAGTCACCGAATCGGCCTTGACGCCGATCCTCCTGCGCATCGCGGCGCCTGCCGATGTCGTTGCAGTGATGACCTACGAACTTCGCTTCGCCGGCCAGACGGCCCCGATGACCATCTGCTATCCGTACTCATCCCTGGAGCCGCTCCTTCCAAGACTCGCCGCAACGATGTGGTACGCACAGCGGCGCGCAGTCTCCGGCAGCTCGGCCGTCCGCGACATCCTCGAGAACGAGGTTCGGTCGGTCGAGATCTCCGTCGCCGCCTCATTCAGGGCGGTCGACATCCCGGTCGAGGCTCTTTCGGAGCTGCGGCCCGGAGACGTCATCAGGTTCGACGAGCACTTCGACGAGCCTGTCCTCGTTGCGGTTTCCGATCAGGCCCAGGCGTGGGCGATCCCCGGTCGAGTCGGTGATCGCATCGCCCTGCGCCTCGTGACCCCGCTCGCGCCCATGGAGGCCTGACATGAGCTGGCAATCCTTCGATTGGAAGCCGGCGGACGGCGCCTCGCTTGGCGCCGGCGCATCGATCCTGCCGTTGTGGGGGATGCTCCGCTCGGCGATCGCCGAAGCTATCTCCGCCGATGCCCTCTGCCCGGTCACGATCGGCGATCTGACGGTCGGGCACATGAACTTCTCCGAAGCCCCGACGCCCCTGATCGGCGCGCGTTCGTTCGAATTGCTCGGTACAGACAGGCGCGGAGCCTGGGCCGCCCTCGATCCGGACACGGGCGACAAGATCGGCGGCAACACCTACGTGGCCGAGCGACTCCAGGAGCTGCTCCTCGACGGGATGGACGGCGCCTTCGAGTCGCTCCTCGGCGAGGGCCTGGGCCTTGGTCCGGCGGTCGAACCGGCCAGCCCAGACGCCCCGATGTTGCTCCTCCGGATCCAGATCACGTCGGTGGACAACGAAGAACTGACCCTGATCTCAGCCTACGACGAGGCCGTCGCCGGCGAGCTCTCCGCCCACATCGTCGCTCTCCAGGCACTGTCTGCCGAGGCCGCTTCAACGCCGCCTCCGCCAGCGACCCCAGTTTCCCAGCGTGCCCAGGAGTTCAAAGCTCCCGCGGCGGCACGGCCGGCGGCGCCCGCACCTGCCGCTCCGGCCGCTCCGGCCGCTCCGGCCGCGTCGTTTGGGAGTGGCGTCCCGGTCCCGCCGCCGGCCAACGTCCGACCGGCGCTCATGCCGGAACTGACGGCCTCTCCGATCGGCCAGCCGGGCTACAACATCGACCTGCTCCTCGGCGTGACCCTCCAGGTCGCGGTCGAGATCGGTCGTACGACGCTGCCGATCCGAGATGTCCTGGCGCTGACCCCCGGTTCGATCATCGAACTCGACAAGCTCGCCGGCGAGAAGGTCGACATCCTGATCAACGGCCGGCCGATTGCCCAGGGCGAAGTCGTGGTGGTCGATGAGAACTTCGGCGTCCGCATCACCGACGTCGTGGCCCGGCAGCAGCGTCTGCAGCCGACGGGTCGCTGAACATGCCGATGACGGGCCGCCCGGCCGTTGCGAACCGCCCCATGGCGCGGAGGGTCGTGATGCGCCGTGCGGGCTCGGGACGACGGGTTGCCGCAATTGCGTGCCTTGCCGGACTGGCCGCTGTGGCCCTGATCGGGATGCTGCATCCGCTATCGGCCGCCGGTGGCGGACAGCCGGTCGCGAGCAACGTGCTCAGCGCCTCGACTGGCGTGGGCAGCGTTTGGGGCAGCGGCGACACGACGGGTGGCATGAACTGGGTCGACTTGATCACCAAGGTCACGATCGTCCTGGCCCTCCTATTCATCACCTTGCGGTTCCTCGGCAAGATGGGGGCCGGGGCTCAGAAGCGAGGCGGGCGGCTGGAAGTCCTCGAGTCGCGAACACTCGCGCCAAAGGCGTCTCTGCACCTCGTCGCAATCGGAGACCGCCGGTTGGTCGTGGGGCTCACCCCGAGCGGGATGGTCTCGCTCGCGGAACTCGATGCCGCGGAACTGGACGCTATTGAAGCTCCCGCGCGCGAGGAAGAGGCCGCCTCCGCCCCCGGAGCATTCGGGGCGGCCAACCGGCCGGCGCAGCCGCAGCTAGGTCGACTGGCGCAGCCGACACTCCGTTCGTCCCTGACCTCGGCCGCGTGGCCGCTCGATATTCTGACCGGCCGACTCGCGGCATTCCTCAACGGGGGCCGCGTTCGATGAACCGCCGTCGCCTCGGCCTCCTCCTCATGCTCGCCTTCGTCGTCTTCGTCGTCGCGGGTTGCTCTTCGACGACCGGGCAGTCGGATATCTCGGTCAAGGTTGGCGACGGGCAGGCATCCAACGGCAACAGCCAGTTCGCGCTCTCGCTCGAACTGCTGGTCGCGATGACCGTGCTCTCGCTGGTGCCCTCGATCCTGATGCTGGCGACGAGCTTCACGCGCATCGTCGTGGTCCTGTCTCTACTGCGAAGCGCGGTCGGTCTACCGAACCTGCCGCCCAATCAGGTCATTACCGGCCTGGCGTTGTTCCTGACCCTCTTCGTGATGTCGCCGGTCTTCTCCCAGGCCAACAACGACGCCCTGCAGCCATACATGAACAACACGATCGATCAGAACACGGCTATCCAGCGGGGCATCGATCCGTTCCGGACCTTCATGTTGAAGGAGACGCGGTCGGAGGACCTGCAGGTATTCATCGACCTGTCGAAGGAGCCGCGGCCGGCGACGGCCAATGACGTCTCGCTGGAGGTCCTGCTCCCGGCCTTCGTCACCAGCGAACTCAAGACCGCTTTCACGATGGGCTTCCTGCTCTACATCCCGTTCCTGATCATCGATCTCGTGGTTGCATCCGCTTTGATGTCGATGGGCATGGTCATGGTCTCGCCGACCCAGATTGCCCTCCCATTCAAGTTGCTCCTCTTCGTAATGGTCGATGGCTGGGTCCTCGTGGTCCAGTCACTTGTCCGGAGCTTCGGCTAGCTATGGGCGCTTCTGACGTCGGCGCAGTAATGCAGCGGGCTCTCACGACAACCTTGATGGTCGGAGGGCCGATCGTTCTCGTCTCGATGGCGGTCGGCCTTGTCATCTCCGTGATCCAGGCCGCGACTCAGATCAACGAAGCCACCCTCACCTTCGTCCCGAAGCTCCTGGTGGTCTGCCTCGTCCTGCTGATCCTTGGGCCGGGCATGGCCACCAACCTGACCGACTTCACGCGCTTCGTCTTCCAGGCTGCCTCGGAGGCCGGTCGATGACCGTCACCCTTTCCGGCGGCCAGACCTCAATGATGTTTCTGGTGATGCTGCGCTGCACGGGACTGGTCTTCACGGCCCCGATCTTCGGCCATCACTCGATCCCGACGTTGGTCAAGTTCGGCCTGGCGGCCGCCCTGGCCGTGGCCTTGGCCAAGACGGCGGGTGCGACGGCCGGATCGATGCCGCTCATCCTGGCCGCGCCGGTGGAACTGATCATCGGCATGTCGCTCGGCTTCATCCTGTCGATGGGCTTCCAGGCCGTGGAAGTGTCCGGGCGAGTCATCTCGATCCAACTCGGCCTGTCGCTTGCCTCCGTCTTCAGCCCGACGCAGGAAGAGGCCTCAACCGCAATAGATCCATTTTTCTCGGTCCTGGCCGGGCTTGTGTTCCTGGGGATGAACCTGCATTTGGCGATCGTCCAGGCGCTTGCCCATTCGTTCATCGCCTATCCGGCCGGTGGCGGGTGGCCGGCCGACCTGGCTTTGACCGGAGCCCAGACCATCGCTCTCGCCCTTGAGCTCGGCGTGAGGGTCGCCCTGCCGATCGCTCTGGTGCTTCTGCTCGTGGAACTGTCCGTGGCCCTGCTGGCTCGAGCCATCCCGCAGATCAACGTCTTCATGATGGGCTTGCCGCTGAAGATGCTCGTCGGCATCGCCGTTCTGGCTCTGGCCATCCCGAACCTGGTCAGCGGTGCGGAGTCCATCTACCGCTTCATCTTCAACGCCGCCTCCGGCGGCGCTGTGAACACGTAGGGCCCGGGAATGGCTGGCGAGAAGACCGAAGCTCCAACTCCGCGACGCCGCGACGAGGCTCGCGCCAAAGGCCAGGGAATCGGCCGCTCCTCGGAGCTGTCGATGGGCATGACGCTGGGCGTGGGTATGGTGGCGCTCTCCAGCCTGCTGCCCGGCGTGGCATCTACGCTCATCACCAAGACACAGAACGCCATAGTCGACATGTCGCCGCACACGAGCACCGCCGAACTGGAGGCCCAGACCGGCGGCGTCTTCATGACGGTCCTCACCCTGGTCCTGCCGCTGGCCTGCATCGTCATGATTGCCGGCGTCGCCGCCAACCTCGTGTCGGGCGGGCTCGTCTTCTCGTATCGCGCCGTCCGCTTCGACCTCAGCCGCATCAACCCGCTCCAGGGCATGAAGCGGATCGTCGACAAGCAGGCCCTGGTCAGGCTCGGGCTGGCCTCCGCGAAGCTGGCGATCCTGACCGTGATCTCGTGGCAGATCGTCGGCAGCCGCATCCCGACGATCGTGAATTCCGAGGGCTCCAGCGCCACGATCATCGCCGGCACGTGCCTGGCGGCGATCTTCCAGCTGGGGCTCACGATCACGATCCTGCTCGCCGTCGTGGCCCTGGTGGACTTTGTGGTCCAGCGTCGCAAGGCCCAGCAATCGATCCGCATGTCCAAGGAAGACATCAAGCAGGAATACAAGGAATCAGAGGGCAACCCGCTGATCCGGGGAGCACGCCGCCGCCGCGCCCGGCAGATGGCCTTCGCTCGAATGATGGACGCGGTGCCCACCTCCGACGTCATAGTCACCAACCCGACCACTCTCGCCGTGGCCCTCAAGTACGACTCGCTGACGATGCGAGCGCCCAAGATCGTGGCCAAGGGCCAGCGGCTCATGGCCGATCGCATCAAGCAGATTGCCCGGGAACACAACGTGCCCGTCATTGAGGACAAGCCTCTCGCCCGGGCTCTGTTCGCCCGCCCGATTGGTTCGGAGGTCCCGGCGCATCTGTACCGTGCCGTGGCCAGACTCCTCGTCCTTGTCCATCAGGCGCGTTTCAATGCGGCTTCACGGCAGGGTGGCGGGCGTAGCGGGGCGCAGGGCTGGAACCCCGGTCAGGCGCAGGGCGCACCGGGTGGCTTTGGGACAAGGCCGTGGTGGAGCGCCGAGGGCTCGTCCGAAGGCATGCCGGATAGCACCGCGGAAGCCGCGGCCGGCGGCACGCTCGACAGCTCGGCCGCAGCGCGCCTGTACGGCGGCGCATCTGGCACGACGGCTAGCGAGGACGCGTCGGACGGGGACATCCTGGACGAGACCCTCGCCGCGACCTCGACGCCCGTGGATCAGGGCTTCGCGCCTGAAACAGATCCGGACGAAGCCTGGCTAGATGGCGCGGCCCTCACCCTCGATGACGTCGATGAGGAGGCCCTGGCAGTGGCCATGGCCGAGGACGAACTGGGCGACGTCACCGCCGCCGAACTGGCCCAGCTGGAAGCCGGCCTGGTCCTGGGGGACGACCCAATCGACCCGGATCTTGAGGAGCAAGAGCGATGACGAGCGCGACCCCAGCCGTCGGAGTCCTGGGACGAAGCGACGCCCTTCTGGCCTCGGCCGTGGTCGGCATCGTGGCGATGATGATCATCCCGCTGCCGCCGATGCTGCTGGACATCCTCATCGTCCTCAATCTGACCTTCTCCCTCACGATCCTCCTCGTCAGCCTCAACATCCGCGAGCCGCTCGAGTTCAGCTCGTTCCCGCCGCTGCTCCTGATCGCGACCCTCTTCCGCCTGGGCCTCAACGTCTCGGCGGCGCGCCTCGTGCTCCTCAACGCCCATGCCGGCGAGGTCATCCAGGCCTTCGGAAAGGTCGTGGTTGGGGGCAACACAGTCGTCGGCATCGTGGTCTTCCTGATCCTCGTCGTGATCCAGTACGTGGTCATCACCAACGGCGCCGGCCGAGTCAGCGAGGTAGCCGCCCGGTTCACCCTCGACGCCATGCCGGGCAAGCAGATGAGCATCGACGCGGACCTCAACGCCGGGCTCATCACACCGGATGACGCCAGGACGCGTCGCCACGCGATCGAGAAGGAAGCGGACTTCTACGGCGCGATGGACGGCGCCTCCAAGTTCGTCAAGGGCGACGCGGTCGCGGCCCTGGTGATCATCGTCGTCAACATCGTCGGCGGCCTGACCGTCGGCGTCCTGCAGAAGGGCATCGACATCGGCGCCGCCCTCACCACATACACGGTCCTCACCGTCGGCGACGGCCTGGTGAACGAGATCAGCGCCCTCCTCATCTCGATTGCCACAGGCGTGCTCGTCACTCGGAGCGGTTCGGAGGCCGGCCTCGGAACCGATCTCGGCACCCAGCTGCTGAGCCGGCCGAAGCTGTTCATGGTTGTAGGCGGCGTCCTCATCGTGATCGGCGTCGTGCCCGGCTTCCCGACGATGATCTTCGCCACGGCCGGCGCCATCGTGGGCGGCGGCGGCTACTTTCTATCGCAATCTCGAACTTCGGCCGCCGTGGCTCTGGCCGGGGCCGGAGCCGGCGCCGGGGTGGGCGGCGCCTTGCTTGCTCCGCAGACCCTGCCGGCGCTGGGCAGCGGCCAGGAAAGCCCGCTCGATGCGCTGAAGGTCGAGACCATGGAGCTGGAGGTGGGCTACGGCCTGGTGGGCCTGGTCGAGGGCGGGGCGGCCGGCGGCCTCGTTGAACGGATCGGCCTGATCCGGCGCCAGATCGCCAGCGAACTCGGCCTCATCGTGCCGACGGTCCGCATCCGCGACGACCTGATCCTCGACCAGAATGCCTACGTCATCAAGCTGCGCGGATCCGAGATCTCACGGGGCACGGTCGATCCAACCAAGATGCTGTGCATGGATCCCAACGGCGGCGAGATCGCCGTCAGCGGTATCCCCACGACCGAGCCCGTCTTCGGCCTGCCGGCGTCGTGGATCAGCATCGCCGACCGGGAGCGCGCCGAGAGCCTCGGCTACACCGTCGTGGATGCCGCCTCGGTCCTGGCCACGCATCTCGCCGAGACGATCCGCCGCCACGCCCACGAGATCCTGGGCCGGCCGGAGACCAACCAGCTTCTCGACGGCCTCAAGCGCGATCAACCGGGTCTGGTGGAAGAGCTGATCCCGGCCATGGTGAACATGGGCGACGTCGAGAAGGTCCTGCAAGGCCTGCTGCGTGAGCGCATCCCGATCCGAGACCTGTCCACCATTCTCGAGGCGATCGCCGACGGTGCGCGCAGCACGAAGGAACCGCTCTTCCTGACCGAAGCGGTCCGGCACGCCCTGTCTCGAGCCATCTCGATGCGATACCGCGCCCCCGACGGCGCCATTCATGCCGTTGCCCTGGCCCCGGAACTGGACACTCGCCTCGGAGCCTCGGTCATGGTCCAGCCCGGTTATGTCGGATTGGAGCTATCCGGCTCAGACAGCCGTCTGCTCATCGAGGCGATCGACAAGGCAGTTCGAAGCCTGTCGATTCAGCGCTACCAACCCATCCTGCTATGCACGACTCGCATCAGGCTGGCCCTCCGGAACCTGACCGAGAGGCACATGCCACAGCTCACCGTCCTGTCCTACGAAGAGATCCTGCCCAGCGTCTCCGTGCAAGTGCACGCCCAAGTGGAGGTCTGATAGATGGAACTGCTAATTGCCACTTGGACGTTGAGGATCGCCGTCGTCGCCGCGTTAGCCGTGGGCGGCGCCTCACTCCAGTCGGGGGCGCCGGCGGTCGATTGCGTAGACCGGGCACTCGCCGTCGCGGTCGCCTTCACTCTCGCGGGGCGACTGCTGGTCTGCTGGCTCGAGCCGCCGGAGCGGAAGATGTTGAGGATGCGGAAGCGCCGCGATGCCGTGCGATCCAAGGCAATGAAGTCGGCCACGGCCGATTCGGTTGCGGCTGCCAGGGCGCGCAAGTCCTCGTCCACCATATCCAGAACCGCGTAGCGAAGGAGACTGCTTGATGCTTGATCGACAGTTCATTCCGCAGCTCCGCGCCTCCTCCGCGGTCGATGGTTCGGTGATCGCCCGGCCGTCCAGGGGCCTATTCGGCGAGGTTCGCTCCGCTCAGGTCGTGGAGCCGCTGGTCAAATCGCCGCTGGGTGCCGAGCATGAGTTAGGATCGGGTTCCGGGGGCGCTCCGCCGGACGGCGGCGACCGCGACTCAGAGGACAATCTCCTGGCCAGCGACGAGCTTGGGGTCACTTCGGAGCAAGACGCGGCGCCCGATGGCGGCACTGAAGCGACCGCGCCCGCCGACGGCGCAGTCGACGGCGCCGCCGCCGAGCCCACAGTCATCGAGGGCGGCGACGCCCCCGATCTGAGCGGCTACGGCGCCTACGGCAATACGCCCACGCCCGGCCTGGGCCTCAGCCGCGATGAGCTGGTCACCAAGTACGCCCACCTCGTCAAATATGTCGTCGGTCGGCTGGGGGTTTCGGTCCCGGGCCTCTTCGACCACGAGGACGCGATGCAGGCCGGCGTCCTCGGTTTGCTGCGGGCCATCGATGCCTACAAGCCCGAGGCCGCGGCGTCGTTCGAGTCGTACGCGATCCTCCGGATCCGCGGCGCCATCCTGGACGCCGTTCGCTCCCTCGACACAGTGGGACGGGCGGGACGGGAAGCCGCTCGGGCAATCCAGGGCGCAATCCGCGACCTGCAGCACGAGTTGGGCCGCTCGCCGACGGAATCGGAGATCGCAGCCCGGCTCGGCATGCCCGTGGCCCGCTACCGCGAGCGACTCCAGGCCGCGTCGGTGGTCACGATCTCTCTCGATGAGCACGACGCCCGCGACGGCGACGAAGACTCCACGATGCTGGCCGACAATGCCCCCGACCCAAACGCGGTGGATCCGGCCGACGAGGCTGCCCGCCGTGACGCCATCGCTTCGCTGGTGGCGGAGATAGGCCGGCTCAGCCAGCGGTCGCGAATGGTAGTCGCCCTCTATTACCAGGACGAAATGACGTTCAAGGAAATCGGACAGGTTCTGGGCGTGACCGAATCGCGCGTATGCCAGATCCACACCGAAGCCATCCTGGCCCTGCGCAGCCGGCTCGTCGATCCCGACGTGGCGGCCCGGCTCGGCCGGCGGAGGGCACGCTCATGATCCGCGGCTTCTACACGGCACTCTCCGGAATCGTCTCGTCCATGACGCGGCAGGCGGTCGTTGCCGACAACATCGCCAACGTGAACACGGTCGGCTTCAAGGCATCCCGCACCGTGCAGGATGACTTCGAGCTTCAGATCATGAACTCCCTTGGCCCCGAACTGGGGCAACTCGGAACCGGCGCAGTAGCGACCGGTCTGAAGATCGACATCAGCCAGGGGCCGACTCAGGTCACCGGTCTGCAGTCCGACCTGGCAATCGAAGGCGACGGTCTCTTCGTGGTCCGAACCGGCGGCGGCGTGGCGTACACCCGCGCCGGGGACTTCCAATTGGACGCCACGGGCACTCTCGTCACAGAGCAGGGCTTCGCCGTCCTGGATACCGCGGGCCACACTATCCAGCCCGGCCAGCCCTTTACCGTCACCTCGGACGGAACGATCGTCGAGACAGGGCAGCGAATCGCGCTGGTCGGCTGGCCGCCCGGCGGCGTGACCAGACTCGGCCAGAACCTCTATTCCGCAGGCGGTCAGCTGACCCCGGGCACCGGCTCCATTCGCCAGGGCGCGCTCGAGGGCAGCAACACCGATCTGGCTTTGTCCATGACGGACCTCATCTCGTTGCAGCGCAACTTCCAGATGAGCTCCCGAGCACTCTCTCTTCAGGACGGCACCATCGCCGATGCCGTTCAGCTGGGGCGGCTGCGATGAACGAGTCTGCGTCATCGAGGGGGTCACGAACGGCCCCCTTGGGGGGGCCACGAACGGCCCCCTTCCGGGTCCCGGGCGAAGGTGCGATGCTGGTCCAACTGGCGCGACGCGGCGTGGTGCGCCGCTCGGCGTCGGCTGAAAACGTCGCCACTACGCAACGCATACGTCGAATCGATGACAAATCACCCCTCCCGCGGGTCAAGTCCACAGGGTACCGACCGATCTCTCAGGTGACGCCCGATAGAGGAAACCAATGAAGATCGAAGACCCGCGGTCCGTAACTCAGTCGTCAAACCTCCATCAGACCGCTCCGGCTGGGCCGGCCGCGGCCCGACCGGAAGCAACACGACAGAATGATCGCGCCGTCAGCCAGCCGGCCGCACGCGTGGAGTTGTCCTCGCGCAGCCGGGAGATGCATCAGGCCCTCGCGGCCGCCCATGCCGCTCCCGACATTCGGTCCGACAAGGTGAACGACGCCAAGCAACGGATCGCTCAGGGCACTTACTCGGTCAACGCCGAGGTAGTCGCCAAGGGGATCCTAGACACTCGAGCGTAGATGCTGGCGCCGGGCGATCGTGAGTTCGCCGGCAACGCGGCCGACTACCGCGCTGGCTTTGGCTCGCCCGAGCTTTCGGCCCTGACGACTGCCCTGAGCCGTCTGGTCGCGACGTCGGATGGTGTCGCCGAGGCGGTCACGCACCACGACCGCCTGGCCCTCACGCGCTGCAACGAGCAGGCGGAGGTTCTTGTCGCGGAGGTGAGCAACCTCGCGGCCGCCCTGACCGCTGAGGACAGGACGATCCTGAACGAGGTTGGCGTCACGGCTCTCTCCGAGCGGCTCGCGGCGGGCTCGCGGCGGAACGCATACCTCATAGAGCAGGCCTGGGCCGTGGATGCGGCTCTGATGCGCCTGCTCCTCGGCCTCGGCAAGGTCGGCGCCGACGGAACCGTCGGCGGTTACTCGGCCAACCCCGGCCCCAGTTACGTGGACCGGGAGGCCTAGATGAGCTCTCCGTTCTTTGGGCTGGACATCGGAGTCACGGGCCTGCGCGCGGCCCAGCAGATGCTCGACACCGCGGCCCACAACGTCGCCAACGCGAACACGCCCGGCTACTCTCGCCAGCGCGTCCGGCTCGTGGAGTCCGCTCCATATACATTCCCGGCATTCAACCGCAGCGGCACGCCGGGCCAGATCGGCTCCGGCGTAACGGTCCAGTCGATCACGCGCGTCCGGGACACGTTCCTCGACTTGCAGGTCCAGGCCCAGACGGCGCTCAAGGGCGAATGGGACGCCCGCCAGCAGCAGCTGACCAAGATCGAGTCCATCTTCCCGGAGCCCTCCGACTCCGGCCTCGGCAGCGTCATCAGCAAGTACTTCAGCTCCTGGCAGGACGTCGCCTCGGATCCCAGCTCGACGGCCGCGCGGACCGCGATGACCGAACAGGCTTCGTCGCTCGCTCTGGAGATGAACCGCGACGCCACCCAGCTGGGGGCAGTCCGAACGGACATCAACCAGCAGCTGAAGCAGGAAGTCACGACGATCAACGACCTCGCCACGCAGATCGCGGACCTCAACGGCCAGATCCAGCGGGTCACGATCACGGGCGAGAACCCCAACGACCTGATGGACCAGCGCGAGCAGCTCCTGGAGCAGCTGAGCGCCATCGTTCCGGCAAGCGTTCAGACGCAGAAGGACGGAACGATGACCGTTCTCGTCGGCGGCGTGGACCTGGTCAACAACGTCAATGCCCGCAAGCTCGAGGCCACGACCGGCGCCGGCGGCGACATTACGCCGACCTGGTCCGACGGCAGTTCGCTTGCCCTTCCGACCGGCCAGATGAAGGCCCTGCTTCAGGTTCGTGACGTCGATCTGGCCGGCTATCGGTCCCAGCTCGACACTCTTGCCCAGGGTATCGCCGACTCGACCAACGCCCTGCTGCAGCGTGGCATCGACGCCAACGGCAACGCCGGTCAAGCTCTCTTCACCTACTACCCTGGCAACGTCGCGGCGACGCTCGGGATCAATCCGGCAATTGCCTCCAACCCGCAACTCGTAGCCGCGGCGGGTGCCGCGAACACACCGGGCGACGGCTCGGTCGCCGGCCTGATTGCGGACCTGCAGAACGCCAAGAGCTACTCGGTCGGCGTCGCCGGCACCAATTTGGTCGGCGGCATGGATCTCACGACCGGTTCGACTGCGCGCCTGCTCACCATCGCGATGGACACTGCCATCGCACAGACGTACACCTTCAGCAGCTCAGGGCCAAACAGCCTGACCATCACCGGCGCGAACGGCAGCAGCCAGACGATCACCGTTGCCGACATGCAAGCGGGCGGAACGCAGATCCTCAACTTCGACCAGGTCGGAATCAAGCTGACGGTCAACGCGGGGACGGCCGCAAAGACCGGCGCGGACCTGACTACAGACCTGACGACCTCCGGCCAGAACACCATGGTCGCCGCCAACCTTTACACGCCGTCACAGACGATCACGGACTTCTACGCCGGGCTCGTCGGCAAGATCGGCACCGCGTCCAGCCAGGCAAATGAGATGCAGGCGAACCAGCAGCTCGTCGTCGACCAGGTGAACAGCCAGATCTCGCAGGTGAGCGGCGTCTCTCTCGACGAAGAGGCCACCGACATGATCAAGTTCCAGCACGCGTATCAGGCTGCCGCCCGGGTCATCACGACCATGGACGAGATGCTGAACACGCTCATCAACGGAACAGGCCTCGTAGGCCGCGGCTGAGCGGAGGACTGACAAATGCGCGTGACCGAGTCAATGATTTATGACGCCAGTACGAGCAGCCTGAACAACCAGCTGGCCGCCTTGCGTTCGATCACCGAGAAGGTCAGTTCGTCCAAGCAGCTGAACCGGCCCTCCGACAACCCGGCCGACGTCCGCTCCGCTCTGGGCCTGAACGACACCCTCGCCCAGCTCGCCCAGTACGTGCGCAACATCGACAACGCTTCGAGCAAGGTTTCGGCTACCGACACCGCCCTCGCCTCGGCCGGAGAACTGATCCAGCGGGCCAACGAGCTCGCCATCGAAGGTGGCAACGGGACGCTCGACGCCTCCGACCGCCAGCAGATCGCCGCCGAGGTATCTCAACTGATCGAGGCGATGGGCCAAACGGCCAACGCCAAGGTGAGTGATTCGTACATCTTCGGCGGCTTCAAGACCACCACGGCGCCCTATCAGATCACCGGGGCCGGCCAGGTCGGCGCGTATCAGGGCGACCACGGCGTTGTGATCGCGCGAATTGGCCCGGCCAGCACGATGCAGATCAACATGGACGGGGATTCGGTCTTCCAGCCGGCGCTGGACGCGCTGACCCAGCTCCAGGCTGACCTGAACAGCGGCCAGCCCGTCCAATCGACGACCATCGCCCAGATCAATGCCTCTCTCCAGACGATCCTGCAGGCCCGGGCCGTGGCCGGAGCGCGGGCCAATCGGCTGGACACCGTGAAGTCGTCGCAGCAGGACATCACCACCAGCAACCAGGCTCTGCTCAGCCAGCTCGAGGACGCCAACATGCCTGCGGCCATCACCGAATTGACGCAGCGCCAGACGACATATCAGGCCTCGCTGATGGTCACCGCAAAGGTGATGCAAACAACCCTGATCGACTACCTTAGATAGGACGTGGGTGCCATGCCGCGCGCAAATCGCCTTCGTCTCGTGCCCGACAACGAGGATCTGCCCGTGAGTCCAGAGCCAATCGCAGCCGAGATCACCTTCCCCGAGGGTCTCGTCGGCTTGCCGGCATTGGTCAACCATCATCTGAACAGCGTGCCGGGCACCGCTCTTTTCGAGATCGTGTCGAGCGACGACCCGACCATCGGCTTCATCGCGGCCCCTGCGGACAATGTGAAGCCCGGCACCACCGATCGGCTCAAGGAGCGCGGCCTGGTCGCCCAAGGCGAATGGGTCCTCGCGATCCTGGCAGTTCACGGCGAGCCCCCGGGCGTGACCGCCAATCTGGCAGGACCGCTCGTGATCGACATGGAGAAGGCCACCGCCCGCCAGCTCGTCGTCGAGGACCCCGACTTCCCGCTACAGGTACCGGTTGCGGAGGAGGGCTAGGTGCTCGTCCTCACTCGCCGCTCGGGCCAATCGATCCGGATCGGGCCCAATGTGGAAGTCCGCGTCGTCCGCATAGAAGGCGACCGCGTTGTCATCGGCATCGTGGCGCCTCGTCACGTGGCCGTGGTTCGCGCCGAGCTTGTGGAGCAGGTCTCCGGCGAAGTCCGGGATGCTTCCGAGGCGCGAGCCAGGCTGCGAGTGATGCTCGCTCCCCGAGGTCTTCGCCAGATGATCACGGCGGACGACGGCATTGGAGAGCCCGACGGTGACGACCCGGAGGGCAGCGACCCCGGCATCGCCTGAGCCAGTGAAGGCCTCGTGAGTTGACCGCACCCATTCACGTCCTTGTCTACGGCGCGCTCGATTCCGGCGTAACCGACAGCCTCCGCGTCGGCTGTTTCGTCGAGCCGCTGAGCCGGTTGGGCGTGGAGGTCCGGTCCTGGCAGTCGTTCGCGGATGATCTCCTCCTCGGCGGCAGTGGCAGTGGCAGTGGCAGTGGCAGCGGCAGCGGCACCAGCACCAGTGGCAGCGGCAGCGGCCGCGGCGGTGGTGGTGGTGGCGCCCACTCGGCTCCGCCATCGGCCCAGCCCGACGGCGACTTCCTGCGCGACTCGGGCCTCACGGCTCTGGCATGGGCGGATGTCGTCGTCTTCCGCCGCTGGCGCTCCACGCACCAGGTCTGTTCCGAGTGCGAACGGGGCTTCGACATGGAGCCCGCGTTCGCGGCTCACGTCCGATCATCGAACCACCGCACGCTCATGCCCGACCTGCTCCTGCGTCCAATCGTCGAGTTGATCGCAACGCACTCCGAGCTGCTGGGCGAGCGAGCGGTGGTCTACGACACCGACGACGATGTCCTGGATTACCCCGACTGGACGGGCCTGGGTCCGGCCGCACGACGGGAGCGCGATCTGGCGGTTCGCATCCTGGGTATCGCCGACATGATCACCGCCGCGACGCCGGTTCTTGCCGAGCGGCTTCGGCCACATACTCGGGGCGAGGTCCGAGTCATCCGTAACGCCGTGGATCCGGCCTGGTACGGCGGGACTGCCGAGCCCGGGCTGATCGGCGACCCGCGCGTCGTCTACCACGGCGTGCCGGTCCGTCTGCGTGACTATCAGGTCGCCGGATCCGCCGTGGACGCCGTCGCCTCCGCCGTGCCCGGAATGCGTCGAGTCTGGCTGGGCGCCGCGCACGAGCCTCGAGTCGTTGCCTGCATGGACGAGGTGCGGCCTTGGGTGGATGGCCTGGCCGCTTTCGGCGGATCCCTCGTGGCCGCTCGGCCCGACATCGGTCTGGCACCTCTCCTGGACGAATCGTTCAATCGGGCCAAGAGCGAACTCCACTGGCTGGAATACGCCATGGCCGGCGCTCCGACCATCGCCACGCTGTTTGATGGCGCGGGACCGTATGACGTCATCCGGGACGGCAAGGACGGGCTGCTGGCACGGACGCCGGCCGATTGGGAGCGGCAACTTCGCCGCCTCTCCGCCTCGGCTTCTCTTCGCACTGACCTGGCCGGCCGCGCCAGAGAACGCGTGCTGGCGGAATACTCGATCTCGACGCGTGCGGTCGAGTGGGCCGATGCATACAGATCGGCTGCAAGCCGGCGCAGGTGAGGGTGGGGCATTCCGTCCGGCGTGGGGACTGGTAGTGCAGTTGACGTAGGGCGTCCCCCCCAGGTGGGCCAGTTGCGGCGCTGCGCCACGGTAGCCTCAAGGCCCCCCCCGGTGGGCCGACTCCTCCGCTGGTGGGCAGAACGCTCGCCGGCGGCAAGGATGCCGCGCTAAGCGCAGGCTAGGAGGCCTACCCGTGAGCACGCGGATCAACACCAACATCGAGGCCCTGAACGCACAGCGCAACCTCAACGTCACGGCGAACAAGTACGCCAGCAGCGTTGAAAA
>PMIE01000001.1 GCA_003156975.1 Chloroflexota bacterium | reverse complement strand
CGGACCACACCGGATCGACGTCGGTGACCGACCCGATCCCGTCATCGCCGCACCGACCGACGCCATAGTGCGCGTCGTCATGGGCTGCGTCTGCGGCTCGGACCTCTGGTATTACCGCGGCGACTCCCCGCACGAGCNNCGCGGCCTCGCCAGGGGCGATCTCGTGGTCGCGCCGTTCACGTACAGCGACGGAACGTGTCCGAACTGCCTGGCCGGAGTCACCTCGCAGTGCGTCAACGGCGGCTCGTTCGGGAACCACGGCATCGACGGCGGCCAGGGTGAAGCGGTCAGGGTTCCGCTCGCCGGCACCACACTCGTGAAGGTGCCGGGCTCAGGTCATTCGGACGAGACGATGCGTTCGCTTGCCGCCCTCTCAGATGTCATGTGCACCGGTCAACACGCGGCCGTCATGGGCGGAGTCAAGCCCGGCATGGTGGTCGCCGTCGTCGGCGACGGCGCGGTCGGGCTCTGCGCGGTGATCGCCGCTAAGCGTCTCGGGGCGGCCCGGATCATCGCCCTGTCGCGCAACCCGGCGCGGCAGGCGATCGCACGCGAGTTCGGTGCGACCGACATCCTCGCCGAGCGTGGGGACGCGGCAACGGCCGCCGTCATGGAGAGGACTGGAGGCGTAGGCGTAGATGCCGCTCTTGAGTGTGTCGGGACGAACCAGTCAATGGCCACCGCGTTCGCGATCGCCCGACCGGGCTCTGTCGTGGGTGCCGTGGGAGCCCCACACGGCGTCATCGTGCCTATCGAGACCGTGATCTTCCGGAACATCGGACTCCGCGGGGGTGTCTCGCCGGCGCGTGTCTACCTCCCGGAACTGATGGACGACGTCCTGGCCGGGCGCATCAACCCCGGGCTCGTGTTCGACTTCGAGACGGACCTTGACCACGTCGCCGAAGGGTATGCCGCGATGGACGAGCGCCGAGCTATCAAGTCGCTCGTGCGAATGGGAGCACTGTGATGGCCGTCAGCGAAACCGCACGCAAGAACCACGACGAACTCTTCCCCGGTCACGTTTCGACTCTCGCGGTCACCGACCCGGAACTCATCGAGTACTTCGACAACTTCGCCTTCGATGAGGTGCTCCGACATGGCAACCTCGACACGCGCACTCGGCTGATGGTGCAGCTCGCGGCGCTGATCGCCACCCAGGCCCTCGGCGAGTATCGGGTCATGCTCGGCGCGGCACTCACGGTCGGCGTCACGCCGATCGAAGCCAAGGAGATCGTCTACCAGGCCGTTCCGTATGTGGGCATGGCCAAGGTCTTCGACTTCATCCACGCCACCAACGCCGTCCTCGCGGAACGTGGGACCCAGCTTCCGCTCGACGGCCAGTCCACGACGACGCCCGAGACTCGCGCGGAGAAGGGCCTCGCCGTGCAGAAGGAGATCGTCGGCGCCGGCCGGATCGACCAGATGTACGCCGCCGCAATGCCCGACGAGGTCCACTTCCAACACTTCCTCTCGGCGAACTGCTTTGGCGACCACTACACCCGCACCGGGATAGACGTGAGGACCAGGGAGCTTCTGACATTCGCCATGCTCATCTCGATGGGCGGCTGTGAGCCGCAGGCGCGAGGTCATGTCGCCGCCAACCTGAACGTCGGCAACGACCGCGGCGTGCTACTGAGCGTCATCACGGAACTGCTGCCGTTCATCGGCTACCCACGGACCCTCAACGCCCTGGCAGTCATCAACGAAGTGACAAAGGCTTGAATGCGGCTGGGCCGCGGCCTGCACGGAAGGAAGACCCAATGTCACCACGCACATGGCTCATCACCGGCGTCAGCAGCGGCTTCGGCCGTGAGCTCACCGAGCAGCTCCTCTCGAGCGGCAACCAGGTCATCGGCACTGTCCGCCGCCCGGACGCCGTCGCCGACCTCGCCGCGCGCAACCCGGACACGTTCCACGCGGAGCTGCTCGACGTGACCGATGCGAAAGCGGTCCGCGAAGTCGTGGACCGTAGCTTCGCCGATGTCGGGCGGATCGACGTGATCGTGAGCAACGCCGGCTACGGTCTATTCGGCGCCGCCGAGGAGCTCTCCGACGAGCAGGTCGAGCGCATCCTCGACACAAACCTGATGGGCTCAATCGCGCTCATTCGGGCCGCACTGCCGCACCTTCGCGCGCAAGGCGGCGGTCGCATCATCCAGATTTCCTCGTACGGCGGGCAGGTGGCCTTCGCCGGGAACTCGCTGTACCACGCAACCAAGTGGGGCATCGAGGGCTTCGTGGAGTCGGTCGCGCAGGAGGTTGCTGCGTTCGGCATCGGCATGACCATCGTCGAGCCCGGCGGCGCGCGCACCGAGTTCCGCTACGGCAGTGCGCAGGTGGCCAGGGCGATGCCCGAGTACGAAGGAACGCCGGCCCGCGGCTTTCTGACGATGCTCGATCCCAAGAATGGGCTGGCCCCTGGCGACCCAGCTCGAATGGCGACGAGGATCATCGATAGCGTCGACATCGATCCCGCGCCACTCCGTATGGTGCTCGGCTCGCAAGCTCTCGACGGCACGCTGGCGGCGCTGCGAGCGAGGATCGCCGCGTTCGAGGCGCAGACCGAGCTCGCGGCCTCGACAGACTTCCCGCCCGGAGAGTGATGCTCGTCGGCGCCCCGCGTCGATGAACCAACAGGAGCAGATGATGCAAGTCCTCAAGAAGCAGCCAACGGTGAAGGCTCCGGCCGAAACGTTCACCGGCGATGCCTGGTTCGACGTGATCGCCCGCGGCGAGGAACCGTCGCGTATCCGCGTCAGCGTCNNGTGGCACTGGCACGGCGCCACGCCCGATCGCTTCATGACCCACCTGTCCATGTTGGACGCGCCGGCCGACGGTCCCGAGACCGAATGGGGCGCACTCGTCACCGACATCGAATACCGCGGCGGACGATAGCGATGTCCGCCTGGACCGAGGAAGAGCTGGCGAAGATCGGCAAAGCCATGGAACTGCAAATCACGTCGCGCCGTCGCGATGGCTCGCTCCGGCCCTACGTAACCATCTGGGTCGTCCGCTCAGGCAACGGGATCTACGTGCGGTCAGCGTACGGCCACGACAACGGGTGGTTCCAGCGCGCCCTGTCGTCCGGCGAGGGCCGGATCAGCGCCGCAGGCGTGGAGCGCGACGTCGCGTTCGAGGAGCCTGGAGCAGCGGTTGACGCCGAACTCCACGCGGCCTACCACGCGAAGTACGACCGCTACGGGCCGAACATCGTCGGAACGGTGGTGTCGGCCGAGGCCGCCAAGTCGACCCTCAGGCTCGTGCCTCGATAGCCGGAATGGTCGCCAACGACCTTGGAGGTCTCGTTCGACCCAACAGGCCTGCGCCACACCACGGCCGGGCTCGGAGCCCATCAACGAGAATCAACGACATTCTGCCCACCCGGCTGAATGTCGCCGCGAGCGTGAAACGGGGACCGGGCCGCATCGACCATCGGCTGCTCACGCGATCGGCGGAGCAGGCTGAATGTCGCCGTGAGCACGAAATGAGGATTGGAGCGGGAGACGGGTCT
>PMIE01000053.1 GCA_003156975.1 Chloroflexota bacterium | reverse complement strand
GAGCGCCCCGAGGCGTTCTGGCAGCTGCAGGAGGCGGTTCGGGGCATGGCCGAGGCGTGCCGCGCCCTGAGCGTCGCGGTCACCGGCGGCAACGTGTCGCTCTACAACGAATACCCGGGAGGCGCCATTTCGCCGACTCCGGAGATCGGTGTCGTGGGACTTCTCGAGGACATCTCGCTGCTCGTCCGGCCGCCGTTCACGACGGAGGGCGACACGGTCCTCCTGATCGGGCAGAGCACCCCCGGCATGGCCGGTTCCGCATACGCGTCTCTGGCCGGGATATCGCCGGAGGACTCGCCCCCCGGCATCGACCTGGAGCGCGAGGCCGCGCTTCAGTCGTTCGTCCGCGAGGCGATCGGTCGTGGCCTTGTCGCCTCGGCTCAGGACGTTTCGGGTGGCGGCCTGGCCGTCGCTCTCGCCGAGTGCTGCATGTGGGGCGGTCTCGGCGCCAGGCTTCGGCTCGGCGTCTCGGGGTCTCCGGCCATCGAGTTGTTCGGTGAGAGTCCGTCTCGATTGGTCCTTTCCTGCCGCCCCCGCCACGCCCCGTCGGTCGAGCTTCTGGCGCGTCAGTTCGGGCTGGCCGCCTACAACCTCGGCACCGTCGGCGGCGATCGGCTGCGCATCGAACTCACGGGCCAGGGCGCCACGGGCGCGGCCGAGGAACGTGGTTCTCGCGTGGCCGACGCTCTTGACGTGGCCGTCGCGGACCTGCGCCACACATGGGACCACGGGCTTGCCCGGGCACTCGGCGTGGAGCCGGGGCCCGTGCGCGATGCGGAGGCAGCCCAGGCCGCCTCCTCGGGCGAGGGGGCTTAGCCATGTGCGGCATCTTCGGCGCGGTGACTCCGGGCATGGATGCCGCGGGGATAGCCGCGCTCGGCGTCTTCTCTCTCCAGCACCGCGGCCAGGAGTCGGCGGGAATAGCCGTCAGCGACGGCGAGCAGCTGATGCTCTACAAGGACTTAGGCCTCATCGCCCAGGTCCTGGACGAGCGGCGTCTGCCAAGCCTGCGCGGTCCTCTGGCAATCTCGCACTGCCGCTACTCGACCACCGGCTCGACGATCTGGGAAAACGCCCAGCCTACGTTCCGAATGAGCCGCGGCAAGTCGATCGCGGTCGGTCACAACGGCAATCTCGTGAACACACGCGAGCTGCTGGCCCGGTTGGAGGGCGGCAAGTCGCGGCTGCCTGCCACCACTGACACGGAGCTGCTGACGGCGCTGCTCGCCGACGATCCTTCGGGAGATACCGTCGAGGCGCTGAAGCGGGTCCTGCCGCACGTGAAGGGCGCGTACTCGCTGGCGATCCTCGATGAGAAGCGCGTCATCGGCGTGCGGGATCCATTCGGGTTCCGGCCGCTCGTCCTCGGCCGCCTCGAGCCTGCCGCAGACGACCCGGAAGGAAAGCACTCCGGCGGCTGGCTCATCAGCTCGGAATCGGCCGCCATCGAGGTCGCCGGCGGAATCGTCGTTCGCGATATCGAACCCGGTGAGATTGTCATCCTGCAGGAGGGCAAGGAGCCGGTATCGACACGTTTCGCCGAGGGCCACGAGCAGCTGTGCGTCTTCGAGCTGATCTACTTCGGGCGGCCCGACTCGTACATGCTCGGGCGCAACCTCTACGAATCGCGGCGCCGGATGGGCCTGGCTCTTGCTGCCGAAGCGCCGGTCGAAGCCGATATCGTCATGCCCGTGCCGGACACGGGCGCGCCGGCGGCAGCAGGCTATGCCGAGGGCTCCGGCCTGCCATATCGGGAGGGGATGGTTCGCAACAGATACAGCGGCCGGACCTTCATTCAGCCCTCCCAGGGGATGCGCCAGCGCGGCGTCAACATCAAGCTGAGCCCCTTGCGCGAAGTCGTGGCCGGCAAGCGGCTGATCGTCGTCGACGATTCGATCGTGCGCGGCACCACGACCCGCCAGATAGTGGCTCTCCTTCGGAAGGCCGGCGCCACCGAGGTTCATCTCCGGATCAGCTCGCCCCCGATTCACCATCCATGCTTCTACGGCATCGACACCCAGATCGAGACCGAGTTGATCGCATCGACGCATTCGGTTGAGGAGATCCGCGAGTTCCTCGGCGCCGACTCGCTCAGCTACCTCTCCATCGGGGGTGTGCTCAAGGGCCTGGACCTGCCCTACGACCGTTTCTGTTTCGCCTGCTTCGACGGGCGCTACCCGGTGCCGGTGCCGTACGACACGACCCGCCACAAGTTCGTTCTCGAGGACGCCGACGGAGAGCCGGTCTCGCAGGGCGAGGCCGCGGGAATCGCAAGGGAGACGCCGCATGAGTGAGAGCCGGGGCGCGAAGTCCGGAGGCGCGTGGGAGGCCTACCGCGGCGCGGGGGTGGATATCGATGCGGGCGAGCGCGCCGTCTCCCTTATGCGAACCGCGGTCGATGCCACGCGCCGACCCGAGGTGATCGGCGGGCTGGGCGGGTTTGCTTCTGCGATGGCCCTGCCTGGGGGCATGCGCGAGCCGATCCTGGTCAGCTCCACCGACGGCGTCGGCACTAAGACGGCGATCGCGATGGCCCTGGGCCGGTACGACACGGTCGGCCACGACCTGGTGGCGATGTGCGCCGACGACCTGGTTTGCGCGGGCGCGGAGCCGCTCTTCTTCCTCGACTACATCGCCGTGGGCCGGATCTTCCCGGAGCGCGTGGCGGCGATGGTTGGCTCCGTCGCGGCCGGCTGCTCGCTGGCCGGCTGCTCGCTCATCGGCGGCGAGACGGCAGAGCATCCGGGGATGATGGAACCAGACGAATTCGACCTGGCCGGTTTCTGCGTCGGCGTCGTGGAACGGGATCGGCTGCTCGACGGGACGGCGGCTCGCGCGGGCGACGCACTCATCGGCATCGCTTCCAACGGGCTGCACTCCAACGGCTTCTCCCTGGTGCGGCGGATCGTCGCGGATGCGGGACTGGATCTGGGCGAGGGCTACGAAGAACTGGTCGGCCGGATCCTGGGCCCGGCCACGGCGCCGGAAGCGGACACGGCGGGCAAGACGCTTGGCGAGGTTCTGCTGACGCCCACTCTCATCTACTCCAAGGCGATCCTGAAGCTGAGGGCCGCTCTCGACGCGGCGGGCGCTCCGCTGGCGGGCGTCTCGCACACCACCGGCGGCGGCCTCCCCGGTAACGTGCCGCGGGTTCTGCCGGAGGGGCTGGGCGCCCGGGTTGACCCGTCAATCTGGCCGATGCCGTCGGTCATGCGGCTGATGGGCGCGTTGGGGAGCCTTTCGGAGGCGGAGTTGCGCTCGACCTTCAACGGGGGTCTGGGGATGGTTTGCGTGGTTCCGGCGGCGGGGATTGCGACGGCGATCGCCAGTCTGGCGGAGGACGGCTTCACGGCCTGGCAGGTTGGCTCCGTCGCGGCGATCGGCGCGTCGGAGGCGCGGTACTCGGAATCGTAAGCAGAGCTGGCGTCATGGGCGGCGCGCTGGCGGCGCCCCATCAGTCGGAATGGAGGAGGAGCGGCGTGGCCCACAGGATCGCGGTTGGCGTTTCGGGAACCGGCAGCAATCTACGTGCCCTGCACGCCGCCACGATTCGTGGCGCGCTGGATGCCGAGATTGCCCTCGTCTTTGCCGATCGCGACTGCGCCGCCATCGATTGGGCCGTGGAGCAGGGCCTGGACACGCTGGTCGTGCCGGTCCCCAAGCTCTCCGACGCCGAGGGGCGGGCCGAGGCGGACCAGGTTCTGGTCTCCTCGCTGATTTCCGTGGCGCCTGAACTGATCGTTCTCGCCGGCTACATGCGAGTGCTCGGCCCCAGGGCGATCGGCAGTCTGAAGTGCCCGGTCGTCAATCTCCACCCGGCGTTGCTGCCGTCGTTCCCCGGCGCGCACGCGGTCCGCGATGCGCTGGCGGCCGGGGTGAAGGTCACGGGCGTCACAGTTCACTACGTCGACGACTCGCTGGACGGCGGGCCGATCATCCTGCAGGACTCGGTTGCGGTTCTGGCCAGCGACACGGAAGAGACGCTCTTCGAGCGGATCCACGCGGCCGAACATCGGCTGCTCCCGATGGCGGTTGGGCTGGCGCTGGCGGGCGCGCTCAAGATCGAGGCTGACGGCCGAACCGTGCTGGTTGACGTTGTTGAGGCTGCCGAGCGAATGCCGGTGCCGAAGCGGGCGCTGCTGTCGGTCTCCGACAAGAGCGGCCTGGCCGAATTTGGCGCCGGGCTTGTGCGCCTGGGCTTCGAGCTCGTTTCGACCGGGGGCACGGCAAAGGCGCTGCGGGCCGCCGGGCTGCCGGTGACGGACGTCGCCGCGGTCACCGGGTTCCCGGAAATGCTCGACGGTCGAGTCAAGACGCTCCACCCGCGAGTCCATGCCGGGCTGCTCGCCGATAGGCGGCTCTCGTCGCACCGCGAGCAACTGGTCGCGGCTTCGATCCAACCGTTCGATCTTGTCGTCGTCAACCTGTATCCGTTTGCGGCGGCGGCCGAGAAGCCGGGCATCTCGTTCGATGCGCTGGTCGAGGAGATCGACATCGGCGGGCCGTCGATGGTCCGGGCGGCGGCGAAGAACCACGCTTCGGTCGCCATCGTGACGTCGCCTGACCGGTATGCCGCGGTCCTGGCCGAGTTGGAAGCGACCGGTCGAGTAGGGGAGGGGCTCCGCTCCGCTCTGGCCGTCGAAGCGTTCCGCCACACCGGTGCGTATGACGCCCGCATCGCCGCCGAGCTGCCCGGCCGGATGGCCGCGGCCGGAGTGGAGCTGCCCGACGAGCCGGGCATGCCGGGTTGCTCCGATCCGTATCCGCCGACGCTGGTCGTGGGTCTGGAGAAAGTGGAGACGCTCCGCTACGGAGAGAACCCGCACCAGCAGGCCGCTCGGTATCGCCGCCCCGGCGCCAGCAAGTGGGCGGGGCCGTTCGCTCAGGGGGGCACGATCCTGCAGGGCAAGGCGCTCTCATACAACAACGTGCTGGATGCCAGCGGCGCGGACGCGATCGCCCGCCAGCTGCGTGGCCCGGCCTGCGTCGTTGTGAAGCACACCAACCCTTGCGGCGCGGCGGAACGCGCAACGCTGCTGGAGGCGTGGCAGACCGCACTGGCCGGCGATCCCGTTTCCGCATACGGCGGCGTCGTGGCGCTGACTCGCGAAGTGGACGCCGCCACCGCCGAGGGACTGGCGGGGATCTTCCTGGAAGTCATCGTGGCTCCGTCCTATTCCCCGGAAGCGCTGGCGATCCTCGCCCGCAAGACCAACCTGCGTGTCCTGGAGGATCCGATCCTCGGGACCGCCGAGACCGCGCCTGCGCCGGACCCGCTCGGCTCGATTCGTTTCGCCGGCGGCTCGGTCCTCGTCACCGCCGCGGACGTTGTGGCGGACGACCCGTCCACGTGGCGCCTGGCCACGACCCGCGCTCCCTCCGAGGCCGAGAAGCGCGATCTCGACCTCGCCTGGCGCCTGTGCCGTGGCGTGGTATCGAACGCAATCGTGCTCGTGAAGGACGGCATGGAGATCGGTCTGGGTTCCGGTCAGACGAGCCGTGTCGACGCCGCCCGCCAGGCAGTGGCCAAGGCGATCGCCTTCCACGGGCCGGAGTCGCTGATCGGTGCCGCCTGTGGCTCCGACGCGTTCTATCCGTTCCCCGACGCGGTCCAGGTCTGCCTCGACGCCGGTGTCACAGCCTTCGCTCAGCCCGGCGGTTCTATGCACGACGCGGAGGTCCTGTCGGTCGCGGAAGCTGCCGGTGCCGCCATGCTGATCACCGGAGTGCGGCACTTCCGGCACTAGGCGGCCGCCCCGCCTCGGGCATTGAGGTTGAGGAACCGGCCGCCATGCAGCACCACGTAACTGGAGGGTTGCTGCTCTCGACGCCTAATATACGGTTCGCGGCGCCCTAATCACACGAGTGGGTGTCCAGGACGGAGAGTGCAACCGATGATCAAGAGAACCTGGGCCGGCCACAGATCGCTGGTCATCGGCGTCGCCGCGGTCGCGGTTGTGGCGATCCTGGCATCGAGCCTCCTCCTCGTCGCCGCGACGGGCGGCCTCTCTCAGGCCAGCGCCACGCCGGGCGCCACACCCACGGACTCCCCATCTCCATCTCCGACCGACTCGCCCGTCCCGACGCCGACGCTCTTCGTCCCGCCGACCCCCACGATCAATACGGGCCCGACGCCATTGCCCGCGGGCATGGCCTATGCGGACCTCGACGGCGTGGTCACTTCCGCTTCTCTCGCCCACCGTCTGCCGATCGCAATCATGGTGGACGACCAGAAGGCGGCGCGGCCACAGTCGGGTTTCTCAACGGCCTCGATCGTATACATGGCCCCGGCCGACGGTGACATCGACCGCTACATGATGGTCTTCCAGGAGGGCGCCGGCACCGACATCGGGCCGATTCGAAGCGCTCGTCCGTATTACGTTCTCTGGGCGGATGAGTACAAGGCGATCTACGGTCACTACGGCGGCGACACGAAGTCCCTGCGGACGGTCATTCCGGCCAACATGCGCAACATCTACAACATGGATGCGATTCACACGACCGGCTGCCCGTATCACCGCATCACCACCCGACCGGCGCCCCACAACGCCTACACCAACGTTGCGATCATGATCGCGTGCGCTGCAAAGCAGCACTTCCCCTCGACCTACCAGAACATGCTGACGCGTCCCTTCAAGGACTCTGAGGCCCCGGAGCTGCGGCCCACCGCTCAGTCGATCTCGATCACCTATCCCACGATTACCGTCGGCTACCAGTACAGCCCGTCGACCGATTCGTACCTCCGACTACTCGGCGGGGTACCTCAGGTCGATCCGGCGAACAAGCAGAAGGTCTTCGCCAGCAGCATCGTCGTTCTATATCAGCCGTTCACGAGTGACCTGAGCGGCGAGGGCGGCAAACACGCCTACCGACCGGATGTACACAACCTGGGATCCGGCAAGGCGATCGTCTTCCAGGAAGGCAAGCAGATCGCCGCCACCTGGAAGAAGAAAGCCAACACTTCCCTCACTCGCTTGTACGACGCATCCGGCAATGAGATTTCGCTCGTTCGAGGCGAGATCTTCATCCAGGTCATCGCCCCGAACCTGCCCAACAAGTACAAGGTCACCGTCAAGTAGAGCCGTGGTGCGGGCAGTCGCAACGCCGCAACTCGCTTCGTGGCCGACCCCGACCCGAGACGCCCGCCGGATGCGCCCGACTACTCGATCGTGTTGAGATCTGCTTCGATGGGCGCTCGGTCGTCTTTGTCGGCAACAGCCCTGAGCGCCTCGCGGGCTCTTGCCAGCCACATGTCCTTCTCGTGGCTGTTGCCGGCCAGGGCATAGGCTCGGGCCAATCCCTCACAGGCCGCTGCCTCATCCCAGTCTTCCGCGCCACCGAACTCGGTCAGCAGTTCCAGGCAGCGATGGGCATGCCATATCGCCGACGAAGGTCTCCGAAGTACCGCGTAGACCCGCGAGCAGAGCCACTCGCCGCGCGCCAGCGTGACCGGATCGCCGACCTTGCCCCAGAGATACCGCGAGGCGTGGGCCGCATGGAGCATCTCGTCATCCTGCTCGGGACGGCGGTTCGGCAGGTCGAGAAGACGCCAGACCTCCGCATACAGTCCGGCGGCGAGTCGGCGTTGCGTGTCGCGATCCAGGTCGGGCATTCGGGCGGTGATCATTGCGCCATTTCTCGGTCGGCCGCGCTGGCCTCGTCCGCTTCGTGGGGCCCCTCGGCCGCAGGCCTTGGGGACCGGCGATGCAGGCCCTTGCGAGCGATCATCAAGCCGGTTGGTATGTATTTGACGTCTCGACCAGAGGGGTTGTGTCGTTCGGGTCCGCGCCCGCTCGGCCCCGGGCCGCGGCCCCGCCGAGCCACTGCACGTGCCGGATCGGCCTCTGGCCCTCCCGCCTGATACCATCGGGCGCCATGAGCCCTGTCGATCGCTACTACGTCACCACGGCCATCGCATACGCGAACAACAAGCCCGGCCTCCACACCCTGTATGAGGTGATCGGGGCAGACGTTATCGCGCGCTGGCATCGGATGAAGGGCGACGAGACGCGCTTCCTTACCGGCACCGACGAGCATTCGGTCAATATCGCCCAGAAGGCGGCCGAGCTCGGCGAGTCGACCCGCGCTTTCGTCGACGAGAAGGTGGCTCTCTTCCGGGCGGCCGAGGCCGCGCTGCTGATCAGCCCGGACCGGTTCATCCGCACCTCGGACCCGGACCATATCCGTTCGGCGCAGGAGATGGTTCGCCGTGCATACGCCAACGGCGACATCTACCTGGGCAAGTACGAGGGCTGGTATTGCCCGGCCGAAGGCTTCAAGGCAGGGTCGGACGTGATCGAGACGCCCGAAGGGACGCGCTGCCCGAACCATCCGACGGTGGCGCTCGAGTGGCTTTCTGAGCAGAACTGGTTCTTCCGACTTTCGGCGTACCAGGAGCGCCTCGAGAAGCATTTTGCGGAGCACCCGGACTTCGCTCAGCCGGACTACCGGCGCAACGAGATGCTCGGCTTCATCCGCGGCGGGCTCGAGGACTTCTCCGTCAGCCGATCCGGGGCCACCTGGGGCATCCCGTTCCCGATCATGCCCGACGGCTCCAGCTCACAGCGAGCCGACGGCACCTGGGATCCGGCTGCCGGAACCATTTACGTCTGGTACGACGCGCTCATCAACTACGTCACCGGCGCCGGCTTCCCGGATGACCAGGCCGCGTTCGCCAAGTGGTGGCCGGCCGACCTTCACATCGTCGGCAAGGACATCGCCCGTTTCCACACGATCTATTGGCCGGCGATGCTGTGGAGCGCCGGCATGGATGCGCCACGCCACGTCTGGATCCACGGCTTCCTGCTCGCGCAGGGCGAGAGGATGAGCAAGAGCCTCGGCAACTTCCTGGATCCGCTGGACGTCGTGGCGACGCTTGGTGCCGATGGCGCCCGGTATGTGACCCTGCGCGAAGTTGCCTTCGACCGCGACACCGACGTCTCGTGGGATTCCTTCACGCGCCGGTACAACGCGGACCTGGCAAACGACTTCGGCAACCTCCTGAATCGCTCGATCTCGATGGCGAACCGCTACTTCGGTGGCGTACGGCCGTCGGTTGGGCCCGACGCGGGGTTGGCCTCCGCCTGGACCGAGACGCTCGCGGGCTACCAGGACCGACTGGAACGCTGCCTCCTGAGCGACGCACTCTGCACTCTGTGGGAGTTCGTCGGGGCGGCAAACAGGCTCGTGGAAGCCGAGCAGCCATGGACGCTGGCAAAGGCCATGAAGGCCGGCGATGCGGGAGCGGAGACTCGGCTGAAGGCCGTTCTTGGCGACCTGGTCGAGGCGTGCCGGTTGATCGCTCTTGCGGCGGCGCCGTTCATCCCGGCTGCCGCCTCCCGCGCATTCGCCCAGCTCGGATACGAGTACCCATACGGCGCCGACGGAAACGGCGGCCCGGCTCTCCTCGACGAACTGCACTGGGGCGCTCACGCCGGCGAGGCCGGGCAGCTGGCGACGCCGGAGCCGCTCTTCCCCAGGCTCGAGGCCGAGTCCACGACGCCGGCCGAGGGCTGATCGCCGGTCTTCGGCGCACCGATGCGACTGATCGATAGCCACGCCCACCTGCAGGCCGATGCGTTTGCTGCCGATCTGCTGGAGGTGATGGCGGCGACACGTGCCGCGGGCATCGAACGGCTGCTGGTTCCGGGCTGGGATGCCGTCTCCTCGGCGGCGGCAGTGCGGTTGGCCGCGACCCATGCACTCGATGCGGCCGTGGGAATCCATCCCCACGACGCTTCGTCCGCCACGGACATCGACTGGACGGCGATCGTTCAACTCGCCGCCGCCCCGGAAGTCGTGGCGATAGGCGAGACCGGCCTGGATTTCGACCGCATGCATTCCCCGCAAGAGGCGCAACTCGCCAACCTCAGACGCCACTTGCGCCTCGCCCTGGATACGGGCAAACCGGCGATCCTGCATTGCCGTTCCGCGGCCGGGCAACGCGACGCCCAGGACGCACTCATCTCCGAGCTTCGGGCCGCGGGGTTTGGTGGGGCCGCGGGAGTGGCCGCGTTCGGCAACCACCCGCCCGCCGTGCTCCACTCGTTCTCAGGGCCCGTCGACTACGGCATCGCCGCGCTGGAGATGGGCCTTGCCATTGCCTTCGGCGGCCTCGTCTTCCGCCGAGGGGAAGAGGCGTCGGCCGAGGTTGCGAGGCTCGTCCCCGGGGAGCGCCTCCTGATCGAGACGGACTCGCCGTATCTCGCTCCGCCCGGCGTGCCGCGTGGCTCCGCGCCCGGCTTCTCCGGCCGGCGCAACTCGCCGCAGTGGGTCCGAATCACCGCGGAGTGGCTGTGCGAGCAGCGTGGCGATGCGGCGGATAGGATTGGCGACGGCCTCGTCGCCGCTTACGACGCAACTTTCCGGCACCACTCGGCGAGCTGAAGACCGTCAGCCGCCCCGTGCTTCGGCCGGAACGACCAGCCACCAGGGAGAGGATCATGACGGCCCGCAGTTTCGAGAGCGCCAACGACCAATCGAGAGAGCGCCTTGCGCGCCTGGTCGCGACCCTCACTCCGAACCAGCTGCACGTCGATCTCGGCGAGGGCTGGACCGTTGCGTCGGCGCTCGCCCATACCGGCTTCTGGGATCGCTGGCAGGCGGCCCGCTGGACCGAAATGCTTGAAGGCCGCTGGACCGCCGATGACGAGTCCGTCATCGAGGCCGAGCATCTGGCAAACGACGCTCTGCATCCGTACTGGTCCGGAGTCGCCGCGGCAGACGTCCCCGGCCTCGCACTCGAGGCGGCAACCAATCTCGACGCCCTGATCGCCTCCGCCCCGGACTCCTTGATCGATGCCGTTCTGGCCAGCCCGAGCGCCTATCTCGTGAACCGGTTCCGTCACCGCAGCGAACACATAGACCACATCGAGCGGAGCATTGCTGCGGTCCGACGGTCGGTCGGATCGTGGGTCGACCATTCCTATCTTGAGCGCAACGCGGCGAGCCTCGCGCGACTCCGGGAGGTGATCGGCCGTCTCACTCCCGCAGATCTCGGCAGGTTGGCAGGGGATGGCGAATGGAATGTCGGCCAGGTCATCGGCCATCTGAACTTCTGGGATCGGTTCCTGGCCGCTCGTTGGCGAGCGGCTCTGGCCGGCGGCGTCGGTGAGCAACCGTCCTACCTCCCGAATGAACTGGCGGACCTGCTCAACGACGGCTTGCCGCCGACCTGGGATGCCTTTGCGTCCGCGGGCGGCGATGCGCTCTTCGCGGAAGCGCTTGCGGCGGCCGAGGAGGTCGATGGGATCATCGCCGGCCTTCCGGAATCGACGCCGGTCGAGGCCATCCTGAACGAGCGCCCGGCTCTACTGGATCGCTCGTTTCACCGCGGATCGCACCTCGACCAGATCGAGCGTTTGCTGGACAGCTAGGTCCCCGGAGCGGGAGTCCGGTCGAGAGATGGAACCTGGATGGGTAATCCATACGAATGGGTGGTGGCGCGGCGCGCCACTTGGTGGCGTAATGGGTGGAGTGGCAGAGTCCGGGTGAGTGAATGGCCCCGACCCGTTGTCTATCCCTACCAGATGCGCCGCACGCCCTTGTCGGAGGATCATCATGCAGATACTCAAGAGCCGTCGAGGTCAGATCGCTCAAGGTCTTGCCGAATATGCTCTCATCCTGGCCCTGATCGCGATCGCCGCGGTCCTGGCTCTGCTGTTCCTGAGTGGAACGATCCAGAGCATCCTGAGCATCATCGGCAAGAAGCTGTAGGACGCGGCCGGGCGGCGAATCGGTGCTCGCCATCGCGCCGACTACGGCCGTGTTCCTGGATCAATCCCCGTTCCATCGGGCCCAGATCCAGTGCGCCATGAGGCGTGTCCGGCGTGAGACATCGGCCGTCGCGTGGCATGACGGACCTGCGTTTATGGCCCACGAATGTGGAGAAGTGGCAATTGGGGCTGTCGGCGGTAGTACTCTGCGCCGGCACGGCTTGGTACTATCCTCTAGTAGTGCGTTCGACGCAGGCATCGGGCCGCGGAATCGCACGCTAGAGGTGTGGAAAATGACTCGCTTCTTTGGGCACCGAGAATCCGGACAGGGTCTTGCTGAGTACGCACTCATCCTGGCCCTGATCGCGATCGCCGCCGTCCTCGCCCTGCTGTTCCTCAGCGGAACAATCCAGAGCATCCTGAGCATCATTGGCGACAAGCTGTAGCCATCGCGAAGAAGGAGCCGATGATCGGCGGAGAGAGCGGTCAGGGTCTCGCTGAGTACGCGCTAATCCTGGCGCTAGTCGCGATCGTCGCCGTCAGCGCTTTGTTGTTCCTGGGTGGAGGCATCGATAGCATTCTGAGCGTTGTCGGCTCTTCTCTGTAGGGATGAATCCAGAACGGGCGGCTTCGGCCGCCCGTTCTGGATTCTGGGACCATTCAGCGAGCGTCCACCTGGCCGCCTGGAATGCCACTGCCACGCTTGACAGTCAACCGGCCCGTCGTTAGGCTGTTAGCACTCTCGATGGTAGAGTGCTAATTCGACGGCAAGGCGAAGCCGCGGCGTGGCGGAGCAGCCCTTCGGGGTCCGCCAGAACGTACCGCAACAGGCCCGCGGGCCTCCTGCCCGAACCGGTCGAAGATCTAGGGCAAGAGCGTTGGCGCCGGCTCGTGCCGGTGCTCAACGGACTACATCCAGGCGTTGCGACGGCGGGCATCTGCCGCCGTCTTCAGGAGGAATTGCGCTTTGGCATCGGCCACTGTGAGCAGCAAGAAGCTCAAGCCCCTCGGCGATCGCGTCGTCATCCAGCCCAGCCCCCGCGAGGAAGTGACCAAGAGCGGAATCCTTCTGCCGGACACGGCGAAGGAAAAGCCGCAGGAGGGCACCATCATCGCTGCCGGCCCAGGCAAGATCCTCGAAGACGGCAAGCGTGAAGCCATGGACGTGAAGGAAGGCGACCGGGTCCTGTACTCGAAGTACGCGGGAACCGAGTTCAAGGTCGACGGCGAGGATCTCCTCATCGTCAGCCAGAAGGACATTCTCGCGATCGTCGAGCTCTAGATAGAGCCTGACTCGGACCCAGAACGGCCTCGGGCACGACCCTGACGGCCGCAGCAAGCGGAGGAACAACACTTGGCTAAGCAGCTCGTATTCGACGAGGCAGCTCGTCGATCTCTCAAGCGTGGCGTGGACAAGCTCGCCGAGGCAGTCAAGGTCACGATCGGCCCCAAGGGCCGCAACGTCGTCCTGGACAAGAAGTTCGGCGCGCCGACGATCACCAACGACGGCGTGACGATNNGGCATCCGCAACGTCACCGCGGGCGCCAATCCGATGCTCATCCGCATCGGCATCGAGAAGGCCGTTCTGGCCGTCGTCGACGAGATCAAGAAGCAGTCCCGCCCCATCGACTCGCGCGAAGAGATCGCCGCGATCGCGACCATCTCGGCCGCCGATCCGGAAGTCGGCGACATCATCGCCGAGGTGATGGACAAG
>PMIE01000043.1 GCA_003156975.1 Chloroflexota bacterium | reverse complement strand
ACGGTCGATCCGGGCGGCGTGGATCACCTCGTGATCACCACCAGCCCGACCACAGTCGTCGCAGGCTCGTCCCATAACTACACCGTGACCGCCGAAGACCAGTACGGCAACACGATGACATCCGGCTACTCGAGCACAGTCACCATTTCGAGCACCGACGGCGCCGCCGCCCCGATGCCCTCCCCGGCAACCCTGACCGCAGGCATCGGCTTCTTCAGCGTCACGTTGAATACGCCGGGCACTCAGACCGTCCATGCCAACGACGGCACTCGTCAGGCAGATCAGGTCGTCACCGTCATCGCGCCAGTCGAGGCAGCGAAGCTCGTGATCGCCGGCTCGGCGACCGCAGCCACCTTCATCCCCCAGGACTACACGGTCACGGCCGAGACAAGTTTGGACGCCATCGTGACCGGCTATACCGGCGACGTCACGATCACCGGCTCGGATCTCACCTCCGCTCCGACCCATGCATACCTGACCAACGGCGTCGGCCACTTCGCGATCACGTTCAGCGCGACGGGCTCCCAGACCGTCAGGGCCCACGATGACGGGGCGCTGGTTGCCACCGGTTTGCCGGTCACGGTCACTGCGTTGGGCCCCGCCACTAAGTTCCTGGTCGAGGTCTCGGGTGCCACGACCGTTGCCGCTGGCACGGTCCAGTCCTACACCGTCACGGCTCAGGACGCCTACGGGCGCACCGTGACGAACTATGCCGGCATCGTCCACATCACCAGCTCCGACGGCGGCGCAAGCCTGCCCGCCAACTCAACCCTCACCGCGGGCGTCCACGTCTTCAGCGTCACTCTCCAGACGGCCGGCACCCAGTCGGTAACGGCGACAGACACCGTGACCAGCTCCATAACGGGCAACGGGCCAAGCATCGTAGTCACGCGCGTCACCTCCACCTACCACCCAATCACTCCGCTTCGCGTTCTCGATACCCGCAACGGCAACGGCATGCCCGGCGGCACCATCGCCAAACTGAAGGCCGGCAGCCCACTCACGCTCCATGTCGGGGGACGGTTGCCGATCGCGCTCGCGGCCACGGCGGTGACGGCCAACGTCACCATCGTCCGCCCGGGGGCGGCCTCGACGGTCTATCTCGGCCCGACTGCGATCGCCAAACCGTCCACGTTCACGATCGCCTTCAACGCAAACGACATCACGGCATACGGCGTGACTGTCGCACTGAGCCCGACCGGGACCATGAGCGCCACCTACATGGCGGCCTCGGGGACCACCGATCTGGTTATGGACATCACCGGCTACTTCATGGCGAACGACGCCACCGGCGACACCTATCACGCGATCACACCGGTCCGAGTCCTCGACAATCGCGTCAAGAACGGCCTCTCCGGCAAGTTTGTAGCGAATGTGCCGCGAGAGTTCCAGGTCAGACGGCTCGGTGTGCCCGCCGGGGCCAAGGCTGTCACGGGCAACGTGACGGTCACGGGCTCGACCAAGTCCGGGGCCCTCTATCTGGGCCCGGTCAAGACGGCGACCCCAACCACATCGACGATCAACTTCGGGAAGGGCCAGGTCAGGGCCAACAGCTTGACTGTCATCCTGAGCCCAACCGGCACATTGAGCGCCGTGTTCCTTGTGGCGAAGGGCAATACGCTCGATCTGGTTTTCGACGTGACCGGCTACTACACCGCGGATCTGAGTGGAGACAAGTACGTCCCGATCACGCCGGTGCCACTTCTCGACACTCGCACGGGCAACGGCCTCGCGGGCGGAACTCCGGCCAAGGCGGCCGCGAACGTCCCGGTGACATTCACTGCCTGGAACCGCGGCGGTGTTCCCTCTGACGCGGCCGGCGTCACCGGCCTCGTCAGTGTGTACAACCAGAGCGGTGGTTCCGCCGTCTTCGTTGGACCGCTCCCGATCGTGAAGCCGACCACATCGGCCCTCAACTTCGTGAGGACCGACAACTCCTCCAACGGCTTGACAGTTGCCCTGAGCGACACTGGGACGATGAGCGTTACGTATATGGCGGTGAGCGGATACAGCACCAATGTGCTCATCTACGTTACGGGATACTTCGTCAAACCCTAGCCAAACTTCAGGTGTAGAGGCCCGAACCCGGCTGCGACAAGTCGAATCGGCGTTCTCCAAGAACAGATTGGGGCGGTCCGATGCTAGGATTGGCATCGGGCCGTTCCCCATTGGATCGCCCCAGTGGTTTGCCAATCTGGCGGCAGATACCGTCAGTCGCATCGTCAACCAGAAAGTCGCTTCGTCATCTGGAGCGAATCGCGCGGATTGTTGTCGGATGTCCGCCAGGGCAGTCGACCGCGGTGCCATCAGATGAGGACCTTTATGTTTGACCGCTTGACGGAGCAGACGCTCGCGAGAATCGGCGGAAGTCGCCTGAGCGCCTCGAGCCGCCTGCTCCCGATCGGGTTCGCGGTCGCCATCGCCGTTTCCGTCGTCGCGATGGCAACTCCCTCCGCGTCGACCGCTGGACCGGGCGAGGCTTCACACCAGTCGGTCCAATATCAAGAGGCCATTTCCCACGCCGGGGAGGCCTATGCGTTCTCCGAGGGCGGGGTTGTGACCGTGCCCTTCCAGCCGCGTCCCGGGGACTCCACTATGGTGGACGGCGCGGCGCCCGTCGCTCTGCCGGCAGGCAAGGGGAGCGGCACCACGACGACCGGCCCCAGTAGTCCAGCGTCTGTCGTCCCGACGAGCATCATCAGCAGTCTGCGTCGCGAGGTCTTCGGCTTCCTGCCCTACTGGGATCTGGGCACCACGCTGGACTACGACACCCTTTCGACCATCGCCTACTTCGGCGTCAACGTCAACGCCGACGGAACCCTGGGACGGTCCGGCAACGGGTGGGACGGCTGGACCAGTTCGAAGCTGACAACGGTGATCAACAATGCGCATGCTCACGGCACGCGCGTCGTCCTGACCATCGAGAGCTTCGCGTGGGACAGCGGCGGAATTGCCGCGCAGACCGCCCTTCTGTCTACGCCGGCGGCAGTCCAGACCGCCATCCAGGCTATCGTGGCGCAGGTCGTCAGCAGAGGGGTCGACGGCGTCGATCTGGACTTCGAGCCGATCGCGTCGGGCCAGAAGACCAATTTCGTCCACTTCGTGCAGGCCTTGCGGACCGCCCTGGACGCGCTGGGCCCCGGTTACGAGCTGACCTTCTGCGCCACTGGAAGGCCGAACACCTATGACCTCCCCAATCTGCTGGCTGCGGGGGCCGCGGACGCGGTATTCATCATGGGCTACAACCTGAGAGGCGGGACGCCAGGAGTAGCCGGATCAATCGATCCCTTGACCAGCCCATACATACCCTATGACCTCACGGACGCCGTGAATGCCTTCATCTCCAAGGTACCCGCCTCAAAGGTCATCCTGGGCCTGCCCTGGTATGGCTCGGCCTGGTCGACCGCCGCGAACCATGCGGTCAATGCGCCTCCGGCATCCGCAACCACATACGGCAAGCCGTTGGAGGTCCGATACGACACCTTCGCCGCCCTCGCGGCGATGTCCGACAGCACGCACCTCGGCAAGTTCTACGACACGGTCGAGCAAACTGCCTGGACCGCCTACTACGGGACCTTCGGCGGCCAGCCGACCTGGCGGGAGGGCTACTTCGATGACTCGAGGGCGTTGGGCGCCAAGTGCGATGCCATCGACGGCTGGAATCTTCGCGGCGTCGGAATATGGGCCCTGGGCTACGACAACCACAATGGGGACGGCGATCTGACGGCGACCATCGCCACCAAGTTCGAGACCGGAGTGGCCGGGACTACCTACCACTCGCTCAAGGAGGCGGTCCGTCTGGTGGACACCCGCAAGAGCGTGGGTCTGTCCGGCAAGATCACGGCCAATGCGCCTCGGACCTTCCAGGTCGGCGGTGCGGGCGGTGTCGACGGCGTCCCAACCACCGCCGTGGCGGTCACCGGCAACCTCACTATCACCGGTGAAACCAGCTCCGGCGCCGTGTATCTCGGGCCCTATCCGGTCTCGAAGCCGTCCGCCTCGACGATCAACTTCCGCAGCGGCAGTGCCACGGCCAACGGGGTGACGGTCGCTCTGAGCCTGACGGGCACTTTGAGCGCGACTTACATGTCCTCCGCCGGCAACACGACGGACGTGGTGTTCGATGTCTCCGGCTACTTCACGACCGACACGACCGGTGCCACATATCACCCGATGACGCCCCCTGCTCGCCTGCTCGACACAAGGACCGGCAACGGCCTCTCGGGTAAATTCCTTGCCAAGGCGCCACGGACCTTCCAGGTCAGCGGCCGCGGCGCAGTCCTGGCCGGTGCCACGGCGGTCACCGGCAACTTGACGGTAGTCAACTCCACCAACTCCGGCGCGGTCTACATAGGACCGGATCCCGTGTTCGCGCCGTCGACATCGACGGTCAACTTCAACAAGGGTCAGGTCATCGCCAACAACCTGACGGTGGCGCTGAGCTCCGACGGCAAGCTGAGTGCGACATTGCTTTCTGCTGCGGGCGCCAGGGCGGATCTGGTCTTCGACGTGACCGGCTACTACACCGCCGACGCGACGGGTCTCAGGTTCGTCCCCGTCACCCCGGCCCGTTTCCTCGACACCAGGTCCGGCAATGGTCTCGTCGGCAAACTCAAGGCGAACGTGGCCCGCACGTTCCAGATCGGCGCTCGCATCAGCGTACCGTCGGGCGCCAGGGCAATCACCGGCAACCTCGCGATCGTCGGCGAGTCGTCCTCCGGCGCCATTTTCGTGGGGCCCACGGCTTCCGCAAGGCCGTCGACCTCAACCCTCAACTTCCGCAGGGGCGACATACGGGCCAACGGCCTGACCGTGGCTCTCAGTCCAACCGGCGGTCTCAGCGCGACGTTCTTGTCCAGGTCCGGATACACGACCGATCTCGTCCTCGACGTGACCGGATACTTCGTCCCGTAACGTGACGGACATGGATCGTCATAGTCGGGTCCCGTTCGGCGCTCGGTTTTGCCGCCTCGCGACTGCGGGTCTGCTCGCCGTCGCCCTGTGGCTTCCCACGGCCGTGAGCCCGGCCGACGTGCTGGCGGCCGACGTGCCGGCGGCCGTGCCGGCCGCGGCCACATGCACGGGCTGGACCGATACCGTCGTACCCCCGTCCACGATCCGAGTTCTGCGTCACGCGACAAACGCCGTCCAGACGGTCGACTTCAAGACATACGTCAAGGTCGTCATGGCGGCGGAGTGGCCGCAGTCCTGGCCCATCGAGTCGCTCAGGGCGGGAGCAGTAACGATCAAGCAGTACGCCTGGTACTACGCGATGCACTATCGCGGCGGGACCGTGGCGGCCGGCTGCTACGACGTCAGCGACAGCAATGCCGACCAGGTCTACTCACCCGAAACAAGGGCGTTGGCGGCCGTTGACGTCCAGGCCGTCGAGAGCACGTGGACGGAGTCAATCATCAAGAACGGCTCCTTCATCGTTACCGGCTACCGCTCGGGGAACGACGGACCCTGCGGAGCGGACAAGGACGGCGCGCACCTGTGGCAGCACACTGCCCGCACGTGCGCCTCCGACGGAATGCCCGGCGAGACCATCCTGCATGTCTACTTCGACCCGATGGTTCTCCAGGGCGGCCCTACGGCTCCGGGCCAGCCGACGGGTGTCTCGGCCGTTGGCTTCGATCAGTCGGCCCAGGTTAGCTGGTTGGCTCCGGCTTCCACCGGCGGCCCGGTGATCAAGAGTTACACCGCAACTTCGGCGCCGGATGGGAAGACCTGCTCCACGACCGGAGCCCTGACCTGCGCGATAGCCGGCTTGACCAACAACACCGCCTACACCTTCACGGTGACCGCGACGAACTGGGTTGGAACAGGGCTGCCGTCCGACCCTTCCAGTCCCGTTACGCCGGCGGTTGTGCCTGGTGCCACGTATCACCCCATGACGCCGCCGGTTCGCCTGCTCGATACCCGCGTCGCCAACGGCCTCTCGGGCCGGTTCTCCGCAAACACGCCGCGGACCTTCACGATTGCCGGCCTCGGTGTCATCGATGCCCATGCGACGGCGGTCACCGGCAACTTGACGGTCACCGGCGACTCCCATTCCGGGGCCATCTATCTCGGACCTGATGCGGCGGCCAAACCGTCCACCTCGACGCTCAACTTTGCCTGGGGCGAAGTGACCGCCAACGGCGTGACCGTGGCCCTGAGCCCCACGGGCACCCTGAGCGCCACATACATGGCTGCCTCAGGCAACACGACACATATGGTCTTCGATGTGACCGGCTTCTTCACCCCGGACACGAGCGGCGCCACCTATCACCCGCTGACTCCGGCGAGGCTCCTCGACACGAGAATCGGCAACGGCCTGTCCGGCAAGTTCTCCGCCAACTCACCGCGAAGCTTCGCGGTCTGGCTGCGCGGCCACGTCCCGGACACTGCCACTGCCGTGACCGGCAACGTGACAGTGACCGGCTCAAATCACTCGGGTGCGCTCTACCTTGGCCCAACCCAGATCGTCAAGCCGTCCACCTCGACGATCAACTTCAAGAAGGGCCAGAACCTGGCCAACAACGTGACCGTGGCCCTGAGCTCAACGGGAAAGCTGAGCGCCACTTTCCTGGCGACCTATGGCACCACGGACCTCGTCTTCGATGTCACCGGCTACTACACCGCAGGCCTATCCGGATCCAAGTACGTGCCGGTCACCCCGGCGCGCCTCCTCGACACTCGCGTTGCCAATGGCCTGACGGGCAAGCTCGCGGCCAATGCGCCCCGGCCCTTCACGATCACCGGCCGACAATGCATTCCTCCGGACGCCGTGGCAGTCAGCGCCAACGTGACAGTGGTGAACGAGACCTCCGGCTCGGCGATCTTCGTCGGCCCCGATCGGATCGTGAAGCCACCCACTTCGACTCTCAACTTCGTGAAGGGCAACATCAAGGCCAACGGATTGACCGTCGCTCTGGGGCCGAGCGGCTCCTTGAGTGCCACGTATCTGTCCGCATCGGGCAACACGACAGATCTAGTTCTGGACGTCACGGGCTACTTCGAAGGTCCCGGGCTTGGGTAGCTGAGTACCCTCGCGTAAATGCGCCTCAACTGGTGCCTGTTACTCTAGACCACACCGCAGCCCACCCAAATAGGCCCCTGGTCCTCGGACCAAGGCGCGACTATGTAGCGTCGGGTCACCGAGACACGCTACGCTGACTGAGGACTCGCGACGCCAATGCCGCCCGGATGTCGCTAGTTCGGACAGGTTCGCTGTCAAGGATTGGAGAACATCGCATGCGCAAGATCGCCCTCGCGCTCGCCGTCGGACTGCTCGCCTCCACCGTTGGACTGCAAGCGTCCGTTCAGAGCGCCGCCGCTGCCTCCTCGCAGCTCAAGGTAGTCATCGTCGTTGGGGCTGTGGAAGGCTCGACCACTTCGTATCGGACAGATGCGAACAGCTACGCGGCCGAGTTCGCCAAGTTCACCACCAACATCGTGAAGGTCTACTCGCCCAATGCGACCTGGGGGGCCGTCCAGGCCGCCGCCCAGGGCGCAGGGATTCTTGTCTATCTGGGTCACGGCAACGGGTACCCCAACCCATATCTCTCGTACCTGCAGCCGGCCAAGGACAACGGCATGGGCCTCAACTGCAGCGACGGCAGCCATCCCCAGAGCGACTCGTACCACTGCTATTACGGCGAGAGCTACATGGCGACGCTCCAGCTGGCGCCAAACGCGGTGGTCATACTCAATCACCTCTGCTACGCCTCGGGGAACAGCGAGTCCGGCAAGACGCTGGCTACGCTCGCTGTCGCGAAGACGCGCATCGACGGTTTTGGCGCGGGCTTCTTGCGCGGAAACGCGCGAGCCGTCATTGCCGAGGGGCTCGGCAGCCTCAACCCGTACATAGACGCGCTCTTCACGCCCCATCTGACCATCGACCAGATCTGGAAGACGTATCCCGGCAACCACGGCAACTTCTCGAGCTGGGCCAGCTCACGCAGTACGGGTTTCACCTCCCAGATGGACCCTCAGACCGGCGGCGAGGTCTACTACCGGTCGCTCGTCTCACTGCCGGGTTTGACCACCGATGACATAGGCAAGGTCGTCACCTACGACCCCACTACCTACCATCCACTCACGCCGCCGGTTCGGATGCTCGACACTCGGGTCAACAAGGGCTTGAGCGGCAGGTTCTCCGCCAACGTACCGCGGACGCTCACGATTGCGGGTGTTAACGGCATCGATGCCGGAGCCACTGCAGTGACGGGCAACTTGACGGTTACGGGTGAGAGCAAGGGCGGGGCCATCTACCTGGGCCCGAGCTCCATGACCTACCCAATAACTTCGACTCTCAACTTCGCCACCGGCGACGTCACGGCCAACGGCTTGACCGTGGCCCTGAGTCCCACCGGCACCCTTAGCGCCACGTACATGGTCGCCTCGGGCAATACGACGGACATGGTCTTCGACGTAACCGGCTTCTTCACGCCGGATACGACCGGCGCCACATATCACGCGCTGACTCCGGTTCGGCTGCTCGACACTCGAGTCAAGAACGGCCTTGCCGGCAAATTCTCGGCGAACGTGCCGCGAAGCTTTGCGGTCTGGCTGCGCGGCAACGTCCCGGACACTGCCACTGCCGTCACCGGCAACGTGACGGTGACCGGTTCCACCAGCAACGGCGCCGTCTACGTTGGCCCGGACCCGATCGTCAAGCCGGACACCTCGACGATCAATTTCAGGAAGGGTCAGAATCTGGCCAACAACGTGACCGTTGCCCTGAGCAGCAAGGGCGAACTCAGCGCCACGTTCCTGGCCGGCTCCGGCACCACGGACCTGGTCTTCGACGTCACCGGCTACTACACCAAGGACCTCAGCGGCGACAAGTACGTGCCGCTGACACCAACTCGCGTACTGGATTCTCGCGTCGCCAACGGCCTCACAGGCAAGCTGTCGGCCAACGCGCCGCGGGCATTCCAAATAGTCGGTCGGGGAGCGCCATCGGGAGCGGTCGCGATCAGCGGCAATGTGACCGTCGTCAGGGAGAACCGCTCCGGGGCGATCTTCGTGGGGCCCGTTTCCATCGTCAAGCCGTCAACATCAACCCTCAACTTTGTGAAGGGCGAGGTCCGGGCGAATGGCCTGGTCGTTGGTCTGAGCGGCACGGGTTCGCTTAGCGCCGTCTACCTGTGCAGGTCGGGCTACACGACGGATCTGGTGATGGATGTCACCGGGTACTTCGCTCCGTAGACGTCGGGTCGCCTCGAGGCGGAGTAGGCTTGTCGCTGACGGAAACCTAGTGAGGCGTGCCTTGTCCAGGATCTTGCGAGCAGCGATTCGAGTTGCCGTTGCCGTTGCGCTGGGCGCCTTCACCGCCCCTTTCGTTGGAGCGGTGCCTGCGGCCGCGGGATCGGCGGCTCCGGTCAGCTTTCAGGCTGCCTGCCCCGAACCGACGCTCGGCACGGCCCAGTGTCTGGCACTGACTCGGACGGACGCAGGGGCGATGGCTGCGTCGGGAGTCTCGCCGCAGGGCACAATGCCCCCGGGATTCGGTCCCGCCGATCTCCAGAGTGCCTACTCCCTTCCCACGGGCAGCGAGGGCACCGGCATGACGGTGGCCATCGTCGACGCCTACGATCTGCCGACGGCGGAGTCGGATCTGGCGGCCTATCGATCGCAGTTCGGTCTGCCGGTATGCACGAGCCTCAGCGGCTGCTTCACCAAAGTCAACCAGGCCGGTGGCACCTCCCCGCTTCCGGACTCGGCTGTGGTCCACCACTGGGATTACGAGATCGCACTCGACATAGAGATGGTTTCGGCCGTATGCCCCAACTGCAAGATCCTTCTCGTCGAGGCATTCAGCAACGCGTACTCGGACCTCGGCGCTGCGGTCAAGAGAGCGGTGGCGATGGGCGCGAAATACGTTTCGAACAGCTATGCCGGCAAGGAGTTCTCCTCCGAGGCGGCACTCGATACGGCCTACTACGACAACCCCGGCGTAGTCATCACGGCTTCAACGGGCGACTGCGGTTGGAACTGCATGCCGTACCAGGGTTCCCTCGTCAAGAGTGTCGGATACCCGGCTGCTTCGCCCAAGGTGATCGCGGTGGGCGGCACCAGCCTTGCCAGGAACGGGAGCGCCCGCGGGTGGACCGAGTCGGCCTGGGGCAACGGCTACGGCGGAGCCGGCAGCGGATGCTCCGCTTACGAGATCAAACCCACGTGGCAGCCTGCCGGGGCGTGTGGTTCATACAGAATCCAGGCCGACGTTTCGGCGATTGCGGACCCGGGGACGGGCGTGGCAATCACACTCGACGGTAGCTGGCACATCGAGGGCGGCACCAGCGCCGCCTCTCCAATCGTCGCCGCCGTCTATGCCCTGGGCGGTGCGCCCGATTCCGGCACCTATCCGGCGAGCCGTCTCTACGCCGACTCGTTGGATCTCTTCGACGTCACGAGTGGCAACAACGACGTCACCTTCAAGACCTGTACGACGGGGTCGCTCCTCTGCAACGGCAAGGTGGGGTATGACGGTCCAACTGGCGTGGGCACCCCCAACGGCACGCGTGCATTTGCGGCGGCGACGACGCCCGGGAAGCCCACCGGCCTCTCCGCCCACAAAGGCGACGCGATCGCCCAGTTGAGCTGGACGGCGCCCTTCGACGGCGGCCGCGCAATCAGCAGCTATACCGTCACGGAGGTCGGTTCTGGCACCGTGACTTGCGTGATGACCGGCGCTACCGCCTGCACTGTCAGCGGCCTGACCAACGGCGTTCCGTACAGGTTCACCGTGCATGCCACGAACAGTGAGGGCGACGGCGTCGAATCGGACCAGTCCAACATCGTCACGCCGGCGGTGCTGACAGCGCCCACCAAGCCCAACGGCGTGACCGCTATCGGTGGCGTCGGGTCGGCGTGGGTCTCCTGGACGATTCCAGACGATGACGGCGGGAGCGCAATCACCGGCTACACGGTCACTTCCACGCCGGAAGGCCTGCATTGCACCACGACCGGCGCGCTGAGCTGCACGGTCACGGGCCTGACGATCGGACACACATACAAGTTCGCTGTAGTGGCCAACAACGCCATCGGCCCTGGCGACCCCTCCGACTTTTCGGCCATAGTCACGATCATCAGCGGGGCCACGTATCACCCCATGACGCCGCCGGTCCGCCTCCTCGATACGAGGGTCGGAAACGGTCTGTCGGGCAAGTTCGTCGCCAACACGCCGCGGACATTCCAAGTCGCCGGGCGCGATGTCATCGACGCCGGAGCCACGGCCATCACGGGCAATCTGACGGTTGCGGGTGAGTCCCACTCCGGGGCCGTCTATCTGGGTCCCGACTCGCTCGTCAAACCGTCCACGTCCACCCTCAACTTCGCGAAGGGCGACGTCACTGCCAACGGTGTCACCGTGGCCCTTAGCTCCACCGGGACCCTGAGCGCCACATATCTGGCCGCGGCGGGCAACACCACCGATCTGGTGTTCGATGTGACCGGCTTCTTCACACCAGACGCAACGGGTGCCACCTATCACCGCTTGACTCCCGCCAGGCTGCTGGACACGAGGGTCGGCAACGGCCTTTCGGGCAAGTTCTCCGCCAACGTGCCCCGCACCTTTGCGGTCTGGCTGCGAGGCGAGGTTCCCGATACCGCCACCGCCATTACCGGCAATGTGACCGTCACCGGGTCCAGCATCAAAGGCGCGCTATACGTCGGTCCGGACCCGATCGTCAAGCCGTCGACATCGACGATCAACTTCAAGCAGGGCCAGAACCTTGCCAACAACGTTACCGTCGCCCTGAGCGCGACGGGTGAGCTCAGCGCGACATTCCTGGCCGGATCCGGCACCACGGACCTGGTCTTCGACGTGACCGGCTACTACACCAACGACCTCAGCGGCGCCAAGTACGTGCCGATGACGCCCACGCGCCTGCTCGACACGCGCTACGCCAACGGCTTGTCCGGCAAGTTCCGGGCCAACACCCCAAGAACGGTGCAGATCACGGATCGGGGCGTCCCGGCCAATGCCATAGCCGTCAGCGGCAACGCAACGATCGTCAACGAGACCCACTCCGGAGCGGTCTTCGTGGGGCCGGACTACATCGCCAAACCGCCCACGTCGACGCTCAACTTCGTGAAGGGCGACGTCAGAGCCAACGGCCTGACCGTGGCTCTCGGCACGGATGGCGTCCACGGCACATTGAGCGCCGTCTACCTGGCCGCGTCCGGCAACGCCATGGATCTGGTACTGGACGTGACCGGCTACTACTTGCCCTGAACCCGCCCCTACGAGGCCGGGTTCATCCTTCGCAGGAAGCCGCTATGGCAATACGTGGTGGCCATGCGTTCGTAGCTGCGGTCCACCTCGAAGTCGGGATGGGACGTCAGGAAGTCACGCACCGCCTCGAGCGGATTGTCGAGATCCCAGGTTGGCTTGCCGTTAGGGGCATCGGCGACCATCGGCATGACCTCGTCAAAGACGACGATGTACCCGCCGGGGCCGATGAGCGGCGCGTATAGCTCCAGTTCGGCCCGGACGTGGTCGCGGGTGTGGTTCGAATCCAGCATGACCATCACGCTCTCGTTTGGCTGGATCCGGCTGCGGACCGCGTCGAGTGTCGTCTTGTCCGTCGAACTGCCTTCGATGAGCGTGATGCGGCGGCTCGCCGGGTGGCTCTCGATGGCGAGGCGGTTGTACTTGCGGATCTCGATGTCGACGCCGATTACCCGGCCTCGGCCCAGCAGTTCGAATAGGGAGGCGTACAGGATCAGCGCGCCGCCATGGGCGACGCCGCTCTCGACGATGACATCCGGCCGGTTCTTCCAGACGAGCTCCTGGACCATGAGGATGTCTTCGGGGAGCTGGATGATCGGGATGCCTAGCCAGGTGACTTCATAGGACAGCTTCCGCTGCCAGTTGGACCGCGTCCAGAGGTTGGCCATGACGGCAAATCCCTCGGGGGAGTAGATGTCGATCTCTCGCTCGCCCTCGGCGGTCCGAACCTTGATCAACCTGTCCGGCTGGCTCGCGTTTGTCGATTCCTTCACTGACCAATCCTCTCGCGGGTGGCCCACCAGGCGGTGGTCTCTTGGATTCCCTGGGCAAGGTTGAAGCGTGGCTGCCACCCCGTGGCCAATAGTGCCGTGGGATCGCCCGTGGCGGGCCATCCGGTCGATTCGGAGTCCGGCAGGGCACCGATCCGAAGCGAATCCGCCGCTCCGGTAGCTCTCGCTATCTCTTCGAAAACGTCACGGAGCGTGACCGGCTTGCCCGTGCAGACGTCGACCCGGCCCGTCAGATCGCTCTCCGCAATCCGGCACAGTGCCTCGGCAACGTCTGTGACGTGCAAGTAGTCGCGAGACTGCGACCCGGAAGTGACGTCGATCTGCTCGCGGCGGAGCAGCGACCGGGTCACGGTTGGGATGACGCGGCGCTCGTCCTCCCAGGGCCCGTACAGATAGTGGATGTGGGCGCAGGCCGCGGTCATCGACCTATCGCCGAAACCCATGGCGAGATCGTGTTGGGCCGCCTTCGCCGCCGCGTAGATCGTCGGCTGGGGAGTGGCAAGGTTCTCCAGACACGTTCCGGCAAGAACCACGCGGCGGCAGGTCCCGCCGTCGGCGAGAGCCTCCAGCAGGTTCATCCCGCCGAGTAGCGACGCGAGATTCTCGGGCACCGCTCGGAGATATGTGCGCGGCTCCGCGAACCAGGCGAGGTGGATGACCGCATCCGGCGCAATCGACTCGACGGTCTTGCGGGTCCAGGCCGCGTCCGACAGGTCGCCCTCGAGCAGCTCTAACTGCGACGCGATCTCGGTCAGGCGGTCCCGGGGCGCACCCGGAAGAGCCAGGCCGTGGACCTGTGCGCCTCGGGCGATCAGCGCCCGGGCGACGTGCGCTCCGATGAAACCGGTGGCCCCGGTCAGCAGGATGCGCATCAGTGCTGCCGTATCTCCCAGTCGTAGGGGATGTCGTTGTCGAAGGGATCCAGACGGATCGAGCGGCTCGGGTCATGAGGGTGGGTGCAGCAGTTGGCGACGATCGCCGTCTCGCTGCCCATCCCCTTGAAGCCGTTCCAGACGCCCGGCGGGATCTGGACCAGGCTGTGGTTGTCCGGACCCAGAAAGACCTCCATGATCTCGCCCTTGGTCGGCGATCCTTCGCGGCCGTCGAACAGCACGAGCTTGATCCGGCCGTGAATGCAGGCGTAGTTGAGCGTCATCTCGTTGTGCTTGTGCCAGCCCTTGACCACGCCCGGGTAGATCGTCGAGAAGTAGATCTCGCCGAACTCGATGAAGTGCGGGTCCGTGCGCTTGAGCATGTGCAGCACCGTGCCGCGCTCGTCGGGAATGCGCTTGAGAGGAACTACGAGCACACCGTCGATCATGGTCACACCAACGTCAGCTTGGGGCCTGGGATGATGAACTTGCCGCCGAGGCGCCGGTACTCGGCCTGCTGGGCCAGGATCTCGTCGGCGAAGTTCCAGGCGAGCAGCAGGCATTCCTGGGGCCGGCGAGCGACCAGCTGATCCGGGTCGACGATCGGGATGTGGACGCCCGGCATCAGGAAGCCCTGCTTGTGAGGGCTCCGATCGGCGACGAATGAGATCAGGTCCGGGCCGATCCCGAAGGCATTGAGCAGGACCGCGCCCTTCGCGGCGGCTCCATACGCGGCGATCGTATGCCCCTCCGCCCGCAGGCCGGTGAGCAGGGCTCGGAGCTCTTGCCCGAGAGCCTCCACGCGGCCGGCGAAGGCGGTGTAGTACTGAGGGCTGCACAGGCCGATCGCCGTCTCCTCGGCGAGGAGCGAGCGAACGGCCGCACTGGCTTTCCCGGCGCCGGTGCGCATCGCGAAGACGCGCAGCGAGCCACCGTGAACGGGGATCCGCTCGATGTCGACGATAGTGAGCCCGTTGCGCTCGAAGACACGTGAGAGCGCCGTGAGCGAGTGGTAGAAGAGATGCTCGTGGTAGATCGTGTCGAACTCGAGCCGCTCCACCAGCTCGCGCAGGTACGGCGTCTCGATCACGGCCACGCCGCCCGGCTTGAGAATGCGGGCAATCCCGGCCACGAAGCCGTTGAGGTCCGGGATATGGGCGATCACGTTGTTGGCGTGGACGACATCCGCCGTTCGGCCGCTTGTAGCCAGTTCGTCGGCGAGTTCGCGGGTGAAGAACTCGGCCAGAGTGGGTACGCCGCGGGCGGTCGCCACTTCGGCGATGTTGCGGGCGGGGTCAATGCCCAGAACCGGCACGCCAGCCCGGGCGTAGTGCTGGAGCAGGTAGCCGTCGTTGCTCGCCAGCTCGATCACGAGGCTCCCGGCCCGGAGTCCGCGCTCTGCGGTCAAACGTTCGGCGATAACGCGCGAATGCTCCACGAAGGCGTCCGACACGGACGAGAAGTAGGTGTACTCGCGGAAGAGCACGTCCGGCGGGATCGTCTCGGTGATCTGGACCAGCCAGCAGTCGGGGCAATAGGCCATCACGAGCGGGAAGCGCGGCTCGGGCCGGGCGAGATCCTCTTCCTTGAGGATCGCGTTGGCGAGCGGCATCTCCCCGAGGTCCAGAACGACCTCCAGGCCGGATCGTCCGCAGCCGCGGCAGGTGGTCTGATTCATGCCGGGACCTTCAGGTGGGTGCGATACCAGGCGATCGTCTCGCGCAGACCCGCGTCGACGGAGTAGCGAGGCCGCCAGCCCAGAAGGCGTCGCGCCCGGGCGGCCGAGACCCGCTGGTCCTGTATCTCCTTGAGCGGAAGTCCGAGCACCACAGGCTCCAAATTGGAATTCATCAGCTTGAGGATCCGTCGCACGATGTCGATGACCGGCATCCGGCCTCCGGCGGCGAAGTTGAGCGCCGCGCCGGTGAACTCGGCTCGTTCGCCAACGGCATCGGCCAGCATCAGGACTCCCGCTGCGGCGTCGCGCACGTACAGGTAGTCCCGCACGAAGGTCCCGTCGGAACGGATCTCCGGAGCTTCCCCAAGCAAGACGGAGCGGATCGTCCCGGGGATAATCCGGCTCCAGTTCAGGTCGCCGCCGCCGTACAAGTTGCCACACCGGGTGATTGCGACCGGCAGGCCGTACGTGACGGAGTACGTCTGGGCCAGCATGTCCGTCGCGGCCTTGGACATGTCGTAGGGATGGTGCGCTCGAAGCGGCATATCTTCGCGGTAGGGCCGGCCTGAGGCGTCGCCGTAGGCCTTGTCCGAAGATGCCACGACGATCCGGCGCACGCCGCTCGTTGCCCGGCAGGCCTCCAACACGCTCCAGCTTCCCTCGATGTTGTTGCTGAAGGTGCCTACGGGATCCTCGATCGCCGGCCCGACGAGCGTCTGGGCCGCAAGGTGGATGACCGTGTCGACGCGCCGGTCGGCCAGCAGGTCACGAAGCAGAGGCGTGTTCCGGATGTCGCCGTCGATGCGCTCGACGCCTTCCGGCGGGATCGTGGCGCGCGGACCGTCCCAGGCGTTGTCCAACCCGAGGACCGTGGCCCCGGACTCCAGGAGTTCCAGCTCCACCCACCCGGCCAGAAGACCCGCTGCCCCGGTGACCAGAACCGAGCGACCGGACCAGGGGCTCAGCCCGCGGTTGAATTCGCCGCCTACCGCCATGTGACCCACGGCGCCGTCTGTGCGGCCAGGAGCCCCCGCAGGTAGCGGACGTCGCGCAGGGTGTCCATCGACTGCCAGAAGCCTTCGTGGCGGTAGGCCCCGAGCTTGCCTTCGTTGGAGATCCGCTCGAGCACATCGGACTCGAAGCTGGTGTCGTCTCCGGGGATGTAGTCCAGGACCTCAGGCTCGACCAGCATGAAGCCGCCGTTTATCCAGCCTTCGCCGATCTGCGGCTTCTCGATGAAGTGCACCGAGCCGTCGCCCTCCAGGCTCAAGCCGCCGAACCGCGATGGCGGCCGAACCGCAGTGACGGTGACGAGCTTGCCCGAGGACCGGTGAGTTTCGACGAGTCGCCCCAGGTCAACGTCGGAGACGCCGTCCCCATACGTGAGGAAGAAGGGGCCGTCCGCGAGCCAGGAGCGGAGTCGGCCGACCCGGCCACCGGTGTTCGTATCCATGCCCGTGTCGATGAGATGCACGGTCCAGGCATCTCTCTCCGGCTCGTGGCGTTGTACCGCCCGATTGCCGAGCTCGACGGTCATGTCGCCGTTGAGCGAGAGGTAGTCCACGAAGAACCGCTTCACATCCTCGGCTCGATAGCCCAGCGCGATCACGAACTCAGTCACGCCGTACTGGGCGTAGTGCTTCATGATGTGCCACAGGATTGGGCGGCCGCCAATGTCCACCATCGGCTTAGGGCGCGTCTCCGTCTCCTCAGCCAGTCGTGTACCCTGGCCCCCGGCTAGGATGACTGCTCTCATGCGAGCAATTATGCCCGATCAGACCCCCCCAAGTAGGCGATCGGTCGGGCGCCAGCGGAGGTCTCGCTTGGATCGGCGCGTGCCACTCGTGAGTATCGGTCTGCCCACGTACAACGGTGGAAGGTACCTGGCGCAATCCCTCGACGCACTGCTCAAGCAGGACTGTGCGGATTGGGAACTGGTAATCAGCGACAACTGCTCCACCGACGACACGGAAGCCATCTCGCGTGACTATGCCGGCCGGTCGGACCGCATCCGCTACGTCCGCCACGAGACGAATCTCGGCGCAATGGCCAACTTCAACCTCACCCTCAACGAGGCCACGGGCGTCTACTTCATGTGGGCGGCGGACCACGACCTGTGGGAGCCGACCTTCATCTCTCGCTGCGTAGGGGCGCTGGAAGCCGATCCCGCGGCCGTTCTGGCCTACCCGTTGTGTCGCATGATCGATGAGAGCGGTGCGGGTATCGAGGAGATAGGCGATCCGATCGACTTCAGCGTGCCGTCGGCGCTGTATCGCTACAAGCATCTGCTCTGGGGGAACATCGCCAGCAAGATCTACGGCCTGGGTCGGCGCGAGGCGATGGCGGCGGCCGGCGGCTTCCCTGATGTCCAGGCCCCGGACCGCCTATTCCTCGTCCGGCTCGCCTTGCAGGGACCATTCGAGAAGGTCGACGACTACCTGTACATCGGTCGACAGAATCGCGCCCCGGAGACGGTGCAAGAACGCCATCTCCGAACCCTCAAAGACCTCAACCCCGAGCAGGCCGGGCAACGCGCCGTCCTTCCGGGAACGCGCCTCTACCGTGAGTTGCGCGACCTGTATATGGCTGCGATCGATGAGTCGTCACTCTCGTTCAGGGAGAAGCTGGAAGCGAGGGTCGCAACGCTGTTCGTGTTCCACATGCGCTATCACGTGGCCTCAAACCTCGTGAGGGTGCTGCGAGTCGGTGGCAAGGTCACTCGCCAGACAGCGCGGCTGGAACACTGGCTGGGGAAGGCCGACTGACGCACCCGCCACTCGGCGCGGCGCGCGCTACCTGCCGGTGCCGCCCAGGACCGCCGGAACCGTTCTTGCCATGATCTTGAAGTCCAGCCACAGGGACCAGCTGTCGATGTACTCCAGGTCCTGAGCGACCCAGTAGTCGAACTCCGGGCTGTGGCGTCCGCCGACCTGCCAGAGCCCTGTCATTCCGGGCTTCATCGAGAGCCTGCGGCGATGCCACGTGTCGTAGTTGGCGACTTCGGTGGGCAGTGGCGGACGCGGTCCCACGAGACTCATCTGGCCACGTAGCACGTTCACGAGCTGAGGCAGCTCATCGAGAGACGAGCGCCGCAGGAATCGCCCCACGCGCGTGACCCTCGGGTCTTCGGCCAGCTTGAAGGCATGCCCGTTGATCTCGTTCTGATCCCGGAGATCCGGGAGCTGCCCCTCGGCGTCGTTGCACATGCTCCGGAACTTCAGAACGTTGAAGGATCGCCCGTGCAGCCCGACGCGCTCCTGGCGGAAGAGAACGGGCCCTTCTGAGTCGAGCCTGATCGCGATTGCCAGCAGCGCCAGCACCGGAGAAAGGACGACCATCGCCACCAACGCGCCGACCACGTCCATCGTTCGTTTCAGCGCCAGACCGATAGCGCGATCCGGACCGTTGGCCAGCGAATAGACGCCGACGCCGTCGATGCTCTCGAGCCGGCCGTTCGTCAACAGGCGTTCCATGGGAGCGACCGGCATCCTGACAACCTTGCCCTCCTGCTCGCACAGCAGGGCCACCTGCTCGATGAGATCCTCCATGGAGAAGGGGAGGCAGACGGCCACTTCGTCCACGATCTGGCCGTGAAGGACCTGCTCCAGGTCGTCGATCATGCCGAGAAGCGGTCGGTCCAGCACCACTCCCGCATCCGACGGGTCCGCCTTCAGGTGCCCGATGACAACAAGGCCCAGCTCGGCGTGGCTCTCGACCAGGTCCGCGAACGCCTTGGCCCGGGGCCCGGCCCCAAGAACCAGCATGTATCGGACGTTGCGGCCATGGTCACGGGCAAGCACGAGGATCTGCCGCACTACGATCCGGATGCCGATCGCGGCAATCGCAAGTAACGGGAAGACGACCGCCAGCAGCAAGCGGCTGACGTCGGGCAGCTTGAAGATCCACAGCAAGCTGAGGGTCGCAACCAGCTGGACTACGGTCGCCCGCAGCACAGTGGCAACGTCGCTTCGCCTCGTCCATCTGGCCCGGCTGCGGTACATGCCGAGCATCCACAGGACCGCGATCCACATGCCGATGAAGACGGCAACGGCAAGCTTTGGGTCCGGCAGGGAAAGGTCCGGATTGTTGATTGCGGCAGATTGGTCCAGGGGCCAGCCGGATCCCTGCCCGAATCGGAAGTTGGTCGCCACTACCACGACCAACAGCGCGAGAACAATGTCCGCGGCGGCGAGAGACCAACGCAGTACCGCGGCATAGCGGCGGATCAAATTTCGCCCCTTCTCCTCGGGCGCAAGATCGCGACGCACCCTGAGGAATGGAGTATCGCGCTGATGGCGCGAAGTCGCAACGGCGAGTAGGTATTCTACAGGCTGCGGGTTTGGATACGGTAACCCTGCCTGCGAGGGCCGCGCGCCATCCTTCGCGGGATGACCGTCCCGGACGGCCAGGGCCTCCGGGAGCCCGAACCCACCGCAGTCTGGAGCCACAATCCGATGCCCTTCTCCATCGAATCGACCGCGCTCGACGAGGTCAAGATCGTCGTGCCCGAGCGAATGCCCGACGGCCGCGGCTTCTTCATGGAGGTCTATCGCCAGGATCTGTTTGCCCGTCTGGGTCTGCCGGATCGATTCCTGCAACTCAACCATTCCCGCTCCACCAAGGGTGTGGTTCGAGGGCTCCACTTCCAATGGGATCCACCGATGGGCAAGCTCATGCGGGTCGTGATGGGCCGGGCCTTCCTGGTTGCAGTCGACATCCGGCTGGGATCTCCGACGGCCGGGCGCTGGGTCGGCCTGGAAGGGGACGCCGAAGATCCGCGCCAGCTGTGGGCCCCGGCCAGCTTCGCCCGGGGCTTCTGCGTGTTGTCGGAAGTCGCAGAAATCGAGTACCTGACCACGGGCACGTACAACCACGCCACTGAGGGCGGCATCCGCTGGAACGACCCGGACATCGGCATCGATTGGCCCGTCAGCAACCCGATCCTCTCCGCCAAGGATGAATCCGCGCCGACACTGGCCGAGTGGCTGGCCTCGCCCAACGCCTCTCAGTTCACCTTCAGGCAGGACTGAGGAACCGCGCGACCAATCCGCAAGCGCATCGGCCGCCGCCCGACCGGAAAATGCGAACTCCCGGAATGGTGTGTTACAGTCCGCTCGCTTTGGATACGAACACGCCTCCCGCATCCGACAAAGGGCGATCGCCGTCTATCGCCGCCCTGCTGTCCTTCATCTGGCCCGGCCTGGGCCAGCTGTACGCGGGCAATCGCCGGCTCGCGGCGATCTTCTTTGTCCCGACGCTGATCCTGGTACCACTTCTGGCGTACCAGCTTCGCAGCGGGGCGGTAGCTTTCGGGGCTCGCTTCCTGGAACCGGTGTACGTATTGGGCGCCCTGATCCTCCTGATCGTCATCGGCGTCTGGCGGCTCGTCAGCGTGACCCAGCCCTTCGTGGAAGGCAAGCGGCACCTCAGCAGTCGCCCCGCGCATCGGGCTGTTCTCGCGGCCCTCGCCGCAATCATCGTTCTGACCCATGGCGCCGGGAGCTACCTCCTGGCCGATGCGTATAACGCCGAGAATCAGATCTACGGCGGCGGAAACGATCTGGTAGACGACTCACCTATCCCAAGCGACGTCCCCACGTTGGTGCCCTCACAGGTCGCTGACGGCACGCAAGACCAGACGCCCTCTCCGACGCCCTCCCCAACCGCAACGGAAGCGCCCGATGGCCGCGTAACGATGCTCTTTGCGGGCAAGGACGCCTCCCCGAGTTCCGGGCTTGCCGTCCGATCGGGAACTCACTACGACTCGATCATGGTCGTCAGCTACGATCCCAAAGCCAACTCGGTCCAGATGGTGAGCGTACCCAGGGAATTCGCGGGCTACCCTCTGTACTACGGCGGCAAGGTCCCGCTCTCGGAATCGTACGAAATCACCTACATGCAGGCGCAACTGTCCAAAGGGAACATCAAGTCCCCGCCGCAGGGTGACCCCGAGGGCAGATTCGGAATGTTCGTGCGGGAGGTCCAGTATCTGGTCGGAATCCACATCGACTACTGGGCGGTGATGGATCTCGATGGCTTCATGAAGATGATCGACGCCGTCGGTGGTATCGACGTGAACAACCCGTCCGTAATCCAGTGCGCGGGCTTCTTCTGGATCGATGGCACCAAGGGGCTGTACATCGGCGCCGGCATGCAGCACTTGAACGGCATGCGTGCTCTCGCCTACGCCAGAGAGCGAACCTGCGACTCGGACTACAAGCGGGCGGCTCGCCAGCAGCAGGTGATGCGGGCCCTCTTGTCGAAGATGTCCCAGCCAGGCGCCGTTCTGCAGATTCCGGGCCTGATCCAGACGGTTGGAAAGAGCGTCCAGGTTTCCAAGTCCTTCAAGACCTCAATGGTTGCGGACTATGTGGCGGCGGCGGTGAGTGTTCCGGACGCCAACTTCACCAATGTGGTGTTGAGCCCACCCACCTATGCGAGCAACACCCCGAACGCGTCGATCTGCCCGAACATGCCGGTTCTTGCCGCTGAGTCGATCAAGCTGTTTGGCACGGACAGCCTCTGGTCCGGCAAGGCAAAACCCCGCAACGTCTGCCCGTAGCGCAGGTTCGCGCGGCCAGTTGGTCCGCTGAGGTGGTGAGCGCTGGTGGCGCCGGCATTCGCGGGTCGCTGAGTTATCTTTGCAGTGATGTCGGATAGACCCCTGAGCCAAACCGTTCGCAGTAAGGGCGTGCTGCTCTACGGCATGTACGACCTGGCCGGTCTGGACAAGGCTCCCAAGGTCCGCATCGAGATGATGACTCGGGCGCTGTCCGCTCGAACCCACACCGAACGCATCGTGGGCGGCCGCTTCCGTCGCGCCGCGGCGAGCCTGAGATGGCTTCTTCGTGGTGGGCCGCGGCGTGTGGGCGTCGTCTATGTGGAGTCGGTGACGACCAGTTCGATGCCGACGGATCTGGCTTTCCTGCTGCTGATGCGGCTCCTTCGAAAGCCGGTCGGCGTGTACTTCCGTGACGCCTACCAGCTATACCGGGACATCTACCCGCGCCAGCGCCGCCGTCAGGTCCTCTCGGATTGGGCGTGGCGCCTGACCAAGCCGCTTCTGGCTCGCATCGCAACGGTTCGCTACGTGCAGTCGGCAGGCCTGGGAGAGGCGCTCCATCTGCGCCGGCCTGTTCTGCTACCGCCGGGAACAGATCCTTCCTCGCCCGATCTGGGCGCCGGTGGACAGCCGCTGGTGGCATATGTCGGCGGCGTGGGGTGGGCCGATGGCTTCGACACGCTGGTGGAGGCGATGGCGATAGTTCGCGCTCGCTGCCCGGAGGCCCGGCTGGTGGCGGTCGGGCCGAGCCCGTCGGCGGAGCGTCGAGCCGCGCTGCCGGATTACGTGGACCTACGGCGGACCGGCCGTGATGGTCTCGTTCAGGTGCTGACCGACGCCCGCTGCTGCGTCATTCCCAGGCCCATCACCGAGTACACCAACTTCGTCATCCCGATCAAGTTGTGGGACTACCTCAGTTACGGCAAGCCTGTCGTGGCGACCGCCGCAACCGAAACCGCCCGCGTTCTGGAGGAGAGCGACGCCGGCTTGACGACGCCCGACACGGCCGAGGGGATTGCCGAGGGCCTTCTCGAGCTGCTTGCGGACGAAGCTCTCGCCCGCCGGCTGGCGACGAATGCGCGGCGGTTCGCCTGCCTTCCGGAGTCGACATGGGCAGCCAGGGCGGGCACCGTTCTCGAGTCGCTCGGCATCGCCTGAGCTCGGACGCCGCTCCGCGGCTCGATCGTCACCCGGCAGCGGCCTCGCGCAGAGACTGATAGAGTCCTCGACCAATGACCAACCAGCTCGACTCCACCCCTGCCGGATCCGACGTTTCGGGTCGGGCCGGCAAGCCGATGGGGGTTTTCGCCAGTCGGGTCGCCGGAGTGCTGACCACTTCTGTCGCGCTCTTCGGCATCGCTTTCGTCAGTTCGTTCCTGCTCTCGGCGCTCCTGGGCCCCACGCACAAGGGTGAGCTCGTCGCCGTCGTGACGGTTCCGGGAATGATCGTTGCCGTCGGCATGTTCGGGCTGCCCAACGCGATCAACTTCTTCGCCGGTCGCGGCCATTCGATCGCCAGCCTGCTGAAGCTGACCTACGCGTTCTCGGCGGTGTTCTCTCTGGCCCTTGTCGCGCTCGTGTGGCTGCTCCTGCCGGTACTCGAGCGGACTCTCTTCCACGCGGCTCCGGACACGCTCCTGCGGGTGATCCTCTTCACCGTGCCGCTCTCGATCCTGTCGGCGTTTGGCGTGTCGATCCTTTATGGCCGCCAGAAGGTCCGCTCCTGGAACCTGATCCAGCTGTGCATGGCCTGCCTCTCGCTGGCTCTGGTCATCATCCTCGTGGGAGTGCTTCGCCTCGGAGTCAACGGCGCCGTGGCGACCACGATCGTGATCAATATCGCGACTGTGGCATTGATCCTGATCACGATCCACAGGCTCGCCAGAGCCAATCCATCCGGTGAGCCTGCGCCTGTCCGGAGCGTGGTTGCGTACGGCGCGAAAGTCTATCCGTCGAGCATCACTGGGTACTTCCACTACCGCGCGGACACCTACCTCATCCAGGCCTTGATCCTCTCCGCGGTAACGGCCAAGAGGATGCTCGGGCTCTACAGCATGGCCGTCACCATGGCGGAGCTCGTCTTCTACATCCCCGATGCCGTGGGCGCGATATTCCTGCCGCGCGTCGCGGGGGCGACGGTCGAGGACGCCAACCGAATGGTCGGACGAGTCGGCCGTCTGACCACGCTGCTCACACTTCTGGTGGCCGTGACGCTGGTTCCGATCGGGATAGTCGGCATTCACGTGGTGCTGCGGGCCTACGTGGACTGCCTGCCGGCGTTTCTCGTCCTTCTGCCGGGCGCAGTCTCATTCAGCGTCGGCAAGGTCATGATCAGCTACCTTGCGGGCCGCGGTCACCCGGGCCTGATCTCGATCGGGACGATCGCCTCACTCGTCCTCAACGTCGCGCTCAACATCGTGCTGATTCCGCTGTTCGGGATCGTCGGGGCCGCCCTTGCCTCGCTTGTTTCGTATACCTTCCAGGCGGTGGTGGCGCTCACTTTCGCGAGTCGTCTTTCCGGTTTGTCGCCATTCCGCCTCTTTGTCCCGGGCCGGGAAGAGGTCGTCTTGCTACTGCAGACCCTGTGGCGGCTGTGGGGCGCCTCTCCCGTTCTGCGACGGTTGCGGCCCGGGAACTAGCCGGCGTCCGGCGTCGCCCAGCCTGCTCCCAGCCGAAGGACCTGATTCGCCCGCTTCACACGACCGCGCGAGCTGTTGGCCGTGTCCACGACAAGATCCGCCTGGCCGTAGATGGCCTCCCAGTCCAGTCGCTTGTGGGCCGTCACGACGACGAGCAGGTTCGAGTCGCGGAGGAGTTCCTCCAGCGACACGGAGTGGTGGACCTTGCCGTTCGTGTCACGCAGCTCTGAGACCAGCGGATCGTGGAACGAGACTTCGGCGCCGCGGCTTCCCAGAATCGCCAGCACGTCCGCTGCGGGCGTATTGCGGGCGTCCTGGACGTCCGGCTTGAAGGCCACGCCTATGACCCCGACGCGCGATCCCTTCAGGGAGCGGCCACGCTCGTTGAGCGCGTCGGCGGCCAGTTGGACGACGTGGCGGGGCATGGCCAGATTGATGTCACCCGCCAGCTCGATGAAGCGCTCCACGAAATCGAACTCGCGGGCTCGCCAGGCGAGGTAGTAGGGGTCGACGGGGATGCAGTGTCCGCCGACGCCCGCTCCGGGCCGGAACGCCATGAAGCCGAACGGCTTGGTCGCTGCCGCGTCGATGACCTCCCAGACGTCGAGGCCCATCCGTTCGCACAGCAGCGCGAGCTGATTCACGAAGGCGATGTTGATATTGCGGAAGACATTCTCGAGGAGCTTCGCCATCTCGGCCGTGTCCGGCGACGACAACGGAATGACCGTGGTGTTGATGTTCTCGAACAGGAGCTTGGCCCGAGCGGTGCCGGCCGGCGTGACGCCGCCCACGAGTCGAGGCACGAGCCGTCCGGAACTCGCCGGATCGCCCGGATTGACGCGCTCGGGGGCGAACGCCAGGTCGAAGTCTTTGCCGGCAACGAGCCCGGATCGTTCCAGAACCTCTCGGAACGGACCGTTGGTAGTTCCGGGGAAGGTAGTTGACTGCAGCACGACGAGTTGACCGGCGTGAAGCGACGCCGCGACCAGCTCTGCCGCAGAGATAACCGGGGCGAGGTCCGGGTCTTTGGACTGCGTGATCGGCGTTGGGACGCAGACGATCATCGCGTCAACCGCGGCCAGAGCCGCTCGATCCGGCCCCGAGACTCGGAAGCCGGCCTTCATTGCGGCCGCCAGGCGGGCGTCGTTTATGTCGTCGATAGGGGAGTGGCCGGCGTTGAGTTCCTCCACGCGGCGGACACTGGCATCGATGCCGACAACCGTCAGCCCTGCTTCGGTCAGGCCCAACGCCAGCGGCAGACCCACGTAGCCAAGCCCGATCACGCCGACTGAACGGTCCTCTTTCACGATTCCTCCGGTGTCGCCACAGTTCCACTCGACGGCTGCGGCTGATGTCTGAGCGGTGACGGATTCCACTCGGCGGCCATCAAGCAGCCTGGTATCCCTGAGAGTACCGCGTCAGGCCCCTCTGCCGCAGATCGCCGCGAATGCCATCCTCACGGTTGACGGGCTCTCCAGCCATGTGCGACCCTCGCGTCCAGATGAGAGTCCTCTTCCTCACGGACTGGTACCCCGCTCCGGACCGGATATACAACGGCATCTTCGTGCGTGAGCACGCCAAGGCCGTACGGGCGTCCGGCGCCGAGGTCAGAGTCCTCCACATCCCCGGCCTGGCCGGCCGAGGGCACGGCCTGTGGCAAATGGACGAGGAGCACGACGCGGAGTTGATGGAGGGGATCAAGACCTACCGCGTCCTGCACGGGGCATTCCGGTTCGGAGGCCCGCTGCGGCGCCTGTCGACCGGCCTCTCTTACCCGATCTACATCTGGAGTGTGATCCGGGCTTGCCGGCGGCTGCGCGCAGGCGGCTACCGCCCCGACGTGATCCACGCCCACGTCTACAGCGCCGGCGTCCCGGCCGTGATCGTAGGCAGGCTGACTCGCACGCCCGTTGTGATCACCGAGCACTTCACGGCGTTTCCCAGGCGGACTCTGACAAGGGCCGCCGTCCACATGGCTCGCTACGCGTTTCGAAATGCCGCTCGTGTTCTGCCGGTCTGTCTCTATCTTCAGCGGGCGATCGAGGCATACGGCGTGAGAGCCCGTTTCGAGATCGTGCCGAACGCTGTCGACACCGCGATCTTCCATCCGGCCAAGGGCGAGGATCGGGCGAGCGGACCCAAGCACTTGCTGTTCGTTGGCAACCTGGAGCCCACCGATCACAAGGGTTTCCCGACCCTGCTGGCGTCGCTGGTGCTGCTGGCCGAACGGCGGAACGACTGGCATCTGGACGTCGTTGGCGATGGACCAACCCGGGCGGAACATGAGCGCCGCGTCGCCGAGTCGCCGGTTGCGGCCTCGATCACGTTTTGCGGGGCCCTCAAGAAGAGCGGCGTTGCGGACCTCATGCGGGCGTCGGATGTCTTCGTGCTCCCGAGCCGGTTCGAGAACCTGCCTTGCGTCATCATCGAAGCGATGGCATCGGGCCTGCCGGTCGTTTCGACGACCGTCGGTGGCATCCCCGAGATGATGTCGGAGCAGGACGGGATCCTCGTGGCTCCGGAAGATCCGATCGCGCTGGCCGATGCCATAGAGAGCGTCCTGGCGAACCCGGGTTCCTTCGATGGAGCGGCGATCTGCGCTCGGGCACAGGCTCGATACGGCCTGGCCCCCGTCGGGGCCCAGTTTCGAGCGGTATACGCGGCCGTCCTGTCGGAGTCATCCGCAGGCCGGCGCGTCCCGCCCACGTCGTCGGCCAGGTAGAGTCTGGAGATGCCCGGCCGCGTTCTCGTCGTGACCTATCATTTCCCGCCGGTGGGCGGGATAGGCGTGCAGCGGACCCTCAAGTACGTGACGCATCTGCGCCGTTGGGGTTGGGAACCCGTCGTGCTTGCGCCGCGAGATCCGGCGTTTCCTTTGCGCGATCCCGCCCTTCTGGCCTCCGTTCCGGACGGAATCGAGGTCCACCGCAGCCTCAGCCTGGAGCCGGCGCGGGCGGCGATGGTGGCGAGCCGCCGCATGGCCCGAGGCTCGGTCGCAGGTGAGGCCAATGCCGCCGGCTCCTGCGAATTGGGCAGCCAACGACCGCGACATTCCTCGCCGATCCGGCGTGCGGGCCGGCTGGGAGCAAGGGCCTGGCAGCGCCTGTGGGACGCGTTGCTGTTTCCGGATCAGGGCATCGCCTGGCTGCCGTCCGCGGTTCGGGCAGGACTGCGGGCCAATTCGCGCCGGCCCGTCGATGTCCTGTACTCGAGTTCACTGCCCATCTCGTCGCACATCGTGGCCGGCGCGATCAAGAGCAGGACCGGGCTGCCGTGGGTGGCGGACTTCCGAGACCCCTGGGTGGATAGCCCAATTCTGCCGACCCCGAGGACGCCGAAGCGTCAGATGCAGCGTCGCACGGAGCGCTGGATCGTGGAGCGGGCCGATCGCGTGGTCCTCGCAATGGAAGGCTTGCGCGATATGTTCGCAGCCCGGTACCCATCGCTGGCCGACAAGTTCATCTACATCCCGAACGGCTACGACCGGGCCGATTTTGCGGGCATCGAGCCGACGCGGTCCGACCCGACAAAGTTCACTCTGCTCTTTGCCGGAAGCCTCTACCGGAAGGGCGAGCTGAATGCCTTCCTCGGTGGCGTTGAGCGACTGATCGAGCGGCGACCGGAGATTCGGGCGCGGCTGCGGGTCAGGTTCCTGGGCCGCGCCAACGAGGAGAACAAGCGCGTCGCGGCCGCCTACACGAGCCCGGGCCGCCTCGGAGACGTCGTCCGGTTCGAGGATTTCGTTCCGCGGCGAGAAGCGCTGGCACAGATGGCCGGAGCCGATGCCCTGCTTCAGCTCATGCCGGACGAACCTGGCACGGAGATGTTCGTCGGCGGCAAGGTCTTCGAGTACATGGCCCTCGATCGGCCGGTCCTGGCCGTCATGCCGCCCGGTGAGGGGCGTCGCTTGATCGAGGGCATGCCGGGCGGAAGGGGTGCCGATGTGGATCCCGCCAGCGTTGCCGATGCCCTGGAGCGGCTGCTCGACGATCCTCCCGCGCCGGGTCATGCCGATGCGGCCGGCCGCTACGACAGGGTCAACCTGGCGGCTGAGCTGGCGGCAGTCCTGGACGGGGTCCTGAGCGAACACGCGGCGGAGCCCGGCGGATCACGCCGCAAAGCCAACTGATCGGAGTCTTCGCCTCTGCCCGGCCGGTCGCTAAGCCGGCGTTCCCAGAGCAGTCCATTCGCGTCCATCGAGGATCTCGACGATCCGCTCTGCGGCGTGCCCGTCCCAGAATGGCGGCGGGGGCGGCTTGAGTGGGGCTGTTGCCAGCGCCTCCTCCAGCGCTTGCACTGCATCCGAAGGGTCCGTTCCAACGAGTCGGTTGGTTCCGAGAGTCACGGTTGCCGGCCGCTCGGTGCTTTCTCGCAGAGTCAAGCAGGGCGTGCCGAGGACTGTGGTCTCTTCCTGGATTCCGCCGGAGTCTGTGAGAACGACGCGGGCATCGGCGACGAGGCTGATGAACTCCACGTACGGCTGCGGCTCAACGATCTGTACTCCCGCGGCGGACAGTCGATCCGCCAGTCCCTCGGCGGCGAGGCGGGCGGCAGTCCGGGGGTGGGCCGGGAAGACGAGCGGCAGCCGGCGGGCCATCACCTCGAGTGCTCCGACCCACCTGGCCAGCATCTCCGCGTCGTCGACGTTCGAGGGTCGGTGCAGAGTCACGACGCCGTATTCGCCGGCCGAAAGGCCCAGCTCGGCGGCCTTGTGACGCTCTCGTATGGTCGGCAGCAGCGAATCGAGCGTGTCTATCATCACGTTCCCTACCAGGAAGATCCGCGAAGCGTCCACGCCCTCGTGCTGCAGATTCACAACCCCCGACTCTTCGGTCACGAAGAGATAGGAGGCCAGGGCATCGGTGACGATACGGTTGACTTCCTCGGGCATCCGCCGGTCGAAGCTTCGCAGGCCGGCCTCGACGTGGGCCAGCGGGATCCCCGCCTTCGCTGCTACGACCGCCGCCGCGATCGTCGAGTTGACGTCGCCCACGACCAGGAGCAGCTGCGGCGCCGTGTCGGCGACCACGCGCTCCATCGCGACCATGATGCCGGCGGTCTGTGTGGCGTGGCTTCCGGGCCCTATGCCGAGATGTATGTCCGGCTTCGGCATGCCGAGCTGGTCGAAGAAGACATCCGACATGGCCGCGTCATAGTGCTGGCCGGTGTGGACCAGCAGCGGCGCGAGGCGATCCGGGCGTCGACGCATCGCGGCGAGCAGCGGCGCCATTTTCATGAAGTTGGGTCGCGCGCCGACGACGCACAGAACCGTTCGGGGCATGGGCCAATGGTAGCGGCCCGCGTTGGTCCGCACAGGTTCGGCGTCGGGGCCGGCAGGGCGGCGCTGGCGCCGGCCGAGTCGTGCGCGGCCGACGCGCACCGGGCGCAGGATCGACGCGGCCCTGCCATCATTCCGGACATGCCAGAGCGCCCTTCACCGAAACCAGGCGCCCCCCAGCGGCCCACGCGGCTGCTCCTCGTCACGAACATCTACCCGACGCCGGATCGCCCCAACATGAGCCCCTTTGTGGCTCGCCGCGTGGCGGCGCTGCGTGAGCGGGGCGTCGAAGTCGTCGTCGCCGGACCGACCAGCTATCGGAGCAACTCGCTGTTCCGCCACCTGGGGATCGCCCGCCGGGCCCTGACGGCGAGGGGCCGCTTCGACGGCGTGGAGTCGCACCCCGTCTACTTCGCCGGGGTGATCGGCCTGCTCGCGGCGAGACTCCGGCGCATCCCAATGGTCGCTTACGCCCACGGCGGCGACGTGGCCGACTATGCCCGGCGCAACCGATTCCACGGCTCGCTTGCCGGCTGGGTCGTCCGGGGATCCAGGGCCGTGGTTACCAACTCCCGGGATACCGCCGGTTTCGTGGAGAGACTCGGCGCCACGGCACGGGTCATCTCGCCGGGCGTGGACATGACGGTCTTCCGGCCGGCCGGCGGCGCCACTCCAGCCGCCACTCCAGCCGCCGATCGCTCCGCCGAGCGAATCCGCCTCGGTGCACCGGAGGGTTTGTTCGCCTTGTACGTTGGAACCTTGTCCGAGCGCAAGGGCGCCGATGTCTTTGCCGCCGCACTCGATCTCGCCGGGCCGGCCGGGTGGTCCGGAGTGATGGTTGGGGACGGCCCTCTGGCCGAGTCCATCTCCACGCTCCTTCCGTCAGTTCGGTTGCTGCCGCCCGCACCCCCCGCCGAGATCGCGGCCTGGATGCGGACGGCAGATGTTGTCGTGGTCCCGTCGCGCCGAGAGCCCCTCGGGTTGGCGGCCGTGGAGGGTCTCGCATGTGGAACGCCGGTGATCGCATCGGATGTCGGGGGCCTGCGCGAGGTGGTTCGCGACGGAGAGAACGGTCTGCTCATTCCGCCCGACGATCCCGGCGCCCTGGCCGGCGCTCTGAGTCGGCTGCAAGACGCCGGCCTGCGGGCACGGCTCGGCGCGGCCGGACCGGCTTCGGTTGCCGGGCACGATATCCGGACCGCCGCGGCTCGAATGGCGGAGGTATGGGCGGAACTGGGCGTTCGTACCTAGCCTCTAGCAGACCCCGGTGTCGCCTCAAGCCTTGACGAAGAACGACGACCAGGCCAGCGTCACGGACAGCAGCACCAGCAGCGCCGTTCCCGTCCAACCGACTATCTGGAGGAATCGGCCACTGGCCAGCGGCCCCATCAGCTTCTTGTCCGACGCAAGCAGCATCACGAAAACCAGCACGAATGGGAGCAGCAAGGCATTGATCACCTGGGCCATGAACATGACTTGCACGAGAGGCAGGCCCGGGATCAGGACGAACAGTCCGGCAAAGACAATGAAGAAGACCAGAAGGCCGTAGAACGCCGGCGCCTCACGCCATTGCCAGTTCACGCCGGTCTCCCATCCGAAGGCTTCGCAGGCCGCATACGCACTTGTCAGCGGCACAACTCCGAGTCCAAGGAAGGATGCCGCCAGCAACCCAACGGCGAACAGGACCGTCGCCCCTCCGCCGGCCAGCGGTGCCAGCGCCTTGGCGATATCCGCGATCGCGGTGGGGGAGTTGGTGTCGATCTTCACTCCGTGAGCCGCCAGGGCGGATGCGCAGGCAACGACGATGAAGGCCGCGATCAGGTTGGTCAGCAATGCCCCCAGGCCGACGTCCAGCCGCTCGCCCACGAGGTCTTCGGGTCCGAGCCGTTTGTCGGCGCAATACGATTGGATGAAGGCCTGTCCCCAGGGTGTGATCGTGGTGCCGACGGTTGCGACGACCGCCAACCAGTAGGCGCCGTTGAGCGATCCGCGCGGGATGACCAGTGAGGAAGCGGCCAGGCCCCAGTCCGGTTTGGCCATGAGCGCCGAAACGAAATACGCCAGTGAGATGCCGATGCCCGTGGCCACGAACAGGTACTGGACCTTGCCGAAGCTGCCGCGAGTGAGGAGCAGAATGACGACGGATGCGGCCAGGATGGCGCTGACGGCGGGTGCCACGTTGAACAGGCTGAGAGCCGCCGCGGTGCCGGCGAACTCCGCGACGATCGAGCCGGTATTCGCAATGAGCATCGTCACTGTCAGGAACGTGACCCAGCGGACGCCGAACCGCTCGCGGACCAGCCCCGTCAGTCCCTGGCCGGTTGCCAGCCCAAGTCGAGCACCCACTTCCTGGGTGAAGAACAGGACTATCTGTGTGGCCAGCAGGACCCACAGCAGCTCATACCCGTACTTGACGCCGGCAACGGAGTAGGTCGTGATTCCACCGGCGTCGTTGTCGGCGAAGCCGCTCACCAGGCCCGGGCCCAGGACGCCCAGGATCGCCGCCAGCCTGACCCGGTTTGCCGCTCGAGGGCTGAGGGCGATAGCCGGCTTCCTCATCGGTCGCCGCCACCGGACCTGCTGAAGAGGCGCGGGATGCGGCGCTTGGACGGTTGCGGCAGGAGAGTGTCAATCGCGTCGTCGACGGTGACGATGCCCTCGAGGCGGCCCTCCGCGTCGACCACGGGGACTGCCAGCAGGTTGTACCGGGCCACCACTTCGGTGACCTCTTCCTGGCTGGCATCCGTGCGGACGGCGACCGGATCTGGGTACATACAAGTTGCAATGGTCGTGTTCGGCTTGGCCACGATCAGGTCTCGCAAGGACAGAACGCCACAGAGGCGGCCGTCTGAATCGGTAACGTACACGTAGTAGATGGTCTCGGCGTCGGGCTCGAGTTCGCGCAGGCGATCGATCGTTTGGGCGGCGGTGAGCGTGGCCGGCACGGCCACGAACTCGGTCGTCATGATGCCGCCCGCCGTGTCCTCGGCGTACGTCATCAGTTCCTGCACCTCGTCGGCCTCTTCCTTTTCCATGAGGCCCAGGATTTCCTCGCGGCTCTCCTCGGACAGATCGGCCACAAGATCCGCGGCCTCGTCCGGGTCCATCTCCTCGAGGATGTCGGCGGCACGGCCGGGCTCGAGGTCTTCAAGGATGTCGACCTGAGTCTCGGGCTCCATCTCGCCGATGGCATCGGCCGCCGCCTCGTCGTCCAGGGCGGCGATGACGCCCACGCGGTCGTTGCGGCTGAGCTGATCCATGATCGTCGCAAGGTCGGCCGGGTGGAGTTCCGCCAGACCCTTGTGCGGGACGCGCAGCTTGACGCTGGCGATCGTCCGCTCGACCGGATCCACGTCCTCCCAATCGATATATCGCTCCGGAACGCCGCGACCCACGCCCCGGGCGATGACTCGCCACGGCCCTTCGATCCCGAGCCGCCGAAGCAGCCCGGAGGCCCCCACGTCGACTGCGACGAGGTGGAGCGAACCCTCGACCTCATCCAGGCGCAGGTCGTTGACTCGGACCACCTTCCGACCGTCGATGTCGACGATCTGGCGGTCCATCAAGTCCTGCTTCAGACGGATCTCGTTGGGCCTTTGCTGGAACTTGCTGATATCGATGGCGGAGGTGCCGAGCGTGGCGCCGCCTGCATCCAGCGATGTCACCGAGTTCCAGTGAAGGAATATCTCGCGGCCGTTCGTCTTGACGACGATCCCGGTCACAGGCGGATACCGATCGCCGATGGCGACGATCAGGTCGGCAACCGTTCCGATCGACTCGCCGTGCTGATCGCGCACGGGCCGGCCAATCGCCTGGCTGAGATAGAGCATATGCCACCTCGACGGCGGGTCCATCCCCGCCAGTCGGTGGCCTGCGCCGGAGGGCGCACACCGCTAGAGGGCCGGGCGGACCAGATGAGGGATTTCGGCGTGGGGCGCGCTGTCAGCGCGTGCGACGCCGTTGGTACGGGGTCCGGTCTCCACTGAGGGAGATATCCTCCGAAACGGATTGGGGCTGGCCGAGAGGCGCGCAGCAACCCCTGCGGGCATTGCCTCGACCAAGCGGGAGTGTAGTCCGCATTCGTGCGTTGGGTCAACGCGCGAGAAGGACAGATTGAACGGAAGTACCGGTCTCCCTAGCCTCCATGTACCCGCCGGAACGACGAGAAATCCGACCCATTTGGCGCATGCTTCCCTGGTGAGCCTGATCCGTGCCCAGAATCCTGATGGGAGGGACCCAGGGGGACTCTCCCTGCGCGTCCTGGTCGGTGCTGCGCTGCTCAGGGTCATGTGGGTCCTCCGCGCGGTCGCCTTGCGGGTCCAGGCCTTCCTGGCTCGCGGCGGTCCGGCAGATCTGGCCCTCAGGTGGCTTGGACGCCGTACCCGATCTGGGCAGTCGGCCCTTTCGAACCGGCTTCGCGCCGACGAGCCTTCCGACGAGCACGGAGGAGCGCGAGCTCCGCGCGTTCTCCTGGCATGGGCTTTGCTCGCGATGTCGGTTGTCCTTCTCCTGGGCCAGGGGCTCGTTGCGTACTTCGTCCATCACGGCGGCGTAATGGAGCTGGCCCTGTCGATCGCGATCACCGGCCTCGTCTCGTCGGCGGTCATGAACGCCCGAGCCTCCGGCATCGAAGTGGAGCGGCGCAACTCGGAGGCGGAGAGCTTCAGCCGCATATTGCGGGCCCTGTCGCGATCGGTCTCGCCCGACGCGGTGGTCGAGGCGATCGTCCACGAGCTTGGCGCAGCCACCGAAGCGGACCACGTCGCCGTGGTGCGACTGAGGCCCGGAAGCACGGTCCTGGACGTGACCTTCGTGTCGATGCTCTCCGGCACGCCGGCGTCGAATACGGTCATGCCGCTGCGCCAGCTGGAACCGGTAGAGGCCCGACTGCGCGAGCTGTCCGGACAGGCGCCCCACCGAACGCCCCTGCGGTTCGTCGACGGCGACCCGACTCCGGTATGGCGCGATCCTCACGACCGTTCGGGCGATCCGGCAGGGGCCGCGGACGTGGCGACGGCCACGTTCCGGAGCAACATACGGACGGGCTCCCGGAACGCCTTCCAGGCGGAGGCGAAAGCCAGCGAGGTAGCGGACCGGATCGCCTACCGGCTTCGGGACGTCTACGGTCTGCGCAATACCCTGGCCGCGCCGCTCCAATCGGGCCGAGTCATCGCCGGCGCAATCGTCCTGTCGCGCCGGACCAGCGAGGCCTGGCCCGAGGCCGCAGTGAGGCTGCTGAACAGCGCTGCCTTCGAGGCCTCTGCGGCGCTGGCTCGCGTCTACTCGCACCAGGCCGCCGAGTCTGAAGCCCGAACCGATCAGCTGACACAGCTCCCCAACCGCCGCTACTTCGACGAGTATTGCCGGCTGATCGCGAGCCGCCGCAGATCCAGCGATCGCGTCGCCATCGTGACGATCGACGTCGACCATTTCAAGTTGCTCAACGACCGGTATGGGCATCAGACCGGCGACATCGTTCTGCGATCGATCGCCAACGCCATCCAGTTGTCCGTTCGGGAGGAGGACGTGCCCGTCCGCTTCGGCGGTGAGGAGTTCACCGTCCTGCTGCGCAACCCGTCGCATGGCATCGCTCTGGAGATCGGCGAGCGGATCCGCCAGAACGTGCGCGAGATGGACCTCACCGAGGCCGGCGTGGAGGAACGGGTCACCGTCTCGGTCGGCGTGGCATCCGGGCAGTTCGCGGGCGAGCCGATCGACGAAATCGTCGAACGCGCCGACAGGGCGCTCTACGCGGCCAAGAGAACCGGCCGCGACCGCGTAGTCGAGGCGTGGCAATCCGAGGCGCCCAAGTAATCGCCTGATCGCCGTCAGAGTAGTCGCCGTCAGACGGACGGCGACCTGGCAGGATCAGCCTGCGGCCCCTCGCGTGCCACTTGCCTGTGCCGGCATCCCCCCGGCTACCATTCTCTCGATGGATGCGCCCGAAACGACCTCGATCCCTTCAAACGCCGAGTTGGCCCGCATCTTCCACGAGATCGGCGACATGCTCGAAGTCAAGGGCGAGCTGGTCTTCAAGACGGTCGCGTACCACAAGGCCGCGGACGCGATAGCCCACTCGCCCGCCGAGGTTTCGCGCGCCTACCTGGACGGCAAGCCGCCGAAGATCCCCGGCGTTGGGGATGCGATCGCGAAGAAGATCGAAGAGCTGGCCCGGACCGGTCACATGGACTTCTACGACCGCCTGCGCCGAGAGGTGCCGCCCAGCCTGGTGGCGCTGCTGAGTCTTCCCGGCGTCGGGCCGCGGACGGTAAGGCAACTCCACGACGAACTGGGCATCGAGACGCTCGACGATCTCCGGCGGGCGGCTGAGTCCGGCGGGTTGCGCGGCCTCAAAGGCATGTCCGAGAAGACCGAGCAAGGTGTTCTGGCGGGGATAGCTGCGCTCGAGAGCCGGCAAGAGCGGATGCGACTGGGCCAGGCCGAGGCGATCCTGGAGACGCTTCTGGCCGAACTGTCGGGCGCGCCGGGCCTTCGATCGATCCACCCGGCCGGCTCGTTCCGCCGTCGGCGAGAGACGATCGGCGATCTGGATCTGCTTGCCGAAACCGATCGGCCGCTCGAGCTGGTGGAACGTTTCACATCGCTCGGCTCGGTCGAGTCCGTGATCGCGAAGGGCCCACACAAGGCCGCGGTCCGCTTGCTTCGCGGCCCGCAGGTTGACCTGATGATCATGCCGCCCGGCGAGGCAGGCACGTATCTGATCCACTTCACAGGCTCCAAGGAACACAACGTCCGCCTTCGAGGCATGGCCCGCGACATCGGTTGGAGTCTGTCCGAGAAGGGCTATCTGCGACTCCGCGATGACGGCGAGCCGGCCCTGGGGGAGGCGGGCGAGCCGGCCGAATTGCGGACTTTCGCGACCGAGACGGAGGCGTACGGCTTCCTCGGGCTGCCGTTCATCGAGCCGGAACTGCGCGAGGATCGCGGCGAGGTGGAGGCCGGTCTCGCCGGGACGTTGCCGCGCCTGGTGACGCCGGCCGACCTTCGCGGCGATTGCCACATCCACTCCGATTGGTCCGACGGAGTCCATACGATCGAGCAGATGGCGGAGGCGGCTCGCCGGCGTGGCTACTCGTACCTTGTCCTGACCGACCACACAGTCAGTCTTGCAATCGCCCACGGCCTCTCGCTCGAGCGGGTTGAGACGCAACGGGAGATCGTGGCGGCGCTCAATCGCCGGTTCGAGGCGGAGGAGGCCGCGGGCACGGCTCCGCCCGAAACACCGGCCGGGGGCTTCCGGCTGCTGCACGGCTGCGAGCTGGAGGTCCGGGCCGATGCCACGCTCGACTACCCCGATGATCTGCTTGCCCGCTACGACCTGGTCGTCGCCTCGGTCCACGTCTCACGGAAGCAGCCGCGCGACCAGTTGACCGCCCGGACGCTGGCCGCCATTCGAAACCCGAACGTCGACATCATTGCCCATCCGGCCGGCAGGTACATCGGTTCCCGCGACGACCTGGACCTGGACTGGGACGCCGTCTTCTCGGAGGCTGCCCGAACCGGCACTGCCCTGGAGTTGAACGGGTCGGATGAGCGTCTCGACCTCTCGGACGTTCGGGCGCGCCGGGCGGCGGAGTTCGGCTGCGTCTTCACGATCGATTCCGACGCGCACCGAACGGAGGAGCTGGACAGTCTCCGGTGGGGCACCGCAATGGCTCGCCGCGCCTGGCTCGAGCCTCACCAGGTGATGAATACGAGAGCTCGCGCGGAGCTGCTCGAGTGGGTCTCGGGCAAGCCAGGGCGGGTCGCCGCCGGCGCAGTCCGACACGGGGTTCGCCGCTGAATATGCCGCGATCGGTCGTGGTTGCGTACCATGATCGAATGCAGCAACGAAATGTGGCCCGGGAACTCGGGCTAGTGGTGGCCTCGATCGCAGTTCTCGTCCACTGGCTGGACCCGATTCCGGCGCTCGTGGTTACGGCCCTGATAGTGGTGGCCGCCGCCGCCGCTACGGCCCCGCTCGTGGGGGAGTGGCTTCCGTGGCGCATGCCCCTCATCCCGATGGTGTTCCCGGCGCTTGCCGCCTTCTCGATCGCGGGGATTGCCCGCGTCGTCTCCCCGGTGCCATGGCTGGCTCTAGATTTCGCGCTCGGTTTCGCGGTCGTGGCCTGGGCCTTCGACCTCGAGACGGCACCCGACGTGCTCACGGCCTCCGAGGACCCTGCCTCCTTCGCGGATAGCGCCGTGGCCTCCGGCATGGCGGTTGCCCCTGCAGTTCGTATGCGCCCCAGGCCGCGAGCCGAGTTCGGCCTGGCGCAGATCGTGGTCGAGCCGGTGGTCATTCACACTCCCGAGCTGTCGCCCCACCCCCGGCCGCTGGATGTTCGCCTCACTGCTATGGGACTCGCTTTTCTGGGGTTCGTTGCAGCGGGCGGTCTGGTCCCCGGTGGTCTGGCGCTCGCTCACGAAGCCCTGAGCAGCACGCGGCTGGCCGAGTTTGTTGTTCTCAATGCCCTGGTGGCAGGCGGCGTGGGGTATCGGCTGGCGTCCCTGGCGTCGCCGTACCGCTCCGATCGCATCGTTCGAATAGTCGCAACCGGCCAGTACGCCGTTGCCGTCGCCGTCGCCGCAACTCTGCTTCGGACACTCGGGCTGCCACGGCTATTCGTGCCGGCCTTGCTGATGTTCGTGGCTTACCTGGTCATGGCCATCAGAGAATCGCGGGACCCGCTCAAGGACAACTACCCGTTGCTCAAGGAACTGGCCGCACTCGGCTTCGCCGCCGCGGTCGTCATGGTCTGGGGCATGCTGGCCAGATAGAGGAACGGCGGCTGCCGCCACTCCCCGAATTGGCCGCCACTCCCCGAATTCACGCCACGGCCGGCGGCCACTTCGGGCGCCACGGCCTACGCAACGCCCGTACTGTCGTACCAGCTGTGCGGGGTCCCGGCCATAGGCCGATACTTGCCGGGTGATCCGTCACGTCACCGCTACACGCTACGTGACCCCGCTGCGCGAGGGTGGCTCGCTGCCGGCGGTGGTTGAGGCTGACGACGACGGCTTGTACGTGGCCAAGTTCCGTGGCGCAGGTCACGGCGAGAAGGCCCTCGTCGCCGAGCTGATTGCCGGAGAGATCGCCCGGGCACTTGGGCTGCTCGTCCCGGAGATCGTGCTCGTGAACTTCGACCCGCGCCTGGCGGCCGCCGAACCCGACCAGGAGATCCGGGAACTGCTCCAGCGCAGCAGCGGCGTGAACGTTGGTTTGGACTTCCTGCCCGGTTCTCTGGGCCTTGATCCGGCCGCCGGCTTCAGGCCTCCCGCCGATGTCTGCGCAGCCGTCGTCTGGTTCGACTCCTTCGTCACCAACGTGGATCGCGACGCCCGCAACACGAACTTGCTGGTCTGGCATCGCCGCTTGTGGCTGATCGACCACGGCTCGGCCCTGTACATCCACCACACCTGGAAGGACGTCCCGGCCCACGCTCGCAAGCCGCTGGCCGCAATCAAGAGCCACGTCCTGCTGCCGCTCGCCGGCTCGATCGTCGAAGCGGACGACCGGCTCGCCCCGTTGCTCTCCGCGGAACTCTTCCGCTCGATAGTCGAGGCCGTGCCCGACGATTGGCTGGTGCCGCAGGATGGCCTGCCGGACCCAGCCGCCCACAGGGCCGCATATCTCGACTACCTGAACCGTCGACTGGCCGTCCATCGAGCACTCGCGCAGGAGGCGGAACGTGTCCGCACAGGCGCGTAGTCCCTTCACGTATACAGTCCTGCGGGCCGTTCCACGCGTCGAACGGGCCGAGTTCATCAATGCCGGCGTCGTCCTGTTCTGCAGGGAGCGGCGCTTCCTGGATGCCCGGACGGGCCTGGACGTGACCCGTCTCACGGCGCTCGCTCCGGACTGCGACGCGGATGAGATCGCCGCTCAGCTTGCGGGGATAGAGCGAGTCGCCCGCGGTGACTCGTCCGCCGGCCCGATCGCGGCGCTCGCCAAGGCCGAAAGGTTTCATTGGTTGTCATCGCCGAGCAGCACGATGGTCGGGCGTTCCGAGGTGCACACAGGATTGACCGGCGATTGCGCCGCCACGCTGGACCATCTCTTCCGGACGCTGGTCATGACCCCGGGAGCGCGGTTGCCGCGCCACGAAGGCTGGAATCGCGCCAACCGGCTATCCGTCCCGCCAGCTCTGGTGGGCCGGGAGATCACGCGCATCCGGCGGCTCCACTACGTGTTCCAGGGCGAGGTGAACACGAGCGACGGCCCGATCGAATTGACCTTCGCCGACGGGCTCGTCTTGATGTGCGATGCGGCCGCGGACTGGACGCTCGAGGCATATGGAGCGGCCTGGGTGGATCCTCTGCCGGAACCGCTGAGCGAGTCGGACCGCTCCTATGTCGACCGATACGGTCGCTGGTGCGCCTACGACGTCACGGAACAACCGCCGTACGGCGGTCTGGCCAATCAGACCGTCCAGCAGGCCATCCCGCAATACAACGAACTGCTCGAACTGACGGGATATCTGATCAGAACGGAGGAAGTTGTCCTGGACCTCCAGCTGTGGGCCGGCGAGCTGCGGGTCTTCGTTCGGAGGGGCTGAGGGCCCGGCTGAATTGGGCTCGCGTTGACAGAGCCCGAATAGGATGCTAGAAACAATGTCCGGACGGGTTCCAGCCGTCAGAATTGGTATGCCTTCCGCGAGATGGCAACCACCGCCATCTCGCCGCTCCAGCAATCGGCCTGGCGCAGCCAACGAAAGGACACATCTCCTTGGCCTTCCCCGAGATCGAAAAGACCACCGGCGGCAACACCGTTCGGATCAAGCGACAGCTGGCCGAACAGGCGATCGGCCACGGCGCCGCAGGTCGCTGGGCGGAGGCGGCCGAGACCAACCGCAAGATCCTTGAGTTCGGCCCAGAAGCCGAGGCCGAGAATCGCCTCGCCAAATCCCTTTGGGAGATGGGTGAGCTGGGCGAAGCGCGGGAGCACTACCAGGTTGCTCTCGCCCTGGATCCCACGAACAGAATCGCCGAGCGGAACATCGAGCGGCTGCGCGTTCTCATGAGCGAAGCCGGCGACAAGACCGCCCCGCCGGAGAAGGCCGAAAAGGCGCCCGTTGCCATCTTCGTGGAGGAGACCGGCAAGACCGGCTTCGCGATGCTGACGGACCTCGCCTCTCCTCGCCTCCTTGCTCACGTCAATCCGGGCGACTCCGTTGAGCTGATGGCCGAGGGCAACCGGCTCTTCGCCCACGCCAACGGACAGCTCATCGGCATCGTCGAGCCGCGCGTCGCCGCGCGCCTGCTCAAGCTGCTCGCCGACGGCAACAAGTACTCGGCCGGAATCACGTCGCTCGGCGATCGCGACGTCCGGATCGTCATCCGCGAGATCTTCCAGGACCCCCGCAACTACGGCAAGGTCAGCTTCCCAACGGCCGCTCGTTCCTCGGACCTGCGCCCATATACCAAGGGCACGCTTCTCCGCGAGGAAGAGCTCATGGAAGAGGATCTCGAGGACGACGAAGAAGATGAGGGCATCCAGGACCTCGATCGGGTGCTGCCCGCCGAGATCACCGGCGAGGAAGCCTTCGAAGAGGAGACCGACGACCTCGACGAGGCGTAGATAGCTGAAACCGGCCCCGTAGGGTCGGTTTCAGTGGTTCAGATCGGAACTTCGAGTCTCAGTGGCCGGCGGCTTCGCCGGCCACTTATGCGTCCGCCGATATGCCGTCCGCCGCCGCGTTGCTCGCGCCGTCCATCCGATTCGCGCTCGCGACATCCTCGGCCGGTGACTGGATCGGCCCAAGTTCGTCGTCCTGCAACGGAGAAGCGGGGTCCCCGAGACTCGGCCGCGCGATCCGAAGGCCGCTCACGAGGACGACGAGAACCCCGAACATCTCCAGGGTCATGCCCGTGCTCTTCCACCAGAAGTACTGCATTCGGATCGTTTCCAGGAGGCTCCCGTCTCCACCAGGCGAGGTGGCAATTGAGTTCGAGGAGTAGATCCCGAGCACGTACCCGGGGACGCGGTCCAGCAGGGCGAGAACCCCAACGAACAGAAGCAGCCGCCAGCCCCATGAGCTTCTCTGCCGCCAGGCGGAGAGGCCAATCCATGTGATCGCAGCCCAGCCGACCGTGCCGAGCCAACTGGACAGGATCCCGGTGGCGTCTGTGATCCAGCCCTCCGCCGTGTGCGGCCACATCCCGACGATGAAGTACCCGGCCGCAACGAGCAAGAAGAAGCCACCCACGATGGTTGACGCGATCCACAGTGGAGGCCGCGGTATTCCTCCGTGGCGACTTGCCAGGCCGGCGGCCAGAGCGACGGTGGAGACCGCCATGAGACTGGTGGACAGCTCAGCGAGCTCGTTCAGCCACTGGCTGTAGATCGTCATCAGATCCAGCGTGAGGAGAGCCGCAACGAGGACGTAGGCGGCCAGCATCGCGGTCGTCGCCGTAAGCAGCAGCCTGCTCGATCGATCTGCCAGGCGATAGCGCAGCGCCACGATGGAGCAGTAGGGGATGAACGTGATCAGCCCGATCCACTGAAAGAAGACAATCCAGTTCGGCTGGATCAGCCCTGCGCCCTGATAGGTGAGAACCATCCAGATTTCCCAAGCCACGAACAACGCCCCGATCGCTCCCGTAGCCAACGCCGCGCGCGGCATGTGGCGAAGCTGCCGCTTGAAAGGGAGAGGCTCGCCGGCAGGAGCTTCGTCCTTGCCGTACGTCACGCGCGCCACGAATCGCCGGACTCGTGTCTGGAGCGCGCCCCAGGCGGCCAGCGCCGTCGCTGCGAAGAGAATCGATAGTGCCACCGGGTCCGGGCCGTAGCCGATGTCCGAGAAGTCCCCCGGCGTCTGCGGAACGGACCCGCTGCCCGTTAGCGGAGCCATCCCGCCTGCGACTGCGTGGGCATGGTCTACCGTCGCTCCAACGACCGCGACCAGCATGATCAGGCTCGCCCCGATGACGATCGCCCCGAGCGAGCCAATCGACGAGAGCGCCGGTCCCAGCCGGGCGAATCGCCGCCGCGGTCGCGCGGCCTCTTCCCGGAGATCGGCGAAAGTCCGGAGGCGCAGGGCGATGGGAGTTCCGGTCGGCTCGAGTCCGTCGAGCCATCTGGTGAGTTCAGCTTCCATTCGGTCCGGTCGATCGGAGTGGCCTTTTCGCGCCGCGGCAAAGCTGCCGGCCTGGTACTTCATCGTTCGTTCTCCCCTCGCCAGCCGGCTCGTTCGAGCTCGGCACGCAGGCGCTTCAGTCCGGTGTGGAGACGCGATTTCACGGTCCCGAGTGGGATGCCCAGAAGGTCGGCGATCGCCTCGAGTTGGAGGTCTTTGTAGAACCGCAGGGCCACGACCAACTGCAGGTCTGGATCGAGCGTGGGAAAGGCGGCGGCGATTGCATCGCGCTCCATCACGCGACCAAAGTCGTCGTGCCCACCCATATCCATTTCGGCGACGAGCGCCGCCTCGCGGACCTGCCCACGCCGCCTGGTCCGGAGCCGGTCGCGACATAGGTTCAGGACGATCCGCCCGAACCAGGCGTCGAAGCGTGCCGGATCGCGCAACGAACCGAACTTGCGCCATCCCAGCAGGACCGCGTCGTGGACGACATCCTGCGCTTCGGCCTGGTCGCGCAAGACCACGGCCGCCAACCGGTACGAATCGTCGAGACAGCGGTCGCTGAGAGCTTCGAACGCATCGAGCGTCGGAGTCTCACGCGCCGTGTCCGCGGTTACTGCTTGCACATGTCGCCCCATCTCGTGGATTGTCGGGCTCGGCCGGCTGCGCCGTCGGACCCTTTGACACTCACCGACGACTGGTGAACCCAAAAGGTTCGCCAGTCGGATCGAAAAGGCTCGCCCTGCAGCGGCCTCGGTCCGTGGGGCGGACAACCGGCAGTCGTCGGCCGGTCCGTCTGTCACAATTGAGGCATGGTCGGGAGTGCCGCCACAAACCCCGAGCCTGTGCTCGCCAGCGTTCCCACGCTGCCATTTTTCGAGCGCCTCTGCCCACCCGCCCCGGCATCGGAATGTGTCGCGGCAATTGAAGCGGGAACCAAGCCGGGCGAAGTGGTCCTGGACCTGAACGGCCGTGGCGGCTGGGTTGCTCGGGCCGCGATCGCGGAGCAACGCCGGGCCGCGGACTATGAAATCTGGCCACTGACGAGGCTGCTCGCCGATGTAGTTCTTCGTCCGCCTAACGTGCGCCAGGTCGAGTCCGCCATGACGGCTATCTCGAACTCGCCGTTCTCCGGTTCTACGGTTCGGAGGACCATCGAGGCGCTCTACGCGAGCGTCTGCCCGACGTGCAGCCGCCCGGTGATCCTGGAGTCAATGGTCTGGCAGCCTGTGGCCGTGCCCGTGCGGGCCGAGGGCATCGCCGCGGGCAAGTCCCCGGGGCGCAGCCGCGCCAAGGCCTCCGCATCCCGCACACCTGCCTTGTCGGGCCCCGTTCACGAGTTGCAGGCGGGCCCGGAGGAGTTTCTCCGCCCGATTGCCCGCGAGTACAGGTGCCCGTACTGCCAGGCCAAGGAAGGCGGCGCCGAGCTTCGGTCGGCGGTCTTCACCCTCGGCGACGTCCGGCTTGCGGAGTCGGTCCCTTCGAGCGGTGAGGTTCGCGAGGCGATGCGGCGGCGGTTTCCGGCGCCACGGCCAACGCACCCTCTTGTGGATCAGCTCGTAGACCTCCACACGCCGCGCCAGCTCCTGGGGTTGCATGCGATCCTCACTCGTATCGATGCGGAGGATCGCGACGGAGCCCTCACCGCGGCGCTCCGCCTCGCCTTCCTCCACGCCGTCCTGCTGGCGAGCCGGCTGAACGTTACTCAGGGCAAGCCTGCGCCGGTTCGCATAGCCAACGGCGTCCTCAAGGTGCCGACCGCGCGCGAGTGGCACGAACTCAACCCGTGGCTGGCCTTCGAGGCCGGGTTGAATCTGGTCAAGTCCTTCTGCCTCAGTCTCGAATCGGGGACGCCACGGTCCGCTCTGGCCCGCCCCGGCGTCGATATCTCAACTCTGGAGGGAACCACGGCCAATGTGACCGTCGGAGAGGCGACACCAGGCTCGCTGCGCCGTCTCGGGCTCCACGGCGAGCGGATGGCCCACTCCGGGTCGCAATCGCGCGTGAGGCTCGTTCTGGGGCAGGCGCCTCTTCGCTGGACGCCGGAACGGCTCGCGGCGCTGTATCACGGAACGGGCTGGGTTTTTGGGGCGGCCGCCGTGGCCCTTCTGCCGCACGACGAGTTGTTCAAGCCCACGTCGAAGCCGACCCCGGAAGAGGAAGCGGTGGATCTGGCCCGAGCCGTGGGCAGGTCACTGGCCATCGCCACGCCGGCTCTCGCGCAGACAGGTCGGGCCGTTCTGCTGCTCGACGATGCCCAGCCCGCCACTCTGGTCGCGGCGGCTCTCGGCGGAGCGGCGGCGGGCTGTCGTCTGATCGATGCCCGTCTTCATCGGGGCGGGGACGACAGTCCCGGCATCGTCGCCTTCGTGCCGGGAACCGGCGTCATGGCGCCCGGGCCGCGGACGCGGGCCAATCGTCCGCTGCCGCCGGTGGAGGGCGGGGCCGGCGACCCCGGAACCATTCCGGGCCGGGGAGCCTTCGCGGCGCCCGAGAGACTCGACGACGGTCCATTCCGGGTAGGCGCCGCCGCCCAGGCGATTACGGATACTGCTGTGGAGCTGCTGAAGGCCAGAGGAGAGCCGGCGAACTTCGATCACATCCTCGGCGATGTCCTGATTGGGCTCGACGCTTCGGGGCAGCTCGCCCGTCTGGCGCGGGTTCTGCGGCCCGACCACGCCGACGATGGGTGGTCGGCCTGGGTCGACGCGTCATCGAGCGACACGACCGCCGACGGCAAGGTCCAGGAGGTGGCGAGGAGCCGCGCCACCACCGGAGTCTCCACGGGAGACTCGGCCCGTGCCGCGGTGCGGACGATTCTGGGGATGCCCGATGAAGCCTCACGCACGGATCCGGTGGCGCAACTGATCCAGATCATCCATGAGGAGTTGGACCGGCCCAACAATCGCGGCATCCGCCAGATAGAGCCCGGCCAGTACTGGTTGGCCTCGGACGAGGATCGCGGCGTCGCGGCGCAACCGCTGGCCGACAGGGTGGAGTGGGGGGTCTTTTCGCTCCTGTCGTCGGCGGGTCATCTGACAGAGCGGGCCGCGTTCGAGCGAGTCATGGCCATGTTCAAAGGCCGCGAAGCCCCGGACCGCGATCTCGTGGAGGCTTGTTTCGCCAGCTACCTTGCTCCAGGGAGCACCCCAGAGTCGGTGGCGGGCTTCGAGCAGTTGGAAGGCCGCACCGCGGACCACGACCGAATCATCGCCTTGCTGGCCGATGTCGGCCACAACCTGGGGATGAGCGTCTGGATCGGCAAGCGCCAGCAGGATCGCAGAGTCGGTGGCCGCCCGCTCGCGGATCGGCTGGATACGGCGGAACACGAAATCCATCTGCCGCTCATCGCCTGGGCTCCCGATGGCGAGCTCGAGCGAGTCGACTGCGCCTGGTACGTCCGCCGCAAGGCGAGCTTTCTGTTCGAGGTCGAATGGACGGCAATGCTCGGTGAACCCGTTCTGACCCGCCACGCGCGCTACCCGGAAGAGGACAAGGTCGTTCGGTTCCTGGTCATCCCGCCGGAGAGGGCCGATCTGGTGAAGGTCAAGCTGGCTCGCTCGCCGCTGTTGCGCAAGGCGATCGAAGAGCGCAATTGGCATTTCATCAAGTGGAACCACCTGGTCGAGTTCGCGGCCCGGCCCGAGGCGACGCTGGCGGACCTGGAGCCGTATCTCGGTCTCGATGCGATCGCGGATACGGTCGGCGAGCAGCTGCCGCTTTTCGGCTCTTGAGGGCGTCCGCGGTAATCTTGCGTGAGCAGCCGATGCCGGGCCGCCGAGCAGCACCCGGGAGCTGCGAGTCGCTGGAGGCTTCCGTGGCTGAAACAACTCCCGTTGGCGACGTCCCGAGCGCGGCCGACGCGGTGAACGCACTTTCGGAACGCTTCTGGAGCGGCATTCTGGATCTGTCGCCGATCAACGCGACCCTGCTCGGCTACGAACAGGGGATGGATCGGCTCGACGACCCGGGACCCGGCGGCCGGGAGCGGGCGGCGCGGCTATATCGCGCCACTCTCGCCGAAGCCGATGCTATCGAGGCTCAGGCGTCCGCGACCTCGAGCTTGCCCACGGAAGAGCGCATCACTCTCGACATCATGCGAGTCATCTGCGACATCGAGCTTGAGCAGCAGGGCCAGCGCTTCGATCGGCTCAAGGTCGTCGACCAGATGGACGGCCCGCAGACCATCCTGCCGCTTCTCGCGGCCTTCCAGCCGACGGAGGCACCGGAGCAGTTCGAGGCCTTCATGGCTCGCCTGGCGGACTACCCGCGATTCATGGCGGCCAACATCGAGACGGTGCGTGAGGGCCTCGAGAGCGGAGTGACTGCGGCCCGAATCGTAACTGAGCGCGTGATCAGCCAGATGGAGCGGCTGCTGGCCATTCCCGACGAGGAGTCGCCGATCATCTCGGTGCTGAAGCTGCCGAAGTCCTCGGACCGCGCCAGGGTCGTCGCGGCGATCGCCCGATATGTACGTCCGGCCGATCGCGGCTTCCTCGACGCGCTGCTCGGCAAGTACCGCGAGGCCTCGCGCGACGACCCGGGGCTGAGTTCGGCGCCGCACGGAGACGAGCTGTACCGGACCCAGATTCGGGCGTGGACCTCGCTCAACCTCGATGCCGGCGAAGTGCATCGCATCGGGCTGGCGGAACTGGCCTCGATCCACGACGAGCAGCGGGTCATCGCCCGCGGCCTCGGTCTTGGCGACGACCTCAAGGTCGCCCGCGCCGCACTCCGCGCCGATCCAGCAATGATCCCGCAATCGATCGAGGCGCTGATCGACCGCGCCAACGGCCAGATCCAGCGCGCCTTCGCGGCGTCGCCCAAGTACTTCGGGACACTGCCGAAGGCCGGCTGCGAAGTCCGGCCGGTGGAGCCGTTCAAGGAAGCCGACGCGCCCGCTGCGTATTACTACGCGCCCCCGGTCGATGGCAGCCGGCCGGGCGTCTACTACGTGAACACGTACGACCTGCCGAGCCGAAGCTACGTCGGGCTGGCAAGCATGACTTTCCACGAGGCGGTGCCCGGCCATCACTTCCAGATCGCTCTCCAGACCGAGCATCCAACTCTCAACGCCTTCCGGAGGATGGGCTCGCGCATGGCGGGAATGGCCTACATCGAAGGTTGGGGCCTGTACGCAGAACGGCTTGCGGACGAGATGGGCCTCTTCCTCAACGAGGCGGAGCGGTTCGGAATGCTCGACGGCCAGGCTCACCGCGCTGCCAGGCTGATCGTCGACACGGGTATACATGCCATGGGCTGGACCCGCGAGCAGTCCATCGAGCAGTTGCTGGAGGCCGGCCAGTCGAACACGGAGTCGGTCATCGAGACCGATCGGTACATCGCCATGCCGGCACAGGCCCTCTGTTACAAGATCGGGCAGCGCGAGATCACGCGACTCCGGACCGAGACCTCGGCGCGTCTCGGGCCCGACTTCAAGCTGAGCGCATTCCACGACGCCGTCCTCGGCCACGGCACCCTGCCGCTTGCGACCCTCGCCAAAGAGCTGCCGGGCTGGCTCGGTGCCGCCAGCTAGGCTTCTCGGCGCTCAATAGGCGGCGCGAGTAGAGTCGCGCTTCAGCGCTTGCCGGCCTGTGAGCGGAGAACCCCGGCGAGGGCAGCGTGGCCGTTCTCGACAGCCAGATCGATGGCCGTCTTGCCGTCATCGCTCTTTCGCGTGGGATCGGCGCCGCGGAGCAGAAGCATGTCGACGATTGCCTCGTCGCCGTCCCGAGCAGCCGTGTGCAACGGCGTCATGCCGCCCTTCTGGACTGAGTTGGGCGACGCGCCCAGCGCCAGAAGGAGGCTCGCCGTGTCGCGATGCCTGGCCGTGACGGCGCTGTGGAGCGGCGTGGCGCGCGACCCGTTCATGGCGACGGCGTTGGGATCCGCGCCGCGCCCCAGGAGAAGTCGCGCCACTTCCAGCTGGCCAAAGGAGGCCGCAAAGTGGAGGGCCGTGTAGCCACCCGGGCCGCTGTCGTCGACGGAGGCGCGATCGCTGGCGAACAGGCTCCGCAGGACGCCAACGTTGCCGACAGCGGCTGCGTCGAAGACGCCGAGCCCGTCGGGCGACTTCGCTTCGATTGCGGCAATTCGATCGGCCATCTTGCGGTTGCCTGCGAACGCAGCCGCCAGAACTGGAGATAGACCCGCCTCGTCACGAGCGCCCAGCAACTCAGGCTTGGCGTCGACGGCAGCGTCGACGGCAGCGTCGTTGCCCTGGCGGATGGCCTCGAAGAATGCGGCTGTCGACCCCTTGTCGGTCATGCTCCCTCCATCACTACCGAGACGGCAAAGTCGTCGGCGTCAGTCCGGCTATCTCGCCAAGGGCCTCGGCGAGGCGCTCGATCTCCTCGGGCTCGTTGTAGTGAACGAAACCGACTCGAACCATTCCTCCTGTTTGGGCGAGGCCCAGGACTCGAATCAGTTCATAGGCATAGTAGTCGCCATCCCAGACCGCGATTCCACGTTTGCCCAACTCGACCGCAACCTCCCGTGGCGTTCTGCCGGAGAGCGTGAACGCGAAGGTCGGCACGCGTTCATCGATGCGCATGGGGTCGACGATGCCGCGCATGGTCAAACCGGGAACCGCGCTCAGCGCCTCCATGGCCCAGAGGGCAAGTCGGCGCTCGGTAGCGCCGATCACGCCCATCGCCGCAGCCAGAGTGTCGCCCCGTGTCGCGGCGTCTCCCGCGCCACCGAACTCGCGGCCCATCCACTCCAGGTGGTCGAAGGTTCCAAGCAGGCCGGCGATTGATTCGCCCGGCAGCGTGCCCGTCTCCCACTTGCCCGACCCGCCGTCCGGGGCGGGACGCACCTTGTACGAGGCCAGCTGCTCAAGTCGTTCTGGCTTGCCGTACAGCAGGCCGAGGTGCGGCCCGAAGAACTTGTACGGGGAGCAGACGAGGAAGTCGGTGTCGAGTGCGGCAACGTCGATGGCCATGTGCGGCGCAGCGTGAACGGCATCGACATATGTCCACGCCCCGACGTCGTGCGCCATCTCCACGATGCGCGCGACCGGATTGATCGTCCCGACCGCGTTGGATGCCATGGCGACGGCCACGATGCGGGTGCGCGGTCCAAGGGCCTGCTCGAGGTCCGCCATGTCCAGAGTGCAATCCTCCCGGATCCCGACCCAACGGACGGTTACGCCGCGCTCCTCCTCCAGAGCCAGCCACGGCGCAACATTGGCGTCATGGTCCAGGCGGGTGACGACGATCTCGTCGCCGGAGCGCAATGTCCGCCCGATCGCGCGGCTCACCGCGAATGTGAGAGTGGTCATGTTCTGTCCGAAGGCGACTTCCTCCGGCCCCGCCGCCCCGAGGAAATCGGCCGCGGCAGCGTGAGCCTCAGCCAGGATTGCGTCGCTTTCCTCGCTGGTGGCAAATGCGCCTTCGTGGTTGGCGTTCGATCGCTCCAAATAGCGAGCCATGGCCTCGATCGTTCGCCTGGGGACCTGCGTACCGCCGGGGCCGTCGAGGTAGCTGTAGGCGCCTTCACCGTGGCGGCGGGCGAGGGCAGGGAACTCGGCGCGAATGGCCGCCAGCGCCGCGCCGACACCCGTTCCATCGGAAGCGAGGGCATCCGCAGGCCCGGCGTTGAGATGCGATGGGCGATCACTCATCACGGTAGCTCCCGGAAGGCAACGGATAGGGACTGGAGCAGATGGTACGCGTCGCACCGTCGCGGCGAGGCCGACCGGAAGCGCGTGCCCCCCGGGCTGCCTCTGCCCCGGCAAGGATGCGATTTGCTATCAGATTGAAGCACTTGCGGCCCGCGAATTTGGTCGGCCACGGGTGGACCGAACCGTACCTTACTGCCGGGAAGATGACACGTCGGGGAGCGTGGAGGACGGTCCGGCAGGGCTTGACTAATCCTGAGTAAATATGTAAACATTCTCCCAGACGTCGCACACCGCGGGACATACAGGGCCATTCCACCCGGAATGGCAACTCGGTTAGGTAGGTCCGCGGGGATGAGACGTCGATCGGCTCGGTAGCCGCAACAGTTCCACAGCGTCGTTCCGGTTCGGGCGCGGAACGGCGAGCAGCCCCGATGCTGCCGGGGAAGCGTCCAGCTTCCATTCGGAAGACGCCCGTTAGGAGAAAACGATGCTCGACGGGAATGCAGTACGGTCAGTCGACCGCGCTGCGTCGCTCCTGATCGCTCTCGGGGAGACACAGGGGGAGGCAGGGGTCACCGAGCTCGCACGACGCCTCGGCCTCCACAAGTCGACCGCGTCCCGGTTGCTCGCCACGCTCCAGAAGCGAGGCCTTGTCGAGCAGGACGATGACTCGGGCAAGTACCGGCTCGGCCTGGCTGTCGTTCGACTCGGTGGCCATGCGGAAAGGTCGCTCGATCTCCGATCGATCGCCCTTTCCGAGCTCGAGTCACTGGCTAAGTTGATTCGGGAGACGACGACCCTCGAAGTGCTCGAGGGAGATACCGTTTTGACGATCGCCTATTCCGATGCCTCGGGCATGGGCCGCGATAGAACCGGCCGCAACTCGCCGCTCCACGCGACGGCGCCCGGCAAGGTGCTCCTGGCCAGCCGGCCCGAGAGAGAGGTGATCCGCCTCTCCAAGATCGGCTTTACTCCTTATACCTCGCACACGATCGTTCGGGTCGATCTGCTCCTCGAGGAATTGGCTCGCGTCCGCAAGCGTGGGTTCGCGACCGCCTTCGGCGAGCACGAGCCCAGCGTCAACGCCATTGCCGTGCCGGTCTTCGACCAGCGGGCAGCCGTTGTGGCCGCGCTCGAGGTTCGCGCCTCAGGCAATCGGATCGCACCCAGCCGCGTGCCGGAACTCGTGGATCACGCTCGTGAAGTCGCTGCCCTGATCACCGATCGTATCGGCGGGGTCGTGGCCTCGATCTGAGGTTTCCCGCCCGCTGCAGCGGCCAGAGACTAAACATGCCAACTTCGCGGCCCCTCGGTCCCCCCTCCCGAGGGGCCGCCTCTTTGTCACGAGCGGCGGCGGAGAACCGCCGCACCTGTGCCGGCCGCGCTACGCTATCCACGTGGACCTGAACGACCCGATTGTCAATCTACCCTGGGGCGGGGCACCGCTTCACCTGGGCGGCGCGCTCGAAGGGAGCGCAAAGACCGTGGCCATTCTGCTGGCGGCCGCAGTCGTCATTCGCCTGGCCCACGTCTTCGTCCGCGGTATCGCCCGGGCCCTGCTGAACCGCGAAACTCTGGAAGGCACCGCGCGCGAACTGGGCGCGGCGGAGATCAAGAAGCGTCAGGACACCGTCGAGGCTCTGGCGGTCAACGTCATTCGTTTCTTTGTGGTCGTCATCGCCGCCCTGATGATTCTGGAGGCGGCCTTCAGACTGGACATCGGGCCGGCAATCGCCGGGCTCGGGATCGCCGGAATAGCCATCGGCCTGGGCACGCAGCACCTCGTCCGTGACTACCTCAACGGTGCCCTGATCCTGGTCGAGAACCAATACGCGGTCGGCGACGTGGTCCGCATCGCCGGAGTCTCCGGCAAGGTCGAGGACTTCACTCTGCGCCGGACCACTCTCAGGGACCAGGACGGGACGGTTCATACCGTGCCAAACGGTGAGATCACCGTTGCCTCGAATCTGACCCGTGTCTTCGCCCGCGTAAATCAAGACATCCAGGTCGTCTACGGCACAGACATCGACCGGGCGACGGCCATCGTCAATCAGGTGGGGCAGGAATTGGCGGACGACGACGAGTGGGCGCAGCGCATCCTCGAGGCCCCAAGAGTGGAGCGTGTCTCGGCTCTGGGGGAGTTGGGCGTGACGCTCAAGATCCTCGGTACGGTCCGTGCATCGGAGCAGTGGGCAGTGGGCGGCGAGCTACGCAAGCGTCTGCTGGCGGCCTTCCAGGAAGGCGGGATAGAGATCCCGCAGCCTCAGCGCGTGGTTCTGGCTCAAGCCTCGGCCCGCGAGAGTGCCGCGTTGCCCGGCGTTCAGGCCGGGCCGCCTCGCGACAAGCGCGACTGATCGGCAAACAAGAGGGATCGGCCGGCTGGAGCCGAATCGTAGTCCCAGGCGCCGTCCCGACGGCGCAAGTCGTCACTCGGCCGCCGATCGCGTCCGACGGTGAGCCAGGCAAGCCTGGCTTTGAGACCAAGGCGCCGACGAGCACCCGCAGCGAGCCGTCGCTCAGCCGCCGAGCGCGTCCGACGGTCGAGACCGAGGCGGAGCCGAGCACCCGCAGCGAGCGGACTTCAACGTCCGCGAGCAAGGCGCGCAGGCGACAACGAAGGGATCGGCCGGCTGACGCGATCGGCTAAGAGGCGCGCATCGAGGGGTTCGTGTTCCGACCCCCGGAGAAGATGCCCATGAAGCCCTGGCCGGACTTGGCCTCGCCCGAGTCGCGGGTCGCCATCATCCGAGTGCACAGCAGCTCGATGTCGTCGATGACCTTCTCCTTGGGGAACCGCTCCACCGCCGAGCGGCCTTCGTTTGCGGCCCGAACGAACAGCATTCCCGCAGAGCGAACCTCGGCCAGGGCCGGCATTCCAACCGTTCGTTCCATATCGGCGACCGAGACGCCGCTGTTGGCGCGGTTGACGACCATGGCCAGGCGCTCGCGAATGTCCAGCTCAACGGCAACCTCGCGCAGCTGGACTGCGGCCCGAATGGCGGGCACGTCGGGCGTGACCGGGACGATGATCTTGTCGGCTCGCTCGAAAATGACCTGATTGAGCGGCCCGTAGTCCGGGTGCATGTCTACGATCACCCAGTCGTACACGTGGCAGGCAGTCGTGATCGCTTCTGCGACGCGCTTGGGCTCGAGGATCTCAGTGTGGAGCGGCGATTCGGCCATGACCAGCACGGAGACACCGTTCTGGTGCTGCGTCGCGATCTCGGCAAAGGACTCGGCGACGCCCGTGTTGAGGTCTTCCGTCCAGGCGTCGGCGACGGTACGAATGTTCTCCATGCCGAGCGATGAGGCAACGTGGCCGGTGACCGTGTCGCAGTCAACGAGTAGCACCTGCTGGTTCTTTCGGACCTGCAGGAGAGCGGCCACGTTGACGGCGATCGTCGTCTTGCCGACGCCGCCCTTGGGATTGAAGACGATGACGATCTGGCCACGGGGGCTTTCGCCGGACGCGACCGACGCGGCTGCCGACGAGGCCGCCGACGCGGAGGCCTCTGCCGAGCTTTCGATGATCCCGCTGCTCATGTCCTCAACGGGAATCTCGGCCCGTATGAGCATCGCCTCAACCCGCCATCGCAGCGACTCGGCGGAGTAGGGCCGGGTGAAATACTCGTCGTTGACGCGGGCTCTCCCGGCGAGGCTCATACGATCAAGGGCGCGGGCCGCGACCACCATCAGGGCCGGAATGTTGCGATCCTCGTCGTGAAGCAACGCGTACATCTCGAGGGTCCGGTCGAAGTCGTTCTCGCCGTCGAGAATTGCCACGCCGATATCTCGGCGCCTGTTGAGCAGCGCCTCCAGGTCATCGGCCGTCTTGACTTCGATCGGCTCGTAGCCAGCCTCAAGAAGCTGTGCGCTGACCGCGCCGAACTCGGCTGGCGGAAGAGCGATTGCTACAGCTGACCGAGCCACGTGACGGAGTCTCCCTGAAGAGGCGAGAGCCTGATGCGAAGTCTAGCCTTCCGCCTCCGGATCGTGTGCGGAGACGTTGAGGACGCCATCTCGCTCGCTCACGACGCGGGCTTGGAACGCAGGCAGAGTTGGGATGATCTGGCTCAGCGAAGTATCCGAGCCGTGTCCGACGGTGAAGATGAACTCGCCGTCTGGTCCGGACGATACGCCGACGTTCTTCACGCCGGGCAGACGGCCGAGCTGGCGCTTGAAGGTGGCAATGCTGGCGACGCTTACGAGTCCGACGACCACTACCTGAGTGGACTCGACTGCGGCCGCCTTGGCGACTGCGGCTTGGCTTGACGCCGGGGCGGCGTCCTCCGCTCCGGGGCCCGTCTGCGGGCTGGCACTCGCCTCTGGGCTTGCCCGCATGATCTGTTCGCGGCGGGCGCGCAGGTCCGGTGCGAGGCTTCCGCGCTCCGCTTCTTCGAAGGATGGAGAGTCGGGCATCTGAGCGGCCATGCTGGCGAAGACCGTGGGGTCGGCCTCCTGGCTGAGCTGCTCGAAGAAGTTGGCGACTTCTCCTTCGAAGGCCGAGACGCGGCTCTGGACGCGCTCGATCTCGAGTTCGATGGCAGAGTTGTACTCCTGCAGCTCCTGCTCCAGAAGCTCGCGGCGACGCGAGATTCGCTGTTCGGTCTCGACGCGGATGCGCTCCATCTCGGCCTTGGACCAGTCGCGAATTGCGCTGACATCGGCTTCGGCGGCTTTGCGGAGGGAGGCTGCTTCGTCGTCAGTCCGCGCGTGCAGCTTCTCGGTATATGCCTTGGCATCCGCCTGGCACTGATCGATCGTCGCTTGCCGCGCCGTCTCGGCGGTCGAACGCATGGCCTGCGTGAGGTCCGCCAGGAACCGGTTCGGATGACGCGCGGCCGTCTCGTTCACGCTCATCTCCACGTTGACTACGACTCAGGGCTCCGGCCGAGCGCCGGAGTCTTCCGTTCAGGTTACTACGCAACCACGACTTTTGGGCCCCTCGGAGCTGGATCTCGTGGCCACGCACCATTATCGCGTGTCCAAAGGCCAGCAACGAGGGCTTTTCGTGCTGGAATGATGGGCCGGGTGTTGCCGCCAGGCACCCCGCTGGAGGTACCAGGACTACCCGCCCTTACGTACCGCCTAACAGACCCTGCTTATGCAAACGAAATCGCTCGGGAACTGCGCCGCAGTCCCTCGCGGCCGGCGCACTGAGATTCTGGAGTGCGACCGGATCACTTGCCGGCGTGCGGCTCAGAGCCGATTACTGAGGCCCTTCAGAGTGGGCTCTTGTCGCCAGCTTGGCTGGCGAATCCAGCCACCAATGGTCCGGGAGAGCCTCCTTCGTTTCGCCTGTCGAGGCCGCAGCCGGTGAGGTCCCCGAGGCAGTAGCCCTGGCTTCCTGCTCGGCCTGCTGCCGCCGGGCCCGCAGATCGCTCGCCAGCGTATTCGGGTCGAGTTCGTCGAAGGAAGGCGGATCTGGTATCTGAGACGCCATAGTCGCGAAGACGGTCGGATCCGCGCCGCCCTGAAGGAGCCGCTCGAAGAACTCGGCAACCTCGCTCTGGAATGCCTCGACGCGATGCTGGACGCTCTCGACTTCGACCCCTATGGCTGCGTTGAACTCCTCCAGATCGCGATCGAGGAGCTCGCGGCGGCGCGAGATACGGCGTTCGGTTTCCTGCCGGATCAACTCCATTCGTGCTTTCGACTGCTCGCGGATCGTCGCGACATCAGCATCGGCCGACTTGCGGAATTGCTCGGACTCCTCTTTGGTTCGAGCGTTGACCTGCTCGGCATACGCCTGCGCGTCGAGACGGCACTGTTCGATTGTCGAGAGACGAGCCGCCTCAGCGGTCGAACGCATCGCCTGCGTCAGGTCCGCAAGGAAACGGGTCGGGTGATTCCCTGCCGAGTCGTTCACGCTGATCTCCATGGGCTCAGTCCCACGTCCCAATAGAGGACGCCGACGATCAGTCCGCGATAGCTGCCCTGCGCCCGCCCGGGCCGGCGACGCGCTGGGCCGTTCAAGACATCAGCTCAGTATCGAGTGTCCCAAACGGTACATGAAGGGACTCTCGGAATCATGAGGTGGTCGTTGCCTGCACGCACCCCGCTGGAGGTACTAGCACGGTACCCCTTCGTACCGCTCCGACTTCGAGGCGTGGATGAGGACTAATTGCCCGCGACTGCCATGGATGTCATGTCGCTGACTACTTCTGACCGCCCGCTCGCGTTCTCGCGGCCTTGTCGGCCCAGGCACCCAGAACGTTGTCCTTGTGTGGACGGATCGGGCAGTGCTCGTCGCGGTTACCGGACTCGTCGCAGTAGCCCAGGGCCACGCACTTGGGAGCCAGGAAGCTGCCCAGGAACGGGCTCGTAGCAAAGACCTCGTGCCGCACGAGCTGGAAGAGGCGCCGGATCTCCCACTGGGCCATGGTGCAGAGCCGCAGCCCGGACATGTGGATCAGAGCTCTCAGGTTGGCGGTCATTACCAGGTTCGTGCGTGTGGCGTTGGGAAAGACGAAGCGCGCATCTTCGCCTGGGATGCCGGCCTCGACCATCTCGGTGTAGAGCTCCAGCGCCCCTTCGACCTGGTCCTCATACCGCTCCAGGAGCGCGGGGTCGGCCTCGGCGATCGTGCCGGGCAGCATCGTCGAGGCGCCTTTCTTGTACGTAACGTAGCGCTGACTCTGCTGGTCGAAGGCCACTCCTGCCCTGTGGCGGACAAGCTGGTGGCTCAGCGTCCGACTGACGCCGGTTATTGCGAAGGTGAAGACGACATGCTCGATGGTGCTGCCGTGACCGGATTCGATCACGCGGCCGATCAGCTCACGCTGCTTCTCCGGTGTGATTCGACCATCGACGGCCCGCTCGAAGATGTCGTCCGGCGCCAGCTCCGAATAGCACGTCCGGCAGGCGGTATAGATGAGCGGGACGTAGTAGCGCTCCACGATCTCTCGGTTGGGGAAGATCATCGTGGCCCGCATCCCCAGATCTCGCCGTCCCGGGTTGAGCGGGATGGAGGAAGTGGAGGCGCTCGGCTGGGCTGGGGAGTTGGTATCGGCCGTCACCGCCTCAGGATAGCGAGTCCGGTTCGCCCCCGATCGCCGCGCGTTGGATCGCTCGCAGGCCGCGACTCCACGGCGCCCGGCCTGAGTCCGTGACTCGGCCGCCGATAGCCGATGACCTAGATCCGATCGGCGACGACGCTCCGGCAACCGAGCGAACCGGCTGGGCGTTCCTGACGGCGCGGACGGCAAGGCGATAGCCGTTGACGGCTAACAGGCTATTCCGGTAGCCTGGCGCCATGAAGAGAGGGCCTACCGGGATCGTTCTGTTCGCGGACGTCGTCGCGTCGCGAAAGGACGCGGCCGGGGCGGCGGATTGGCTGCGCTGGCTCGTCGGCGAGCTTGACGGGAAATACGGCGACCAACGCATCGCGCCGTTCGGGTTCACGCAGGGAGATGAACTCCAGGGCCTCCTGCGTGTCGAGGCCGACCCGCTGACCGCGGTGTTGATGGCCGCGCTGGCGCCCGATGCGCGTTCGCTGCGGTGGGCGATCGTTCACGGCAGCGTGCATGCGGGAAAGGGGCCAGCGACGGAACGGACCGGCGACGCCTTCCTGAAGGCCCGAGAGGAGATCAACGCCGCTCGCACTTCCCACGACCGGATAGTCATCGTCACCGGCGACGGATACGCCGACGACCTGCTCGCCGACCTGACGCCCGCACTGGCCGACCTGCTCGACTCGCTCACCGTGAGACAGCGCGTGGTCGCGCAGCTGGCTCTCATCGAGGGCCTCCGCCAGTCGGAAGTCGCCGAACGCCTGGGCGTGCGCCGGGCCACGATCTCTGTGGCGTTCAGCCGGGCGCGAGCACGCTCGATCCAGCATCTCGTCGATGGCATTCGGAAGGTTTACGTTTCGGCGTTTGCCGGCGATGGCCCGGCACCTCTTCTGGGTCCGGAGCCGCCTGCCGGCGCATCAACCCAAGGATCACGGGGGACAAAATGACTTCTCACCTCTTGCAGGTCCTGGCCATCTCCTGGTTCATCGCCGCCGCGGCATGCGTCGACGTGGTACTTCGGGTTGGGTGGCCGTATCAGCCGCCCGATCGGTGGAGGGAGTTCAGGGGCCGGAAGGGCGCCAGGCTCGTGGCGCGCCTGCTGCTCGCCTTTCTGATCGGCCTGTGCCCGCTGCTCTTCACTCAGCTCGCGATGTCCATCGCGTGCGTGGTCGGGTTCTGGGTTGTCTACCTTGCGGTGGCCAACGGCGCCGACCTGGTGATCCGCCGAGTCGACCCGGCGCCTCGCCCGATAGGCTCCGAGAAGTGGTCCCCGTTGGCCGGTGTCGTTTTCGGCATGTCGCGTGTCGGGATGTTTTCAGTTGCCGGCGTTGTCGCGCTGGTTGCCGTCTCGCCGTCCTGGGCTATTCGCTCCTGGGCGTTACTGGATCCGGTGTCGTGGTTGGTCAAGTCGTTCTGGGGTATCGATGCCTCGGCAGACCACGTTCTTCGCGCCGGACTCGTGGTTGGCGTCACCGTCGCGCTGACGGCCGTCAACCTGTTCCTCGCCTCGGCGGTGCTCGAGAGGCTCCTCAACATCCTCGACCCGAAGACCAAAGAACCGGCGCACTCAAGCGTGCCCGCGCTGATCGGCATGTTGGAGCGCACCGTAATCACCCTGCTCGCGGTCATTGGCGACTTCACCGCCGCCGGGTTCATAGCCGCGATCAAGGCGTTTGGAAGCGGCCGATACGGCAAGGGACGGGTGCCTTCTGAGGCCGCGGTCATCGGTACGCTGGCGAGTGTCCTCATCGCGTTCGCGACCGCGCTGCCCGCGAGATGGCTGCTGTCGCTCGGCGGCGTGCTCTAGCTATTGATGTAGGCTGGCACGAGTGGCCGCCGGCGGGGTCCGGCGGATCGAATGGAGGAGCCAGAGATGGCCGACGCCGGCAAGCCCGTGACCGTCCAGTATTTCTACAAGATCCGCTGGGGCTTCCAGGACGAGTTCGTGGCGCTGTTCGAGCGAAACCACTGGCCGCTGTTGAAGGCCCAGCTTGAGTCGGGCCGTCTGCTCGACGTGAAGGCCTACGCCCCTCGTTTCCACGGCGACGGCCGCCAGGATTGGACCTTCGAGGTCACGATTACCTACCGCGACTGGGCCTCGATGGAGGAGCACACCGACCCGGCCATCAAGCGCCGCCTCTACCCCGACGCCGAGAAGCTAGCCCGCGAGGAGCAGCATCGCTTCGAACTCGTCGAGGCGCATTGGGACACTCCGCTCGAGGAGCACGCGTTGCCGCGGTAGGCTCAGGCTGGCTTGGTCGGCTCCGCCAGCGACTTGATCGTGGCGCGCAGGACCTCGGCTGACTTTCGGACGCCGCGCGCCTCCTGCGGGCTCAGGTCCAGGCGCAGCACGCGTTCGATGCCGCGTCGGCTGATCACGGTGGGCAGGCTGAGGCAGACATCGTCGATGCCGTAGTAGTCCGTAACCAGGCTCGAGATGGAGAGAACCGTGTTCTGGTCGCGCAGAATGGCCTCGGTGATCCGCATCAGTCCGGCCGCCACGGCGAAGTACGTGGCGCCTTTGCGGCTGATGATCTCGTAGGCCGCATCGCGCGTCTGGCGGAAGATCTCGTCCATCGTCTCTGGGCCGAGCGGGATGCCGTTCTCGGCGCAGAAGCCCGGCAGATGCATCCCGGCAACGTTGGCCAGCGACCAGACCGGGACCTCACTGTCGCCGTGTTCACCGATGATGTAGGCATGGACGCTGCGCGGGTCGACGCCCAGGTGCTCGCTGAGCATGTAGCGGAAGCGGGCCGTGTCCAGGATCGTGCCCGAACCGAAGACGCGGTTGGCGGGCAGTTCGGCCAGATCGAGCGTCACATGGGTCAGGATGTCCACAGGGTTCGTGGCGACGAGGATGATTCCCTCAGGGTTTGCCTCAGCGATTTTGGGGACGATCTGACCGAAGATGGCGGCATTGCGGCGGACCAGATCGAGACGCGATTCGCCCGGCCGCTGTCCGACGCCAGCGGAGATGACTGTGACCGCGGCGCCTCGACAGTCGGAGTAGTTGCCGGCGCAGATCTTCGTCGGATGGGCAAATGGAACGGCGTGGTTGAGATCCATCGCCTCGCCCTCGGCGCGCTCGCGATTCGCGTCGATCAGGACGATTTCCGAGGCGATGCCGGACAGCAGCAATGTGTAGGCGAAGGTCGAACCGACCATGCCCGTGCCGACGACGGCGACCTTGTTCGGCCGGCCTGTGTGGTAGTCGGCCTCGCCCGCCATCGACGGTTCGCCGGTGGGGCGGCCGCGATGGCCGGTTGGGCGGTCTGCGGCCGACTTGGCGGGGGCGGTGCGGGTCGCCTCCCTTCGCGCGGTGGCTTGGGGCGAGGTATCGGAGGCGGCTGGCACGGGCGCAGACGGCAAGGCTGGATTGGTGGGGTTGCTCACACCCGAATGGTGCCACGTTGAAAGGCAATTCGGACGTGAGCGTCTAGGTGCGATCAATGGATGGGACGAGCCGCCAAATCGCTGGCCGCTCGCCTGCGCACGGGCAACCGCAGCCGAACGCGCTCGTGGCGTTGCACTGTTGCCTCATCGACCGACGTAACCTGCGCCCGCGCCGCTAGACTGGCAGGCAGTCTCCGCAGGCGGGGTTGCGCATCGATGAAACCCACCCGGCGCGTCGTCGCAGGTCTGACCGGAGCGGCGTTCGTCCTCATGGGCGTCGGAATTGCCGCTATGGTCTTCGGCGCGGGCTTTGCGGGCGGCGCGCGGACCGCGACCGGTAGAGCCGGAATGTCGATGCCCCGGCCCACCTCCCCTGGGACAGGCGCGGGTCAAACCGCCTCTCCGTCCGTGTCCTCGGGCGGCGGCACGCCGGGCACTCCCACGCCCGTTGTCTCGGCCTCTCCGACCGTCGTCAGCAGCCCTTCCGCGCACCCAGTCGGATTTGTCCAGCGGGGCGCCGAACTCATCTACGCCGCCGCCGACGGCTCCGTTGTTCCGGTTCCGCCCATGAACGGGCTGCGCATCGAGGTCAAGGGCGGCAAGGCCAACTACTACGCTCTCTCGTCGAACGCGTATGGCCTTGCGACGGGCGCATACGCGGGGGAGTTCATGCCGCTCGTCGCCACCGGTCAGGTCGACGGCTCGAGCGCCGAGACCGGCGGGGTAGTTCTGGTGGGCCGCGTTGTCTCGAAGCTGATATCCGACGAGCTGGCATCGATCAAGGCGCCCGGCGACCGCTGGATCGTGGCGCTGCCGATCGACATTCGATCCTCGCCGGCCGCCATGGTCCAGGTCTCATTCGATCAGTTTGGCCTGGCCGGCTGGACCGGCTCACCCCGCGTCTATGTCGGATTCGGGGGCTCGCTGCCGATCGTCGAGGCGATCCCCGCCAACGGCGGCTACCACATCCTCGTCGAAGGGTTGGGCCCCACAACCTGGCAGGTGATCGATCCCGTTCGGCTCGGCCTGCCATCCGACTCCATCGATCCCGACCGCGCCATGAATGAGCTGCTCGTCTACGGCAACGGGACGGCGAGCCTGAAGGGAGCGCCGATCGCCCGCGACATTCACCACGATGGAAGGGTCGGTGTCGGGACGCCCATGGTGTACGCGACCGGCGGCGTAAGCGTGTCGCTGGTCGTTGCCGGGAGCCATGCGGACCTGGGACCGGACAAGGTCCTGATGATTGGCGACGTCCCGGTCTTCGTCGCCTCCTCCTAGAGAATGGCTCGATCCGCCCGATAGTCAGACTGCAGGATGATCTCAGCGGCGTGAAGCCTGTCTAGACTGATCTGGTCCACAGCGCGACATGGAGGCGGACCCATGAGTTACGGATGGCAGGAGCCCCGGAGCAACAGCGGTGACAGGAACCGCGGGACTCTGGTCGTCGGCCTGTTTCTGGTACTGCTAGGCATCTACTTCCTGGCGACCGAGCAGTTCGGCTTCGACATGGGGCGATACGGTTGGCCCATGTTCGTCATTGCGCCCGGAGTCTTGCTGCTCCTCATGGGTCTGGCCATTTCCTACGAGGGCGGACTCGGGGCGGCGATCCCCGGAGGTACCCTCACGACGGTCGGGCTGGTGCTCGCCTTCCAAAATGCCACCGGTGCGTACGCCAGCTGGGCATACCTGTGGGCGCTTGTCGCGCCTGGATCGGTCGGGGTGACCCTGATCCTTTGGGGCTTGCTGCACCGCCGCAGGGACATTTTGGAATCGGGACTTCAGGCTGCCGCGGCCGGGCTTGGGCTGTTCATCGGTTTCGGGTTGTTCTTCGAGAACGTTCTGAACATCGACGGCGGCGACTCGAACACGGTGCTCCACAATGGGCTGCCACTCATGGCGGTTGGCCTGGGCGTCGTGATCGTGCTGTGGAATCTCCTGCCCGGACGGGCGCGCTCAAATCGAGCCGCAGCCGATGCCTGGACTCAGACCACGCCGCCCACGCCGCCCACTCCACCCAGTAGCTGAGCGCGGTTTGGCAGCCCGCCGACACAGCGCGAAAGCTTCGCGCCGCGAAACTCGCGCTCCAGAGGCGGGAAGGGCGCCGGGCATCCGGAAGGCCGAATCACTCGACGGCGTGGGTCCTACTTGACCCGGACCACCTTGTAGTCGAGCGAGCCGGACGGAACCTGAACGCGGATCGTCTCGCCCGGATGCCGACCAAGCAGGGCCCGGCCAATCGGCGATGTGAAGCTGATCTTGCCGGCCGCGGCATCCGCTTCGGCGGATCCGACGATCGTGAAGGTCTCTTCGCCGTGGCGGTCCGTCTCGATGACCACCGTGGAGCCGAGGACAACCTCGCTGCCACCTTCGTGGCTCGCCTCGATCATGACCGCGTACTTGATCATCTGCTCGAGCTGCTGGACCCGGCCTTCCAGGAAGGACTGCTCCTTGCGCGCGGCTTCGTAGTCGGCGTTCTCACTGAGGTCGCCGAGTTCACGAGCCGACTTGATGCGCTGGATGACCTCGGGCCGACGGCGGTTGGTCAGCTCGTCCAGCTCGAAGTGGAGGGCGGCCAGGCCGTCGGCGGTCAGGTGGATCGGCGCAATGGGCGCTCCGCCCGTATTGATCGTCCTGGTCGACTTGCGGATCACCACAGTCTCGATGGCGGATGGTCCCGTTGTTGCGGGGGGGAGCTTGGCGACCTTGCGCGGCGTCGTCTTCTTGACGCGGACCGGTGGTCTGGCGCCGCTGCGGTACATGCTCGCAGCCATCTCTTCTTCGTTGGCGTCCGCCAGCTGTGTGACCTTCCTGACCTTGGCCCGCGCAACGGCCTCGTCGTCGTGGAGTGGCGCAGTCAAACCGTGGTCACGGCCCTGGCCGCCCGGCCTGACCAGAACCCCATACGGCAGAGCCCCGGCGGCCTTGATGAAGGCCTCGAGCAGGGTGTCTTCGTACAACTCCGGGTCCGATGCGGGGGCCCACCAGATGCGGGCTTTGTTGATGTCGCGGAGGGTCTTCAGCCAGTAGCCGGTCGGCTGCGGGCGTCGCTCACCGAGAGGGGTCTTGTACATGCCGGCAAGGCGAGCCCCTACCGATTTCTGGCTGGAGCCGATGAAGACGATGGCCTGGCTCGGCAGCCAGAACGACGCGAGCCGCGTCTGCAACTCGCCGACAGTGGGGCGCTTGCCATCGAGGCGGAGGCCCGGCGCGAGGCCCAGCCATTCGCGGATCGCATCCGGGTCTATCGAGACCTTGGGTTGTGGGGCGGGCAACTCGACGATGAAGACGCCCGGAGCGCTGCCTGTAACCGGCCGACCCCACAGGATCGGCCCCTCGACGGGCAGGCCATTGTCGCGTAACAAGTCACGGCCGTTGATCAGGGGCGCCGGAGTTGGTGTAGTCGTCACTTGTGAACCGTGCCTTGCCCACCCTTCCTTGTCAAACGTGCGTCCCGTGACGCTCGTTCTGGTTTCGTTCTGGTAATGATAGAAGGCCCCGGCGAAAGCCGGGGCCTTCGAGTCTGCGGCTGGAGATCAGCTACTTGATGAGGGACGGATCCTCGTCCACCGGGATACCGAGCAAGAGCGGCAACCCCATGCGGTTCGTGTAGATGGGGCGATAGCGATCGGTGTTGTACATCGCCGGGATGTCGATCGAGCGGGGTCCCTGATCCGGGTTCGGCAGCGGCGAGTGGCTGTACTTGCCGCCACGAATGGCGACCATCCGGCCGCTGATTCCGTCGGCGATGAGGTTCATCGCCACGTTGGCGAAGGTGATGCCCACGATGGAGTCGACCGCGTCGGGATCGCCCGATCGAAGGTCGTAGGTCAGCTCGCTGGCAAGCGTCTCCTGGCCTGAGCGAGACTGGATCTCGGACGCGAGCACTTCGGCAATGTTGGCCTTGTGCTTGTGGCCGAAGGCGTCGGCCGGGCCATATTCGGTCAGCTCGCCGCCCTTCCAGATTGCGCCTTCGGCCGCGATGGCGAAGGAGTACTTGCTGGGGTTGTTCTTCTTGTCCTCGACGAGCAGCTCGACCAGATGGTCCAGGTCGAACTGGTATTCGGGGATCAGGCAGCGGCCGCTGGTGACGTAGGCCGTGTAGAGCGCGGTGAAGCCGGCGTCACGGCCGAAAATGCGGAAGACCCCGATGCGCTCGTGCGAGCCGAGGGTAGTCCGCTGGCGGTTGATCGCTTCCTTTGCCCGCGTGATGGCGGTCGAGAAACCGATGCAGTACTCGGTGCCCTGGACATCGTTGTCCATCGTCTTGGGAACGGCCACGAGCTTGACGCCCTTGTCGGCCAGAACCTGGCTGAAGCTCAGGGTGTCGTCGCCACCGATCGGGACGAGGTAGTCAAGGCCGAGCTTCTCGATGTTCTCGAGAACGACCGGCGTGAAGTTGTAGACGCCGGGCGAGGTTTCCAGCTGCTTGAGCCGATCCGGCCCGATGTGCGCCGGCGTCTTGCCGGCCTTCATCTTGCGGGCGTTGGTCCGGGAGGTGTGCAGCCAGGTTCCGCCGGTCCGGTCGATGGAGCGGGTGTTGGTCCGATCGAGCGGGATGATGTAGTCGGTGTCCAGGCCCGGGCCCGGCTTCATGTGGGTCAGGCCTTCCCACCCACGCCGGATGCCGTAGACCTCATAGCCAAGCTCTGTTGCGCGGTAGACGACGCTCTTGATAACGGCGTTGAGGCCGGGGACGTCGCCGCCGCCGGTGAGGATGCCGATGCGCGGGGTTCGACTCATGCGTGCCTTCCGTGGTGAGGGCGCAGCCGAAGGAGCGGCCGCGGGTTTCTATCGACCTCTACATGTTAAGGCCCACGGGGCAAGAGGCGGTGATCCGAACGACACGAAACGCGGAATGGTTGTCACAGCGCAGCCGGGCGCGTGGCCCGGTTGCCGTGGGACGAGTGGCAGCCCGTGGCGGTCTCTCGCCGGCCCGGCCGCACGAAACGAGAACCGCCGGCTGGGGAAGGGGGCCCAGCCGTCTCTACGGCTCGAATCGGTACCTCAGGAAGAGGTCGTCGCCGGCGCGGCGGATCGAGGAGAGGCTGGCCCACCGGCCCCGGCCCTCGCCGAAGACTGTGCCTTCCACCAGGCCGAGGCGATGCGTGGAACTGTCTCGGCCAATCACCTGCGGAGCAACGGTCAGGAAGAGCTCATCGACAAGGCGGGCCCGCAGGATCTCGCCAAAGAGATGCGGCCCGCCTTCGCACAGGGCGAGCCTGGCGCCGGTTCCGCGGATTACCTCGAGTAGAGCGCCGGCCGGGACGTGCGTCTCGTTGCCGACGGTCGCGATCCGGACGTTTGGCCCGAACGGCAAGTTGGCCATCCGCTCCGCCCCGGCAGAAGTGGTGGCCACGATGACCGGTACGTCCGGAGCGTTGAACCCGGCGTGCGCTGGGTCCAGGTTGCCGCTTGCGCTTACCACGATCGTGATTGGATTGTCGGTAAGCCACATTTCGGCCCGCCATGCCGCGATGGCGCCGGCCAGGGCGGGCTGGATATGCGCCGCGGTCCAGACCTGCCGACGGCCCACCCGCATTGTGCCGGCACCGATGACCACCACGTCGGCCAGCGCACGCAGCAAGGCCATCATGTATCGGTCGGCATCGGAGAAACCGCTGATCTCGCCGCCGCCGGCGTTCGGTTTTCCGGGGCCGAGCGCCACGACACCGTCCACGCTCGAAACGAAATTGGCCACAATCGTTGGGCGCTCGCGACCGAGGTCGATGGTCAACTCGCCGGGGAACCGCTCGGCCAATGCGGCCGGCATGGCCCCGCCGCGGCGATCGACCAGATCAAACGGCCGTTCAGGCGCCTCCCACAGCGCCTCGAGCGGTAGTCCCTCACTTCGGTCGGTCATGGTCACCTCTGTCGCGGGCTCCGCGTCGGAGTTCCAATGAATCGTACTCCCCGGGGAGGCTGTGTCGACCCGACCGGAGGCTCTCGAGGGCGAGGTAGGTGGCACGACCCGCCCACGGCATCCGCCCGGCTGCGCCATGATTGGCGAATGCCCGCCCATAAGTCCGCCGCTACCCGCACGCTGATCGGTGTCGATGTCGGCTCGACGCACATCAAGGCCGCGCTCGTGGCCCCGGGGAGTGGCCCCGGGACCGGCGTGCTCCACGTCGCCCGGCGCGCCACGGACACACACGTGGTTCGCGGCGGCGGCGCATACCATCGGCCCGCCGAGCTGCTCGCGGCCGTGAGCTCGGCCATCGCCGAATGCGTAGCCGCGGCCGGCGCCCGCAACAAGCCGGCGGCGATCGGCATCGCCAGCATGTCCGAGTCCGGCGTCCCCATCGATCGTCGAAACCTGCCCGTCGGCCACATTCTGGCCTGGTACGACCCGCGCCCGGAGCGCCAGGCGGCGTGGCTGGAGCGCCAGATCGGGGCGCCGGAGCTCTTCGCCCGGACGGGGTTGAGGCCGGAGCCCAAGTACACGCTGCCCAAGCTGCTATGGCTGCGCGAGCAGCGAGCCGCCGATTTCACCCGGCTCCGCCGCTGGGCGGGAGTGGCCGAATTGGTAGCCCTGGACCTCACCGGCCAGCTGGCCACGAATGCGTCGCTGGCATGCCGCACCCTCGCCTTCGACGTCACGAAGCGAGTCTGGGATCCGGAGCTGCTCGGTCTGGCAAGTCTCGTGCCCGACGAGATGCCCGTGGTTCTGCCACTCGGCCAGGCTGCGGGCGGACTGACCGCGGCGGCTGCCGCGAGGCTGGGGTTGCCGAGTGGCACGCCGGTGGCGATCGCCGGACAGGATCATCTGGCGGGGGCGCTCGGTGCGGGGGTAGTCAAGCCGGGCGACGCCCTCGACTCGATGGGCAGCGCCGAGGCGACACTCCTGGTGACCAAGCGCCCGCAACTCACCGAGGATGTCCGCCGCGCCGGCTTCTCCACCGGTTGCCATGCCGTCGATGGGCTCGCGTATGTGGTGGGCGGGCTGCAATCGTCCGGGGCCCTGGTGGAGTGGTTCCTCGACACGTTCATGCCGGCCACGACCGATGTAGTCGACCGTTATGCGCGGTTTCTCGAGCTTCTGGAGAAGGCCGGGCCCGGTCCGGTCGAGCCGATCGTTCGACCGTATCTGCGAGGCCGGACCGCTCCGCACCGCGATCCTTCGGCGACTCTGGAGTTCGAGGGGATCCGCGAGACCCACGGCCTGGTGGATCTGGCCGCGGCGGTTATCGATGGCGCCGCGTATCACGTCCGCTGGATGCTCGATGAGCTCGCCCGCATCACCGTCACGCCGCTCGACCGTGTGAAGCTGACCGGCGGCGGGGCGCGCAATCGGCGTTGGATGGTGGCAAAGGCAGCCCTCGGCCCCGGCCGGTTGGAAGTCGTACGGACCGAAGAGGCGGCCGCGCTGGGTGCGGCGCTGGTTGCGGGCATCGCCTGCGGTGCCTACGAGTCTGTGGCGAGTGCGCTGGTCGATGCGTCGCCGTTCGATCGCGTCACCGCGCCGGCCACCATTCGGGCCCGGTACGACGCCGCCTACCTGGATCGCTGGCTACCGGCGGTGATCACACGCCTCCGCCAGAGCGGGCCATCCTGAGGCACGCGGCGCCGGGGCGGCGCCACCGGGAGAATCCGTTCTGACTCAGTGGAACGCGGCCGACTCCGAACGGACGAGATCGACCAGGTTGCCGAGCGCGAAGTTCACGTCCATCAAGTGCAGGCCCCAGGTCGCCGCTTCCACCGCGGCTACCTTGCCTCGCAGATCCACCCCGCCGGAAGTGTGGTCGATCTGTAGCCACGTCGCCCCGCCAGACGTGACGCAGTGGGCCGTGTACTGATTGGGCCACGTCACAAATGGCGTCTTGGGTAGCGGTTTGGGGGCGCTATTCCCAAGGAAGGAGGCAAGCCCGTCAGTTGGGAGGTAGGGCTGCAGCGTCCCAGTTCCCCCGCCGGGAGCGGCCGGGTTCACGCAAAGGATCTGGAGCGGCACTGTCGATTTCGCGCCGAACACGTTGATCGCGGTGGCGACCCGACCGAATAGCGCGTTGGCCGGAGGTGTCCTGGCGAAACTCGAATAGGCCACGACGCAGCCGGTCTGGGTACTCGAAGCGCAAGCGGGAATGTTGGCAAAGTCGCCACCGACAGACTCACCGATCGGGACCCGGATGTTGCCGCCCAGGAGCAGAGCGGACACCAGCAATCGGCGGACCGCAGGGTTCGAGTCGATGTCGGCCGTGAGCAGGGCAGTCAGCATCATCGCGCCTTGCGAGTGCCCGATGAACACGATGCCCCGGCCGTTGTTGTAGTGAGCCATGTAGTCGTCGAAGGCTGAAGCCACACCCACGTAGGCGGACAGCGCGGATAGGAGGTTGATCTTGCTGGGCGTCGCGATGGCGGACAGAGTCAGCTGCGGATACATCGGCGCGTATACCCGGCACACCTGCGAAAACTGGGCGGCCTGCGCGACCGCGACGGAACGTTCTTGCGGGTCGATCGTGAGATTGGCGTTGGCCGTCTTCTGGTTGCTGACGGTGGGGTAGACGTAGAAGCAATCTATGGGCGGGTCGGCGGCCGGCGTGGCCGGCTGCACGGTGGACTTGCCGGCGGCGTCGATCGCGGTTGCATCGAGGCTTCCGGCGCAAGGGTTCTTGGCCAGTCCCGGCCTGCACAGCCAGACGGTCTTGTCCGGCGAGGCCGCGGGCGAGGCGCCGGACGGGAAAGCCGCGGCGGCGCCCGAAACGCCAGAGGACGGCGCCCAACTGGTTCGGGTGGCCGCTGCCCCCGATGAACCGCACCCCGCCGCGGCAAGGGCGACGGCGAGCAGGAGGAAGAGGATGGACCTTCGCATTGGGGCATGGTCAGCCCAAACCCGGCGCCTGTCCAACTTCGGGTGAGAACGCGCGTCAGGCGCGTCTTCCGCCCAATCGCAGCTGCGGCCGGTCGGGATCCTCGTTGTCGATGACCACGTCGGCCTTCTCCAGCGGATGGACCTGGCCGAAGTAGAGCTGCTGGCCCGGGACGTAGCGCACTCGATATCGGTGCAGCGTCTTGTCCTCGCTCCCGAAGAGCACCGCGTCTCTCACCGCGGCCCGTCGCTGGGTCTCGGCGAACGGCGCCGAGACGAAAGCACTGAAGTCCCACAGGTCGATCAGCTCGTCGCGCTGCAAGAAGACCCCATCAAACACGAGCACGGCGTTGGATGGAGCCACTTCGACCGGCGCCGCGACGGGCTCGTCGGCCCCGAAGTCGAAGACTCGACGACGGTACTGACGGTCGCCGCCTGGGCCAAGCGGGTCGAGAAGCGCAGCTCGCAGGGCCGGGTAGTCGAACGAGTCGTGGAAGTAGCCCTCCGGGGACTCGGCGCCGCGCGCCAGCCGCTCGGCCTGCGGCCGGTGGAAGTCGTCGATCGACGCGCGAATGACCGGCCGTCCGGAGCGCTCCAGCAGCGGAGCCAGTTCGTCGGCGAGGATGGTCTTGCCGGCCGCGTCGGGACCGTCGATGGCGACGCGGATCGGGTGCGGTCGCCGCAGCTGCAGCACCAGTTCGGCCAGCACTTCGAGACAGCGCGAACGTTCGGGCGTCATCGTCCGATTGTAGGTTGGGCTCTTCACGGTTCGCCCTGCGGCCCGCCCGGAGGGGGAGCGGACGGGCGCCGGAGGCCGGCGTAGACTCGGCATATGAACTGGTTCGTCGACCCCCACAAGCTCAAGATGCCATCTCCGAATGAAGTCCTGCCGGGCCGCGCGACGGAAATGCCGGTGCCGGCCAAACACGCCGTCAACGGCGCCTCGCTTCGACCGCCGTACCCCGACGGCACCGAAATCGCCGAGTTCGGAATGGGCTGCTTCTGGGGCGCCGAAAGGCTGTTCTGGAGCCTCCCGGGCGTGGTCACGACGGCGGTCGGCTACGCTGGGGGCGGGACGCCGAACCCCACGTACGAAGAGGTCTGCACCGGCCGCACCGGCCACATCGAGGTCGTCCGTGTCGTCTTCGACCCAGAGTTGATCTCCTACGGCGAGCTGCTAAGGCTGTTCTGGGAAGAGCATGACCCGACGCAGAGCATGCGCCAGGGCGGCGACCAGGGCACGCAGTACCGCTCCGCGATCCTGACCCACGGCGAAGCGCAGCAGCGCGAAGCCGAGGCGTCGCGCGACATGTTCCAGGAGCGGCTTACGGCCGCCGGCAAGGGCGAGATCACCACCGAAATCGGCCCCGCTTCCGAGTTCTACTTCGCCGAGGCATACCACCAGCAGTATCTCGACAAGAACCCGGACGGCTATTGCCCGAACAACGCCACGGGCGTGGCTCTGCCGACCGACTTCTTCAAGTCGGAAGGGTCGGCCCAACCGTTGGACCGCGTGTCGGTTGCCAGCGCGGAAACGGCGCAGCCCCCACGTCGTCCGGTCGGTCCAGACATCTCTTCGACAGGCACATCGTGGCGCTCGTCTCATCAGCCGATGATCGTTAAGTGCGCAACCCCTCGTGGTGCGCATTCGGCTGTAGCCTCACGCGCATGCGCAACGTCAAGTCGCCCGTGCCTCGCCCGGTGTTCGGGCCCTCTCCAAGGATGCCCAGGTGACCACCCAGGAGCAGCTCGATCTCTGGGTTCAGCTCGACGAGGAGATGCGGTCGCTGATCGCAAACGTGCGCCTGTCCGAGGATTGCGTCTGCGAGACGAACGAGTATCTGCAGCACAACGACTTCGCCCTCGCATGGGAGACGCTGAACGCCTGCCTTCGCGACGCCGACCCGCCGATTCGGGATCGCCTGCGGGCTATCGAACTGCTGCTATACCCGCCGGACCTGGGGTGGTAGGCGAACTACTGTGCGGCGACCAGAACCGGCGTCTCCGCGACGACCTCAACCGGCACGAGATTCTCCACCAGCTCGCTGAACAGGACGTGTGAACTGATGACGGCCTGGCGCAGATCTTCCGTGGTCGCCTGACCCTGGGCGTCACGAAGCGCGATCTCATGAGCGGCCCGGTAGTGGGCGAGGACCGGCGAGTGATCCACCGAGATGTCGGCCGATCGCTGCTCGAAATCGGCGACCGGATACCCGCGGGCCAACATGACCCGACCGAGCAGTGCGTCGGCATCGCGGACTGCCGTAGACGGATCGTCCACGAAGCTCGCCTTCACGACCAGCCACTCGTCGTCGAAGCGCTTGCCCTCGTCGTCCGCGAGGTGCCTGATGTCGAACCCCGAGACGCGCTCCTGCCGGGCCGTCAATTCGGCCTCCGCGCTGCGGGCGTCACCCGTCTCTGCCAGGGTCCGATCGTATTCCGACCCGAATTGCTCCTGGAGCCGCGCGCTGTGCCGCAGCCCCTCGGTCCGACGCCGTCTGGCAGAAGACCATGCGACCAGGGTCAGGATGGCTACGATCACCACCGCGGCGATGATCAGTGCTGCACTGGGCATGTGGAAGCTCCTCCTTCGACTCGAGCCGGATTCGCTCAGTCGAGGCGCGGCGCCTCAAGGCGATATCTGTCTGATATCCCGGCGCCGCTTCATGACCGACACTAGGCCGGATCGAGCGCGCCGGCGAGGATGAAACCTCGCTCGGAGACAGAATGGCCGCCGGGCGAGGTCGCTCGACGGCCGTTGCCGGACGCCGGTCTTGCGGCGCCCGCTAGACGATGCCGACCGGCCGCTCGATGGCTGCGTCGGGGCGGAAGCGGATGTCGACCAGGACGCGAATGATGTAGTCGATCTCCAGACCCGCCCCGTCGAACGAGGGAGCGGAGCCGGGCGGCACGAGCAGTTGCGCCTGCGCGGAGCCTTTCACCAGGTCCGCGAGGGCCACCGGCATCGAGGCGATGATGCCCTCAACGCCGTTGGGGGCGTTGGTGCGGCGATGCAGCTCGATGCGCGCGCCCTGCCCCTGGGGAGCGGCCGGCCAGTTGGCGGTGACCAGCAATTCCTGGCCGGACGGTGCCGGCAGGGGCGACGTCACGTTGATCGAGCCGTCGCCGGCTGCGATGCTGGCCATGAGGCTCGCTCCGCCTTGCTTGCCGACGCCCGCCCGCAATAGATCCGGGTGCTGGGCCAGCGGCAGGTAGAAGGCCACGAAGTGGTCGGAACCCATCGGGATGTCCCAGCGGACTTCAAGGGCCCAGGCGATGATCGATTCGCCGAGATGGGCCGAAGGCGGGCCGAGCGGCGGAGCTGGAATGGCGAAGGCAGATTCCCAGACCTGGCCGGGTTGGAGTTCCGTTGGAATGGGCGGCTCGAGGAACTCGTCATGCGAGAACAGGTTGCCGCTCGTCTCGACCCAGTTCTCGGTCCACTCGACTTCGCCCTTCGAGTTGCGGTGCTCCTCCGAACGGCGAACCTCGTCCAGCCGGAGCCCAACCAGGCGCAGATAACCCTTTCGTGCGGCAAAGGCCTGGCTTGCCGTGAGGCGAATGTGGCCCGTGATTCCGTCGCCGACCCGCGCCGGGTTGTCCAGAGCCAGCTCGCCTGTCACGGCGCCGTCGGTCGGTCGGAGGAGTTCCTCGGCCGCGACCGAGTGGAGCGGATGACTGCCTTCCGGGCCGGCCAGGCGCGGGCCGTCCAGGGCGTCGAAGGGAGACGGGGCCGACCCGGTGCGACCGCCCAAGAAGCCGAGACCGAAGCCAGAAGCCATCTCCGAACCTCCATGTGACCGGTTCGAACGAGGTGCGGAAGGCACCTGCTACTTGAATAGTAGTGGCGCCGGTGGCTGCCGAAGGGCTGTTTGTGCGGCCGGCCTCGTGCCCGCCTACCGCAGCGTCCGGGCCGCGTACTGCTCCAGCCGATCGAGCGCCACGGGCATGTTCGTCCGGCCGAAGCCGATGCGGAAGTGGTTCCCCGCATCGGCGAAGACCGTGCCCGGCAAAATGAGGACGCCCGTCTCGCGAACGAGATCCTCGGCAAAGCGATCGATCGGTACGTCCGCCAGGAGACGGGGATAGCCGATGCTCCCGCCCCGCGGTCGGACCCACTCGAAGGTTCCCCTCCAGCGGTCGAAGAAGACATCCAGCTGCCGCAGGTTGGCCGTCACGATGGCCCGATTTCGCATCAGGACGTGGTCCCGGGCCTTGAGAGCGATCAGCGCCAGCACCTCTGCCGGGGCCGAGTTGCAGATCGTGGTGTAGTCCTTGAACGCGGCCAGGCGCGCTAGCAGTTCGTGGTCTCGAGTCGCCACCCAGCCGATGCGCAGGCCGGCCAGGGCGAACGACTTCGACATGACACCGATGCTGACGCCCGTCGCCATAGCGTCGGCACCGGCCGGAAGTCGGTCGGCGGGATCGAACTCGAGGAACCGGTATACCTCGTCTACGATCAGGTGCGCGCCGGCTTCCGCCGCCAGCGAGACGAGCCGGTCGAAGGTCGGCCGGTCGCTCAGCGCGCCCGTTGGATTGTGCGGCTCGTTGAGTTGGATGAGCCTCGTGTTCGGCCGAAGGGCGGCTCGGACATCCTCGACATCCAGGCGCCAGCCGTCGGATTCGCGAAGGTCCACGCGCGTGACTTCGGCGCCTGCCGCGACCGCGACTTCCGCCAGCGACTGGTACGCCGGTCTGACCACCACTGCATGGTCGCCGGGTGCAAGCAGGACGTTGTGGAGGGCGAAGATCGCCTCCTCGGCGCCCGAGAACACCAGAACTTCGTCCGCATTGACGTGCTCGTACAGCCCCGAAATAGCAGCCCGCAGGGCCGGGTCTCCAGGCGATTCGGTATAGCCGAGGTGCAGATCCTGCCAGCGCCGCCGGTCGCTCTCGTCGGCCAGCGCCAGCACGTCGCTCATCGCCCAGCCTTCCACATCGGAGGCGCACAAGAGAAGCTCGGCGGCGAATTCCCAACGAGCAAAGAACCGTTCGAGGGCGAAGTCTCGCGGGCGCATTGGACCTCCATAGTCGGTGGTCCTACGGTACCTAATCCGCGGCAAATGTGGATACCTACGGCCGGCTACCGGCACAGTCCGACCGATACCTAGAAGGCAGGTGGTCGCGCTGTAGCGGTCGCCTGCGCCGATTGAGTCGCGCGCCAGGCGCCGGGAGCCTGTGAGCGGCGGTATCCCAGTAGCGAGTAGACATGGAACGAGCCGACCAGGCAAGCGAATGCCGCCACGACCGAGCCGGTCGGGCAGGAACGGCCGCGTGAACCTCCGGGCGGAAGGCCGTCTGGTCGCGGGCAGGCATGTCCTGGGCGCCCGGAATTGCGTTCGGGGCTATGCATTCGCGCTGAAGGCCGGGTACGCCAACCGGCCGGGCCTGGGCACGCTGACCGTTGGGCTCGCCATTACCGCAATGGCAGCGGTGCTCGAGATCCTCAACCCTCGCAACTACTGGCTGCTGTTCGAGGACGTCTCCGCGGTGGTAGCGCCCACTTTCGCGGCCATTGCGGTGGCCCTGGCTGCGTCACGCGGTGAACAGCAACATCGCAGGCTGCGGCGTGCGTTGGCCATCGCCCTGGGTCTGACCGCCATCGGCCAGATGATCGCCGCCCTGCCGGACCTGCTCCATCAATCCATCGGCCCAATCCGTGCGGTATCCGACGTCTGCTACGTGGTTGGGGCCGTTCTGGGGGTTGTCACCCTCATGACCGTCCTGTATCGCCAGCTGGAGGGTGAGGCTCGGCGGACGGTCACTCTCGACGGTCTCCTGATAGTTGCCGCATCGACGACCTTCGTGCTCGCAAACTGGATGAACCAGAGCCTTATGCCGGGGAGCCAGGTGGCCGCGCTCTTCGCCGACCCCACCGCCAACCTCTTCGTCCCTCTCGTCTCGGTGCTCTTCTTCGCCAGCGCGGCCGCGTCCGCAGTGGCCGCCATTTCTCTCCGGATCGAACCGTCGAGTAGGGGCGTGTGGGCCGTGACCGCCGGCATCGTCCTGCTCGCCCTGGCCTGGGACGGCTTGATCGGGCGGATCTTGTCCGGAAAGCCGGACGGCATCGAACCGTTGGATTTCATTTTCCCGGCAGGGGCGCTGATCACCGCATTTGGCGGCGCCACCTGGAGCCTGGGGCGTGGTGGAGGACGGCGCTACGACCGTCTTGCCCGGGCGACGTCGGAGTGGCTGCCGATCGTAGCCATCGTTGGGTGCGCGATTCTCGACGTGATGCCGCGCTCTCGGCCGCTCGAGATTGACCCCATCGCGGTCGGCACCTGCGCGGTGGTCCTTCTCGCAGTTGTCCGGCTCAGGGTCTTGCAGGGCCGAGCCCGCTCCGCCTCGGAGCGGTTGACCACCGAGATGAGCGAGCGAGCTGCCACGACCGTGTCCCTGGCCCGCCTGGAGGCGGCGCCGACAATCGAGGAGACGGCCCAACGGGTCTGCTCAGAAGCGTTGCGTATCGATGGCATTGACGCAGTGGTCCTCTACGCCTTCAGCCCGATCGGCGTCATGCCCATAGCTGTGGGCGGGTCGACCTGTCGGCTGGCGGCGGTGGGGGAGCCGATCCCCGACAGCAACGGCCGCGAGCTCATGGAGCATGCGGAATTCGGCTTGTGGCTGGAATCGTGGACTGGCCGGGTGCCGCGCGACGATTTCGATCGGGCGACGATCGCCTCGGGTCTGCAGGCCGAAGCGCTCGCGCCACTTATCTGGAACGACATGCCGATCGGCCTTCTGTCGATGGGCGCCACGTCGCCCACTCACGCGAGCCGCCTCTCGGATCGGCTCGCGACCCTGACTGAGTTCAGCGTCATGTCGGCCGCCGTCCTTGGGCCGATGCTGTCGGAACGCTGGCAACGCGAAACGCTGCAGGCAGAAGTCAAGGAAGTCATCGCCTTTCGGGCATTCACCCCAGTCTTCCAGCCAATCGTCGAACTGACCACGCGCAAGTACGTCGGCTTCGAGGCGCTGACGCGATTCGACGATGGAACTCGACCAGACCTCCGCTTCCTTGCGGCCGACAGGGTGGGCATGATGGTCCAGCTCGAGAAGGCCTGCCTCAACGCCCAGGTCGAGCAGGCAAAGTGGCTGCCGGCAGGAACCTTTGTGAGCCTGAATGTCTCGCCCGCGCTCGCAATAGGCCTGATGCCGCTGCTCGATGTGCTGGCAAGGGTCGATCGGCCGGTCGTGCTGGAAGTCACCGAGCATGCGGAGATCGAGGATTACTCGCGACTCATGGCGGTCCTGGACCAGGTTCGATCCCACGCCATGCTTGCCGTAGACGATGCCGGCGCCGGCTACGCCGGGCTGCGCCACATCCTGGAGTTGCGGCCGCAGTACGTAAAGCTGGATATCTCGCTGGTTCGAAACATCGACAGCGACCCGGCTCGGCAGGCAATGGTTACCGGAATGTGCCGTTTCGCAGAAAGCGTCGGATGCGCACTCATCGCCGAGGGGATCGAGACGGAGAATGAAATGACCACGCTGAAGTTGCTGAAGGTGGAGTACGGCCAGGGCTACTACCTGGCCAGGCCTGCGCCGATTGCAGCCTGGGCGGCGGATTCGGCCGAGCTCGATCGAGCGCTCGGTCGATCCACCAAACGAAGGCGGCGCCGAGAGGCCGCCTAGGGCGGGCGGATCGAGGATCCCGGATCGGGGACATCGCCTCGGGTTGTGGTTCTAAACTGGAATGGGCTGGCCGCCGATTCCAAATATGCGGCCGGTCGCAGTTGGGCGAAAATCGGGTCAAGGGGGTGGATCAGCGTGATAGGCAGAGCAGCAGGCCGATCGAAGGCCGACGCCTCTGACGTCCCGCTTCCAATGTCCGCCGTATCAGTCGAAGCGGCAGTGAGCCCCTAGATGGCGACCGACCCGAAGGAACTGTCGGTTCATGAGGAGCTCGTCGTCGAGACGGAGATCGACGGCGCCCCCATTGCGTTGCCGGTCTTCGTCACGAACGTCCTCGCCACCGAACTCTGGCTGGCCACCCGCCTCCCCGAGCCGCGGCTGCTCAGCCTCATCGAAGGCCAGCTGATACACCTCACGCTCGAGCGAGACGGGGCTCTGGTCATCGAGAGCGCCTTCGTCCGACGATTGGGCGGCGGCAGCCGCTCGGGCATGGAGAAGTCGCGCGTCTTTGCGGTCAGGCGGCCGCAGGGCGTCGAGACGGCGATGCGTCGGGCGCACGTTCGAGTGGACCTGGACCGGGTGGTCCGCATTCGCGCCATGGGGAGCCTGGGCACCGAGAAGATGGGCAGCGGCCGCACCGTCAACATCGGTGCCGGCGGCGTCCAGTTCCTCACGGACATGCCGCTGCTCTTTGGCGAGCAGCTCAGGGTGGCCATGGTGCTTTCATCCCGCGAGATCGTGGTTGCCGGAGGCACGATCGTCCGAATCGAAGACCCGGACATGCCGGCGAACGGCAGCCGGCCGGCAGCCGCAGCCGGCTCGACAGAGAAGGCGCCCGCCGTGTACTCGAAGGTGGCGGTCCGCTTCGACAGGATCAGCGAGGCCGACCAGGAACGCATCGCCTGCCACATCCTGTCGGCCCATAGGCGTCGCTCCGAGGATCTCGCCACTCCGGCCGCTCCGACGCCGATCGGACTGGTGCCGACGGAAGTTCCGCAGCAGGCTCCCAAGTCGGGCGAGGAACTGGCGGCTGCGCCACCGGCTTCGGCTGCGCCTCCCATCGCCCCGGTCGCGACCGAGGCCGCCGAAACTCCCGCCGATCCGCTCGCCTCAAAGCCCCAGGCTGGGATGCACCTCGACCAGTCGTGAGCGGCAGAGGCTGATCGCACGGAACCGTGATGCCGGCGCGGCGACGGCATCCATGCGTCGTGCTAGCGTCGTAGTGTCCGACGGCGTCTGAGCCGTCCCGAAGCGACCAACCCCAGCCAGGAGATCGAGCGGAATGCGACCCTTCTTCGGCTATCACATGCCCAGCTTCACGTTCCAGGGCGCGCCCGAAGTTGGCCTCTTCGATCGAGTGGTCGAGTTGGCCCAGGCGGCCGAGAATGCCGGGTTCGACCTGGTCACCGTGATGGACCACTTCTACCAGATCGGGGTGGTGGGCTCTGAGGACGAGCCGATGCTCGAGGCGTACACGACTCTCGGAGCTCTGGCCGTGAAGACGGAGCGAGTCCTGCTCGGGACGATGGTCAGCGGCGTCACCTATCGCAATCCCGCGATGCTGGCCAAGATCGTCACCACTCTCGACGTGATCTCCAAGGGGCGCGCTGTGCTCGGGATCGGCGCAGCCTGGAATGAGTCCGAGCACCAGGGCTACGGCTTCGAGTTTCCGCCGATCGGCCTGCGCGAAGACATGCTCGAGGAGGCGCTGGCGATCGTTCGGGCGATGTTCACCGAGGAGCGGCCGAGCTTCACCGGGTCCTACTACCGAATCGACCGGGCGCTGAACGTGCCGCGGTCGATCCGGAGAGGCGGCCCGAAGATCCTCGTCGGCGGCGGTGGCGAGAAGCGGACGCTCAAGGTGGCGGCGCAATTCGCGGATATCACAAACTGGTTCGGCAGCCTGGAGGAAGCTTCCGCCAAGCTCGAGGTGCTGGACCGGCATTGCGAGGCGATAGGTCGCGACCCGGCCGAGATTCTGCGCACCGTCGCGGTGCCGGTCGTGGTCGTCGAGTCAGAGCGAGACAAGGCCGCATTCCTAGCCCATATCCCCGAGGATCGGCGAGGGACGGTGGCTCCGGTCACCGTGTCGGAGGGCGCCGACATTCTTGGTCGATACCTGGACGCGGGCTTCGGCGGTTTCATCTTCCGTAACGCCACGCATCGGACGCCCGAGGCAGTGGCGCGAGTCGGTGAGTTGATCAAGGCCATGCGCTCGGGAGGAGCGGACGCATGAAGACCAATGACGTCGAAGCGCTCCGCCGGCGGCTCACTCCACTCCAGTTCGCGGTGACTCAAGAGGCCGCAACCGAGCGGCCCTTTACCGGCGCCTACTGGGACACCCGCTCCGCAGGCGCATATCGGTGCGTCGTGTGCGGCGACGTGCTCTTTGAGTCGACGGACAAGTTCGACGCGCACTGTGGCTGGCCGAGCTTCTCCGATGTCGTCGGCAAGTCGAAGGTTCTCACGCGCCCGGACAACAGCGCCGGCATGACTCGAACCGAAGTCGTGTGCGCAAACTGCGGCGCGCATCTGGGCCACCTCTTCGACGATGGGCCGCAGCCGACCGGCTTGCGCTACTGCATCAACTCCGCCTCTCTCGACTTCCTGGAGCGGACCGGGGAGTAGCCGCACCCCGCGGATGGAGGTCCGCCGGATCATTCGGGCGCTCCGCGGCCTGAAGCCGTCGATCGTAACGGGGCTGCATGCTTGCCACGCGGCCTCGTTTTCGATTCCGCCGGGCGGCCCCGCGGTGGGGCTAAGATGTTGCGGAGGCACCAACCGGTGTCCGGAGGAGGAGCCAACATGGCGGTTCCGACTGAGACCGCTTCCGGATCTGCGGCCCCGCTCGAGGTGCGCCCGCCCCGATCGAAATGGCCTGCTGCCGACGGAACCCCGCTACACGTCCGCCACTGGCCGGCCGCCGGCGAGCCCTGGGCGCGAGTGCTGATCGTCCACGGCATCGGCGAGCACAGCGGCCGCTATGAGCGAACCGCCCGGCTGATGTCCGAGGCCGGCCTGGATGTCCAGGCATTCGATCTGCGAGGCCACGGACTCTCCGGCGGGCGACGCGTATACGTTCGGCGCTGGGATGACTTTCTGGATGACGTCGAGGTCAGGCTGGCGGCGATGAGGGAGCCCGGCGTGCCGATGGTCCTCTTCGGGCATTCGATGGGGGCGCTGATCGCCCTCACCTATGCTTGTTCCGGTCGACCGGCGCCGGATCTACTGGTGCTGAGCGCCCCGCCACTCCAGGCTGTGGTGCCGGGATGGCAACGGGTCTTCGCTCCGGTTCTGGGCGTCGTGGCTCCGACCGTGGTGATAGCCAACCCCATTTCGGGTGACCAACTCGCTCACGACCCGGCCGTTGGGGTTGCCTACTTTGCCGATCCGCTGGTTCAGCCGCGCTCCACGGCCCGCCTCGGCGCGCAGCTCTTCGGCGCGATGAAGCGGGCTCGCTCGCAGTTCGCCCGGCTCAACGTCCCCACGCTCGTGATCCACGGAGGAGCGGACACGCTCGTCCCGACCGCCGGCAGCGAGACCCTCGCGGCGCTGCCTGGCGTCGAACGGCGCGTGCTACCGAACCTGCGGCACGAGTCGCTCAACGAGCCGGAGGGACCGAAAGTGGTCGCTGGCATCGTGGATTGGCTCCGCGCGCACACATAGAAACGCGGCCGGCGTATGACTGCGCCGGCCTACCGAGACATGGCGCGCTGTCTGCCGGCCGCGTTTCGGCCTCAACGGGCAGTTACTTGACTGTCAGATCGCCCTCGGCGACGACAGAGTCGCCATTCTTGATCGACATGTGATAGGCGCCCGGTCCCCATCCGGTGATGGAGGCATAGTTGTCGCTGTCTCCGAGGCAGTCCTTGCCGTTCGTGTTGGTCGAAGGAATGTCGACTGTCGAGCCCCACGCCGCACCGTCCTTGGTGACGGAGAGCGTAAGAGTCTCGCTGCCCGGCCTCGCCTTGAAGACGTAGGTCGCGTAGACGGCGTCCGTGGCGGCGACCGATGTCACCGGGTTGGCGGGTGAGCATTTCCCGTCCAATGTCGGGACGTCCTTAGAGAAGATGATCTTCCCGCGCGGTATGTCGGCCCCGCAGCCGTAGCTGGCGAATGCCAGCGCGATCACGACCAGGGAAGCCCCAATCAGGCGAAGTGCCGACTGTCGCCGGTTACGCGGATCCATCCAGGTCTCCCAATATGGCGCCAGATGACGAGTTGCGGCGCGGTCGCAAGCATATCGCCGCGGCAATGCAGTCGGGCACTTCCCCAAACGGGTGGTCTGCTACCACGCAAGGGTCGTTTCTGCGACCATGACGCCATGAGCGTTGAGATTCGAGTTTGCCCGCCGGAGCGGTTCGTTGAACTGCTTAGGGTCAGTGAGATCGGGTTCAGCGAGGACCTGTCCGACGACATGATCGGCCGGGTTGAGCGCGGGGCGGACAAGGAGCGCTGGCTCGCGGCCTTCGATGGCGATCGCATTGTCGGCACGAGCGGTGTCTTCACGATGCGCATGAGCGTGCCGGGCGGCAATCTCCCAACCGGCGGCGTCACCTTCGTCGCGGTCCTGCCTTCGCACCGTCGCCGCGGCCTGATGAGCGGGATGATGCGGCTGATGATCGACGACTGCCACAGCCGTGGCGAGCCGCTGGCTGCGTTGTGGGCGGCCGAAGGCGCCATCTACCAGCGCTTCGGGTTTGGGATGGCGACGGTCTCGATGTATCTGGAGGCCGAAACGAGATCTGTTGGCATGGCTTGGGACTGGGAGCGCGAGGGTTCGTGTCGGCTCCTTCCGGCAGGGGAGGGGCGTGACGTGGTCACACCCGTGTACGAGACGGCGAAGTTGCGACGCGGAGGATTCCTGGACCGCCCGGCCGATTGGTGGACCGCCATTCTGCCGCTCGTCGAGAAGGACGCCAGGGGCGGCGAGGCGCGACACCTCGTGGTCTATGAAGCGAATGGCGGACCGGAGGCGTACGCGGTCTACAAGGTCAAGGCCGACTGGAATGGGCGCGGTCCTAACGCGACCCTGATCGTCGAGGAGGCGATCGGATCCACTCCCCGGGGAACGCGTGAGATCTGGCGGTATCTGTTCGAGGTGGACCTGGTTCGAACGCTCAAGGCGGGACGCCTGCCGGCTGACCATCCGCTCTTCTCGCTGGCGGCCGAGCCGCGTCGCCTCGGGGCGACCTCGGGAGACGGGCTCTGGCTCCGCATCGTGGACATCGCCGCGGCGCTCGAGGGACGCACCTACGGAGTGAATGGCCGCGGCAGCGGCAGCCTGACGATCGAGCTACGGGACGAGTACTGCCCGTGGAACGCCGGCCGGTGGCAAATCGAGGTTCGGGACGGTAAGGCACGGGTCGCTCGAACCGATGGCGTCGCGGAGTTGTCGCTCGGCACCAACGAACTGGCATCCCTGTATCTCGGCGGCTTCACGGCCACTGCCCTGGCCGAGTCCGGTCGCGTGGCGGAGCTCCAACCCGGAGGCCTGTCCGTTGCGGACGCCCTCTTCCCGACGCCGCTGAAGCCGTGGTGCCCGCAGGAGTTCTAGCCGACCAAGCGAGAGGAACTGTTCACTCGGGCCGACGAGCACCGGAGCGAGGGGAACCGTTCGCTCGGGCCGGCGAGCGCAGTCCTAGGCGGCATCGAGCACCGGAGCGAGCGGACTCAAACGTCCGTGAGCGAGGAGCGCAGGCACCAACGCAGGAATGCGCCAGTTACTGCGTGGGGTCGTCCGTCAGGTCCGGCGGCGCAGGCCAAGGCGGCAGCGAGCACCGGAGCGAGCGGACTCAAACGTCCGTGAGCGAGGAGCGCAGGCGGCAACGCCGGAATGCGCCGCCTGACCTGACGGACCCTAGCGTTCGAAGCGGATGGGCTGGTGGTTGCCTGCTGGCGCACAAACGTCACACAGCGTCAGGCCGTCTTCGATAAGAGCGGCTCGTCGGCGCCCCTGGCCGCCGCGCAGACCGATCACGTGTTTGCAGACAGAGCAGTGGAGTGGTTTCGCGTCCATGCGATTGCCTCTGGTCGACATCCGTGTCACCCGCTGACGCGACTTGGGCAACTCCGCGTTGCCTGGTGGCTGAGGCGTCCGGGCGGGAGCGCGCAACCGCTCTTGCTCGGGGAGTCGGCTCACTACCCGCAGCCGAACATGCGACGTGTGCAGCAACTAGGGGGGTGACGATCCTCCACCGTCGCCCCGATCCGAACGGATTAGCCTCGACTACGCCATCCGTGCCTGCGCCCGGAAGGCTCGCCTACGGCATATTCCGTACGTCCGAATTGTATCGTTTACGCAACCGGACTTCTCGGCCTTTGCGTCGAAATCGCGCAGATTCGCACGTTTCGAGGTGGCGATTCCGCCAGGCGAACCCAAAATGCAACTTCCCCGGAGTCGCGCGTCGGGGAACGGCATGTTGCGGAGTGCGGCGACCGTCCGAAGTCGTCGAATCGGGTGGCTGGATGCGGGTCGAGGGATCCTCGGGCGTCGCGCCCGCGCACTCAGGCCTGCGGGCGGCTTTCGTTTGCGACGCGCTCAAGGTCGACAGTGCGGACGCGCCGCGTCTTGCCGGCTTCGGTCCTCACGATTGCGGCGGGGATGATGCCGCTCGACAGGGACTCGACCACGGCAAGCTCACCGGAGTACAGGCCCTCGCCACCGATCTTGACGCGGTGGCCCACTTTGAGATCGTCGCGGACGTCCAGTGCAGACAGGTTGATTGTTGCGACGGTGGACCGGACGTAGCCGGGATCTCCCGGCAGACCGGCGACCCGGGGCTGCTTGGTGGCCGTGCGGGCCACCGGATAGGTCACTTTGCGTTTTCGCATCGCAATCAGCGGCTCCCAGCGGCGGCGGATAGTTGGCTTCTGCTATAGGCGGGTGCTGAGGAAACTCTAGCGGGCCGGGACCAGGATTGCCCGGACTGCGACCGCCCGCCCCTGGGCCGCTCGGCTGCCGCCGGTTCGCGGTCGGGATCGGGCAGGTATTCCTCGACGACCTCGCATGGGATGGACTTGCGGAGGAGGCGCTGGACGGCGCGCAACTCCTCAACTTCCTGGGGTGAAACCAGCGAGATGGCCGTGCCACTGGCGCCCGCTCGGCCGGTCCGGCCGATGCGATGGATGTAGTCCTGCGGCTCGTACGGCAGCTCGTAGTTGACGACGTACGGCAGGTCCGCGATGTCGAGACCGCGCGAAGCCACGTCCGTGGCCACCAGAACCTTGACGAAATGGCCCCTGAAGGCCTCGAGGGCGCGGGTCCGCTCCTGCTGACTGCGGTCGCCGTGGATGGCGGAGCAGCTGACCCCGCGTCGATCCAGGTATGAGGCCAGGCGGCTCGCTCCGAGCTTGCTACGGGTGAAGACCAGAACCTGCTCCATCGAGTCGCGCTTGATCAGATGGATGAGCAGGTCTGCCTTGCGATCCTGGTCGACCGGGTAGAGGACCTGCGTCAGGTTGTCGGCGATGCTGTTCCGGGCCGCAACCTCGACCGTCTCGGGGTTCTTCAGGAACTCGCCGGCGAGGCGGCGGATATCGTCGGAGAACGTCGCCGAGAAGAGCAGCGTCTGGCGCTGGGCCGGCATGAGGGCCACGATCTTGCGGACGTCGGGGATGAACCCCATGTCCAGCATTCGATCGGCCTCATCCAGCACGAGGATCTCGACCTGCGAGAGGTTGACGGTGCGCTGGCCGACGTGGTCCATGAGACGACCGGGAGTGGCGACGAGGATTTCGACGCCCTTCCACAGGATCTTGATCTCGGGATCGATCCGGGTGCCGCCGTACACGACCGTCGACCGCAGGGCGCTGCCGTGACTGTAGGTCTTGACGAACTCGCTTACTTGGACCGCCAGTTCGCGCGTTGGGGTCAGGATCAGCATCCGGACCGGATGCCGTGCCGGCGAAAAGCCGGCGTTGGCGTGTCCGCGGAGACGCTCCAGGGCCGGCAGCACGAACGCAGCCGTCTTGCCGGTTCCGGTTTGGGCGGCGGCGAGGACATCGCGGCCGGCGAGGATCAGTGGGATTGCCGCGCTCTGAACGGGCGTCGGCTCGGTGTAGCCCTCACGCGCCACTGTGGCGAGAAGGTCGGCCGACAGGCCGAGGTTTTCGAATGTCAAACCATTACTCCTGATTGCGTCATCTGACGCGGCTCCGATCTGGTCGGGCGGGACGGTTTGGGCCCTGCGTCCACGACGAGATCGGATATGAGGTGCCGGCACCCACGTGGCATGCCGACTGCAGGCGCTGCTGCTGGGTTCCCGAAATGGCGATTGACCGACTCATGGTACCACCCGACCAGACCGCACCCAGAGGGCGTGGCGCGGGGTGGCTCAAGCAACGACGGCCGCGAACTTGCTTGAGGGACGGATGGATCGCGAGGCGGCCTCGCTCGTGGCGCGGTCGAAGATGCGCCGGTACTGGCTCCCGATCTCCCACCAGACCATGCCGCGACTGTGCTCGTACGCCCGTCGTCCGATTGAGGCTCTGAGCTCCGGATCTTGCAGCAGGGCGATGATCTCGGCCGAGAATCTGTCCGGGGAGCCCGGCTGGACGATCCGGCCGCGTTCCGAGGCAAGCATTTCGAGAGCGTGTGCGTATGGCGTGGAGACGATCGGCTTGCCCGCTGCCATGGCGAACGAGAGGGTTGCCGCCACGGTGCGGTCGAGGTCCGGATATGGTGTCGTGATTACGTCTGCGGCCTCGAGCCAGTTGCCCAGTTCCACTCGACCCACGAACTTGTCGATGAACTTGATGTGCTGCCCCATGCCGCGTGCGGCCACCCTCGCCTCGAGGCTGGCTCGATAGGCCTCGCCATCGCGGGCCAGGAGATTGGGTTCTGTGGCGCCCAGGATCACGTAGAGGGCATTCGGTATCGCCGCGACCACGGCGGGCATGGCATCGATAATCAACTCGCAGCCCTTGGCAGGTCCGAGGAGACCGAAGCTGAGGATGACGGCGCGGCCCTGAAGACCGAGACGGGGCTTGATGGTGTCCGCTGCAACCTGGGGCAGGTGCGGAACGCCGTGGGGGACGATGTCGAGTCGGTCGGCGGGCACGCCGTATTCGCGGGTCATCTCGGCAGCGGCTGAGTGAGACATGACAATCGTTGCGGCGGCGATGTCGACCAGTTCGGCCAGGATCGAACGCTGGGCAGGCGACGGTCTTGCGGGTATGTCGTGGATGGTCGCAACCATCGGAACACGCAGGGCCCGGGCGAAATCGAGGACGTATATGCCGTCCTGCCCGCCCCAGATGCCATCGCCATGCTGAAGGCTGATGACGTTCACGCCGCAATCGTTGAGGGCCTGGGCGACATACGGGTAGTCGTCCTGGGTGTCGCGCCGGATTCGATGGCGAACCTCGGCCGGATACGGCCCGGGCTCGCCGACCGGATGGATTGCCACGATCTCCCGCTCTCCGACCGTGGTGGCCAGGTCGTACGTGAAGGTCGCTATACCGCACTGGCGGGGGGAGTATGTGGAGACGAAGGCCGTCCTCGAGATGAGGTAACTCCTGTCAGGTGGGCCGACCGCATCCTGCGGCCGCTGGCCACGCAGCTACGAAGGACCGCAGTTTGGCCGATCGAGCTGGACGCGCCGCTGCGCGTCAGGCGTTGCGCGGCCCGAAGCGAAAACGCACCGGGCCGCGAATACCGTTGGGACTAGGCGGCGCTCACCTGAGTGGCGCGCGGGCCCTTGGGGCTGGTCTCGATTTCGAACGAGACGCGCTCTCCGCCGGTGAGGCGATCGAAGTCGAGGGGGGCCTGGAGGCCGCCACGATGGAAGAAGTATTCCTTGCCATCTTCAGCGGCGATGAAGCCGAAGCCGCGATCGGCAACGACCTTCTTAATGGTCCCGGTGGTCATGAATGACCCCTGTATTCTCTTCCCGAACAAAAGGCAGACGCACGGTCCGTTCGAGAAGAGGTGACCACGCGGAGTGTTGTAGCAAGTTGCAGCAACGCGCTCACAATACTCGCTTTGGGTAAATAGCACAATGAGCGGGCGGTGCACGGCGCCGTGTCGCGGGACGTTCGCGAGCTCCAGAGTGAGTCGGTTGGCGTGCCGCGAGGACCTCCCAGCGCCCTTTGCCTGAGCCCTCGCGGAGTGCCGCCGACCCTCGGTCGGCTTGACCAAATGCCCGTACGAGCGCACCGTGGGGTACGCCGATTGCGCCGGGTCACCATTTCGTCGCTCGCAGCGCCCGGCAGATTGGATCCCCGTGACCCGCAAGAGCTTCCGCACCGCCGACGCGCTCATCGTTGTGAGCACCGACGGCTATTTCGACGTTTTCCCGCCGCAGGACCGCGCAGCCAACGACAAGCCGAACTACCGCGGAGTCCTCGCCGAGCTGGGACCCACCGTTCGCGGCCAGGACGACAGACTCTCCTGCCGACCCGAATCGCCCGCCCTCGATGCCGCCGTTTCCACGTGGTCGCGCAGCCACGGCGCCGCAGCCGTGCGTGGCGAAATGGGCTTCGGCCGCAACGACACCAAGAACTGATTCAGCCTCAGCGATCGCCGGCGCGCCGGGTCCAGAAGGTCACTCCCTCCCGCCGCCGGCTTTGCCGTGCGCTCTCTGAAAGGAACCTCCGATGGCAGATGAAACCACACCTACTCCGCCCAAGGCTGAATCCGACAAGGGCAGCCGGTCCGGCTATCGAGCGGCCCAAACCACTTCGACGGTCGACAGCCGCCTGACCGGCGGAGCCGGCGTTCAACGCAGTCACCTTCGCGACCGCAAGGCATGGCTCAAGAAGCGCAGCCGCGCCGGCCAGACGTGGAACCAGCGCAAGGTTGCCAGTCTCACCTACTGCCCGGCCAAGGCACGAACAGCCTAGCCGCGGTCATACAGGGGGGCGACGGCCGGGGCGGGTTACTGCGCCGGACTAGTGTCGGTGCCGTTCGCGGGCCAGTTCCTCCAGACGCGCATCTGAGATGCCGAAGTGGTGAGCCACTTCGTGCCGGACTGTCTCGGCGACGCCCCGGATAAGCGCCTCGGGGCTCCGGAACTGCCGCAGATGCGGGCCCCGGAAGATCGTGATCTTGCTTGCAGCGGCGGCGTTTTCGGCTCCATACGCCGTGCGTGGCACGCCGGTGTATAGCCCGAGCAGGCCGGGCGCTCCAACGGACTCGAGCTGGTAGGGGGTCGGCTCGTCCTCGACGACGATAGCCACGCTGCCCAGCCGGTCGCGGAAAGCTTCGGGCAGCGAATCGATAGCCGCGACCACGAGATCGTCGAAAGGATCGTGGTGATCCTCCTCGGATTCCGTGAGCGGCCCCGGATCGGCCGACGGGTCGAACTCGGGATCGGCAGGTGAATCGGTTTCGAATGGCATCGGCCCATTATCGGTTCGTCCGCGGTCGGCGGTTGCGCGCAGGGGAATCTCCGCCACCCGGACTTGCCCATGTGACACCATCGTCGCGATGACGAATTCCCTGGCCATTTACCAGCGGCAACTGCTGATGCGTCGGTCCGTGGCGCAGCTCCTCGACCGGCGTATCGCCGGTGGGCCCGTGGCGGCCGTGCGGGTGCTGCTGGCCGTGCAGGCGCAGGATCGAAGCGCCTGGCGATTGGCCCTGCGGGCTCGCGTCGATGGCATCACCGCCGCCGACGTCAACCGAGCTCTTACCGAGGATCGGACTCTCATCGTGGCGTGGCTCAATCGCGGCACGCTGCACCTCGTCTGCAGCGAGGACTACCCATGGCTTTGGGGGCTCACCGCCCCAACTCAAGGCGTCTCGAACTTGCGCCGTCTCGCCCAGATGGGTCTCTCGCCCGACGATGTGGACCGCGGGGTTGGGTTGATCGCCCGAGCGCTGGCCACCGAAGGCCCGCTCGGGCGTCCGCACCTCCGAGACCGGCTTGCGGCCGAGGGGATCCGAACCGAGGGCCAGGCCACCATCCATCTGCTCTTTGCGGCCGTGCGCCGGGGCGTCGCCGTTCTGGGACCGGTGGTGGACGGGGAGCACGCGTTCGCGCACGCGCGCGAGTGGCTTGGCGGCCGTGTGACGCCGCCGCCACTCATTGGCGAGCGGCTCATTGGCGAGCGGCGCGAGGTGGCGCTGGCCGAACTGGCGCGCCGCTACCTGCGCGGCCATGGGCCGGCCACGGACCGGGATCTGGCCAGGTGGTCCGGGCTGCCGCTGCGAGACGCGCGTTTCGGGCTCCGCGCGATCGCCGGCGAGCTCGTGGAACTCGAGGGCGGGCTCATCGATCTTGCGGACCGCAGGCCGTCGGCGTTCGAACTCGAGGCCAGGTCGGTCTCCGAAACTCTGCCCCCGCGGCTCCTTCCGGCCTTCGACCCGTGCTTGCTCGGCTGGACGGAGCGCGAGCCCTTCCTGCGCCGGGTCGACGAGACCCGGGCCATCCCCGCGGGCGGAGGCATGTTTCGCCCCGTCGCGACCGTGAATGGGGTCGTGGCCGCGACATGGGGTATCCGCCGCCAGGGCGATCGCGTGGCTGTGCGCCTCGACCCATTCGAGCCGCTCGACTCGGAAGCGGCGGCAGCGATAGCCGCCGAGGTCGCGGACGTCGCCCGCTTCGAGGGTCGCCGGCTCGCGAGGTGAAGCGACGGTCGGCGGCTCGCTAGCTCTTGACTGATGGGTCGTCGATGCGGCCCATGAAGAGAACGACGCCGGTCGTGTCTTCCCGGACGAAATACAGGAACGGCTTGTCGATGTGGAGTTGTGCGTGAGGCGGAGGTTCCCCCGCGCCGCCACGACCGCCGACAACGGTCACGGCCGCGGCCGTCGTGCCGTTTTCGTCCACGTCGATATTGGCCTGGTGAATCACCTTATCGAGGTATAGATGCTCGTCCGGCGTGATGCCGGAAAGGTCGGCAGACAACGAGTCGAACGCGGTTGTCATGCCCATCGCCTTCAGGACGCTCGCGAGGTCTACTCTCGAGTCGGCCGAGAACTTCGGAAGGGTCAGGTCCACGATGTAGTTGGAGAATTGCTTGCTGATAGCGGCGAGCTTGGCAGCCGAGAGACCGTTCACGAACGCGTTCATGTTGTCGGGAACGACGATCGTCATCGTCGCCGATGACAGGAACGGGATCTCGACGGCGCGATAGCCGGTTCCGGCGGCGTATTGGTACTCGGACTCGCGGACCATCGTCGGAACCGAGACCTTGGTTCCCACGGCTCGGGTGAACGGCAGGTTCTTGGTCGCGCTGGGCTCGAACTGGTCCATCCAGATCGCCTTGAAATAGATGGCGTTGGCCAGGGCGATGCGCGTTGCCGAGTCGATGTCTCCCGGGGACAGAATGTTCGGGATTCGCCCCTTGGTTCGCAGATCTGCCCACTTGTTGATCGTCTGGCGGGCCGCCTCGGCATTGTTCCTGTAGTCGACGAGTCCGACGCCGGCGCCGAACCCGGAACTCAGCGCGTTGAGGTAGGCGGGCTCAAGGTGCATGCCGTTCTGCGAGAAGACCGCGTTCGAAACGTCCAGTTCAACGACGGGCTGTTTGCCGGTGTGATCCGGGGTCGCCGACGGATCGGCCGAGTCGAAGTCCGAGTCGTCGTAGAAGGTCGCGTCCCCGAGCGCTTTGAGGAGCGCCACGGTCTCGGCGGCCTGTGCGGTCGAGCCGAAGCTGTGTAGGACCTTGTCCATCTCTGTGGCCGTCACGCCGTTCGCCCCCGGCCGGACCATCGCCAAAGCGAGCGCGATGCTCGTTGGCGAGGCGCACAGGTTGCCCGTTGAGGAGAGCCGGCGGAGCAGGTCGAACCCGAAATCGTTGATCTCCGTGCCGGCCAGAACGCCGCTGTCCGCGGCCGGAGCGAGCAACTTGGTCTTGCCCAGGGCGACCGGGAATCCTTCCGGAGCCATGGTCATGAGCGGCGAAGGCCACGCGATTGGCGAGGCGGTGGGCGGGGCGATCGGCGACGCCGACGGCCAGGCGGCGGGCGAGTCTGTCGGCGAGGCGGTTGGCGAAGGCGTGAATGTCGGCTGGCCGGTTGCGTTTGGAGTCGTAGTGGCCGGGCCGCATGCTGTCACCGCGATGGCAATGACCAGGGCCGCGCCTGCGGCTCGGTATCTGACGCCCCGGGATCGTGCCGGTGCCTGCCCCACGTTCGATCGCCCGAGCAACTTCTCGTACATCGCTTCCCTCCTATCTCGTCGCCACGACCGGCCGAGGCTACCACTTTGGAGGGGGCTCTCCTATCCGGATGATGAGCCGGTATCCGGAGGGTCGCCGGCATCGCCGATTCGCCGGCATCGCCGATTCGCCGGCATCGCCGATTCAATCGATTGCCGCGCGATTAGTCTGCGGCGGCGGCCCGGTGCGTTTATGCTCGGCCGATGGACAGGTTCGTCGATGTTCCTGGTGGTCGGCTCTTCGCGATGAGCGAGGGTGCCGGTCCGCCGGTCGTGCTCATTCACGCCGCGATCGCCGATCACCGGGCCTGGGACGCGATGGCTCCCGGGCTCGTGGCCGCCGGTTTGCGTGTGGTTCGCTACGACTACCGCGGATTTGGCGAGTCGACAACGGAAGACGTCGACTTCAGCAATCGGGCCGATCTGATTGCCGTGCTGGACGCACTCGACGTTACCCGCGCTGCACTCGTGGGCAACAGCCGCGGCGGGCTCATCGCCTTTGACACCGCCATCGAGTTCCCCGAGCGCGTCGTCGCGGCCGTGGGAGTGGGGGCGAGCGTAGGTGGCTTCGACGGCCAGCCGACCGCCGCCGAGATGGACCTATTCGAGGAAGCCAGCCGAATCATGGCCGCTCCCAAGCCGGATCTCGATGCCATCGCGGACCTGGCGGTCAGGCTATGGGTCGATGGCCCGGGTCAGTCGCCCGATCGGGTGGACCCGGTGGTGCGCGAGTTCGTCAGGATGATGTGCCGGCCGCTCGGTGAGCCCGGACGTGTGCAGGGGCGCCCGATCCGCCTGGATCCGCCCGCCAACGACCGGCTCGGCGACCTGCGCTGCCCGGTTCTGGCGGTTGCAGGCGGCCTGGATGTCTCGGACATCGTGCAGACGGCGCGACGCCTCGAATTCGCTGCCCCCAACGCTTGCGCCGTGATCTGGCCGGACGTGGCTCACATGATCGGCCTCGAGGAGCCGGACCGCCTCAACGCCCTCATCGTCGAATTCCTGGCGCCGCTCCGACCCTGGGAGTAGGGGACCGCGAGGCCCGGTCACGCCGTCTCATTCGGCGGACATCGGCGCAACCGAATGGTCGGGCGACGGAACTCGTCCCGGTCGTTGAAACCCATGCAGGAGTTCGACGGGTTCGGTGCCACGCGAGGCATCCTTTCCGTATGCCGAACATCGTGCCGTGCCTTTGGTTCGACGGCAAAGCCGAAGAAGCCGCCAACTTCTACGTCTCGATCCTCGATGACAGTCGGATCGACAGCGTCTCCCGCTCTCCGGCGGACAATCCGAGCACTCCCGCCGGAGCCGTGCTGATGGTCGAATTCACACTCTCCGGCCGGCCGTTCAAGGGTCTCAACGGCGGCCCGCAATTCCCATTCACGGAGGCTGTCTCGTTCTTCATCGATTGCGTCAGCCAGGAAGAAGTCGATCGTCTGTGGGAGGCGCTCACTGCGGACGGCGGATCTCCGGGCCGGTGCGGCTGGCTGAAGGACCGCTTCGGCGTTTCGTGGCAGATCGTGCCGCGTGAGTTGGGCGAGATTCTCGGCGACCCGGACCGCGTCCGAGCCGGCCGCGCCATGGATGCGATGCTCAAGATGAACAAGATCGACGTCGCCGAGCTGCGCCGCGCATTCGAGGGGTAGCAATCGCCGCATAAGCGCGGTTTCGTGCGCGTGTCCGGCTTCTCCAATCGAATGGCCAGGCCACTCGTATAGAGGCCGCTCCTGGATCGGGCGGGTCGTGGCGAGTTTGCCTGCCGAGGAACAGCGGCTACGCGATGGCGTCCGTGGGCGGCGCTGGAGCCTTATGCGCGTGTGGGGCTACGGAAACGCCAATGTTGCTTGCCGGCGCCTATGCCTATCAGTCGCTTCGGCCGAGACGGCCAGGTTCAGGTGAGGCGGCGGGGGAGGCGGCGGGCGAGGCCGCCGACTCCTGGCGGCAACCTCTAGTCAGCTAGCTCGCCGGATTCTCTGCCTCGGCCTCCGCTTCGTCGAGTCGCAGGCTGGTCCACGCCGCGCCGACCAGCAGCACCAGGAATGCCAGATGGAGCCAGGCCAGGGCGGCGAAGACGGCCGCCACGCCACCGAAGACAGATAGGGCGCCCGTGAGCAGTGGGGCGAGGTAGACGAGCAGTTCGGTGAGGCATGTAAGCAGGAGCCCGATCACGAGAGCCGGCAGACGAACCACCGCCACCGGCACCTTCGTATTGGGGACCACGCGGTAGAGCACCCCGACCGCGGTAACAACGACGACTGCCGTCACGACGGGGAATCCCACCAGGGACAGAATCCTGCCGGCGTCGCCGGTCGGGCCCCCGTCGATTCCGCCGACCACCTGGCTCTGGACCGCGGAGATCGCGATGCCCGAAAGAAGCCCGCCGAGCAGGAGGAAGACCGAGACGAAACCGCGCAGGACCTGGTCGAAGAAGCCGCGTGCCGGGGCGAGTGTGAAGACCCGGGCCATTGCCGTGTCGAGCGCCCCGTAGAACTGGCTCGCGCCCCAGGCCATCCCGGCCAGACCCACGATCGAGAAGGCGCCGGCGTGCGCGGCCACGCTGTTCAGCCCATCTCTGGCGAAAGGGGCCAGCGGGGCAAGGTCGCCGGTGAAGCCGTTGATCAGCCCTTGCCGGTCCGACGCTGCCGGGACCATGTACCCGAGGACGCCGAAGGCGAAGAGCAGCCCGGTGAGCCCGGCGAACAGGGCGCTATACGCGAGACCCGATGCCAGAAGACTGCCGCCTGCCTGGTTGAAGATGGCAAGCACAACTCGCGGTTTGCGAATCGGCGGCAGGTCCGCGATCCGCTCCAACCGCGGGTGGGTCCGCGTGGTCATGAAGTCGTCCCTCAACTGTTCCGGGTTTCGGGGGGTGGGGTGTTGCCACGATGGGGGCGCTAGGGTAACTCGGCGATGGAGTCGACGAAGGCCTCCGGCGGGTTACGCGGGTCGTCGACGGAGTAGTTCCACCCACTCTGGTTCGCCTCAACGATGAAGAGCACATCGTCACGTGCGTACAAATACTGGACTGCCCTACCTTCAAGCGCGGCGAAGCGGTCGTACAGGATGGTGACGCTCTTTCCTCCGATCGTGGCCTGCTCGGTCTGCAGTGGCTTCTCAGTGGGCGTCGGAGCTGCGGATGGGTCTCTCGTGGGCGCGTTGCCCCCCATCGGGTCCACTACGGCGCGGTAAGTTCCCGTAGCCCAGGCCTGGGCGAGATCTTCAGTATTGGCGTTCGGCACCTTGAAGGCGAAGAAGAAGACCGGGAAGGTTGGCTGGTTGGCCGCGGCCGCAACTGCGACGGTCGTTCCTTCGAGCGTCGTAAGGTGCAGCGCCAATCCGAAGTACTGAGGCTCGCCCGGGCAGAAGAGCAGGCACACGTCGCCGCCCCCTCCCGAACTCGCTCCCGGAACGCTCCATCTCGTGAGCCGAACGCCGTCCACCGCTACGGGCAGCAAGGCTTCGAGGGCCGGATCCACCCCTGGCGGGAATGTTCGGGCGGACGTGCTTTCCTCCGGGTAGGTCATCTTCGGTGCGGGATGGGTGTAGGTCGCCGATGCCTTTGAGCCAGTCCCAACGCCATCGTTTCGCGCGCAGCCCGCAATCAGCGCGCCGACTGACAGCGACAAGATGGCAGCGACGCTGAACGCGTACCGCGGGCCATTCATCATTGACATGCCACGAACCCCTCCAACGACGAATCGCAATTCGTGGCGAGTTTAGGCTGGCCGAAATGGCGGCGTGTGGCATGGACGTCAGGCAGTCGCCGCGGCCGCTGAACGTTCGGCCGCCGTCTGTCACCATTCGTTCATGACGAACGACACGCGAACGCCGGCGAATCTGCCGGCCCCAGAGGCGCTGCTCTTCGACCTTGACGGGACGCTCGTCGACACCGTCCGCGCCAGGGCGGAGGCGTGGCGACTGGCCTTCGAGAAGTTCGGCCTCGCGATCGACCCGGCGACCCTGCCTCGGTACATGGGCTCGGACGGTCGATGGCTGGCAGGCGAGGTCGGCCGGGCAGCCGGCCGCGAGCTCGACTGGGCGGCCCGCGACGAGCTAGATCGCGACGCCGGCGCCTTCTTCGACCGGCTCAACGTCTCGCCGGCGCCCCTGCCGGGCGCGACCGAACTACTCACGCTGCTCGAGGCGAGCAGCCTGACCTTCGCAATCGCGACCGCGAGCCAGGCCGGCCAGGTGGCGGTTTCTGTCGCCGCGTTGCGGCTTCCCGCGCCTCCACCGATCGTCAACGGCGGCCACGTCGAGCACGCCAAGCCGGCCCCGGACTTGCTCCTTGCGGCGGCCGCGCAGGTGGGCGTCACGCCGGAACGCTGCTGGTACGTGGGCGACTCCGAGTGGGACATGATGGCGAGCGTCGCAGCGAAGATGCCGGCCATCGGCGTCACGACCGGAGCCACCGACTCGGCGGGGCTGCTGGCAGCTGGGGCGACCGTGGTCATCTCCGGCCTGCCGTCCCTTCGTGACGAACTGCGGCGGCGCGGGCTGATCTGACGGCCTGGGTGGGCCGCGCCGCGTCTTGAGGGCGGAGCGCGACTAGAAAGTCATCCCTATTGACCGGAGGGCCCCGGCTCACCCTATGCTCGTATCAGAGATCGGCCTGGATTTGGGCCGACGGGGGAGGACGCCATGTCACGAGCGCAGCTTGACGCGATTGCCAGGGACCGAGATCTTGCGGATGAGATCGACCGGAAGGCCGGTTTGGCGGCCCCCACGTCGCGAGCGATCATTCGGCCGCCCTTGCCGGCGGGGGTTGTGCCTCCGGCGACCGTGCCTCCGGGTGTGCCGCCGAGATCCACCTTCAATCCGGCCCACGCTGCGCAGGCAGAGGCGATCATCCTCCCCTACGGTCGGCCTTCGCTTCTGATCCGAAACGACAGCTTCGAGGTGCCGAAGTCGGACATCTGGCGGGACCGCTTGTACCCGAACAGGGAAAAGTTGCGAGCGGCCATCCGATCCGTCGGCCGAGTGGAAGTGCCGGCCCTTTCGATCCCGTTCGTCGGCACAGGCTGGATGATCGCCCCCGGCGTGATGGTCACCAACCGCCATGTGGCGTCGGAGTTCGCGGTCAAATCCGGCACGGGTTTCACGATGCGTGTCACGCCCGACGGCACGACCTTCTCAGCGGACCTCGACTTCCACGAAGAAGCGGGAAAGGCGGTGCCGTTCGAGGTGGATCTGGCGGGCATCCTCTACATAGCCGACGACGCGCAGGGCGTTCCCGACATCGCGTTCATCAAGGTGAAAGGCAAACACGCCCGGCCGGTTCCGCCCCCGATCCCGTTGAGCAACGTCGCGCCATATGTCGACCAGTACGTCGTTGCCATCGGCTACCCGGCGAGGGACGTCCGAGACGATCAGGGCGTCGAGCAAAACATCTTCGGAACGACGTTCAACGTGAAGCGGCTGGCGCCCGGCCAGATCAACCACATCATCGACGAGGCCACTTTCGGACACGACTGCAGCACCCTCGGCGGCAGCTCAGGATCCGCCATCGTGGACATCGACACGGGCACGGTCGTGGGTCTGCACTACGGCGGGTTCTACGGCGAGAGCAACTACGCGGTCTCCGCCTTGACGCTGCGCGACACCCTGGCAAGGGTCGGGGGTCCGGCCACTGTCGTCACCGGCCAGCCGGCGCCGAGCACGCCGGCGATGCAGGAGCGCGTTGTCCACAAGTCCGACATGGACGGCCGCGCCGGCTACGACCCGGCCTTCCTCGGGGCCGCCAATCGTGTCGATCTCCCGATTCTGGGAGACGCGCTCGCCACCGACGCGCTGGTTGTAAATGGTGCGGCGGCCGGGTCGGCCCGTTTCGCGCTCCCATACGAGCACTTCTCGATCATCCTCAACAAGGCTCGGAGAATGGCGATTGTCACCGCCGTCAACATCGACGGCTCCCGCGAGGTCCGGTTGAAGCGAACCACGGACCCGTGGGCGAAGGACCCGCGCGTCCCGGCCGCCGAGCAGATCGGCAAGGAGCTCTATGCGGGCTCCGAGTTCGATCGAGGCCATCTGGTCCGGCGCCTGGATCCCTGCTGGGGCGATACCGCAAAGCTCGCCGAGGCCGACACCTTCTTCTACTCGAACAGCACGCCCCAGCAGAAGACGTTCAACGAGAGCATCTGGGCTGGCCTCGAGGACTACCTGCTCGACAACGCCCAGACATCCGGCTTCAGGGCAAACGTCTTCACCGGACCGGTCCCGGGCGCGACCGACCCCAAGTTCCGTGGCGTCTCAATTCCACTGGCCTATTGGAAGGTCGCCGTCATGTTGCGGACGGAGGACCAGAAGCTCACCGCGACGGGATACATCGTCAGCCAGTCGGACCTGCTGACCGGTCTTGAATTCGCGTTCGGCGAGTTCAAGACCTACCAGGTGCCGATCGCCCGGATCGAGAGCCTGACCGGCCTGGACTTCGGCACGTTGAAGGCGACCGATCTGCTGGCGGTCACCGAAGCCGCCGGTACCGCCCGCGAACTCCTCTCGGCGGACGACATCGCGGTGTAGCGGCGCCGCGGTTCGGCGGCGGCGCAAGGGACGGCTCGCGCAGCGGCGCCCCGCAGCGGCGCCCCGCGGCCGGGCGCCCCGCGACCGAGAAGCCGGCCTATTTGGACGGGTCGTCCACGCGTCCGAGGAAGAGCACGGCGCCGGACTCGATGTCGCGGATCAGATAGAGGAACGGCTTGTCCACGTGGAACTGGGCGTGCGGCGGAGGTGTCTGATCGCCGGGTCCGCCGGTGGCTCCGATGGCTACCGTCACCGCCGCAGCTGTGGTTCCTTCCTCGACGACGTCTATGTTCGCCTGGTGGATGACCTTGTCGAGCCTGAGGCCCTGCGGATTGAGCGGACCCAGAGGGGCCACGCCCGACAGGTCGGCGCTGTCGCTGAAGACGGTGGGCATGCCCATGTCGGTGAGGGCTTTCGTAAGGTCGAAGCGGGTGTCGATCGAGAAGCGCGGCAGTGTGAAGTCGACGTCGTACGTGGACTCGGCCGCGAGGATGGCGGACAGCTTGGCCTGGCTCAGACCGGCGACGAAGTCCCCCATCTTGTCCGGCACGACGAGCGTCATCGACAAGCCGTTGTCACCGAGCGGCAGTTCCACCGCGCGGTAGCCGGAACCGGAGGAATAGGACATCTCCCGCTCCATAGCCATCGTGGGGACAGAGACCGCCGATCCGCCGGCAGTGGTGAAGTTCCGTGACTTGGTGTTGGCCTTGTCGAACTGGTAGGCCCATGCAGCCTTGAGGTAGACAGCGTTGGCCAGGGCGAAGCGAGTGGCCTCGGTGACGTCGCCCGGCTGAAGCACCGACGGGATTCGTCCCTTGGTCTGGTCGCTGGCCCACTTGTTGATCGCCAGCCTCGCCGCTTCGGGGTCCTTCGCGAAGTCCAGCGTGCCCAGGCCCGAGTCGAAGCTCGAGCTCAGGGCGTCGAGGTACTGCTGCTCGAAGGTCAGGTCCTTCTGCAGGAAGGCCTGGTTTGACACGTTGAGTTCGGCCACCGGATCTGGATGGGCGGGATCGGGGGTTGCCCCTGGCTGCAGAGGAAGGCCGTCGGCGTCGACATAGGAGGTCTTCGTTCGGAGCGAGCCCAGAAGGGCGAGGATTTCGCTCGCCTGGCCGGCGGACCCGAATGAATGCATGACCTTCGCCATCTCGGTGGCCGTCTGGCCCTTGGCGCCGGGCTCGACCATGGCCAGGGCCAGGGCAATGCTCGTGGGCGATGCGCACAGGTTGCCGCTCGAGTCCAGATGGCGCAACAGGTCGAACCCGAAGTCGTTCAACTCCGCGGCTGCCGCGGCCCCCTGGTCCTGGGCGGGGGACAGAGCGTTTGCCAGGCCCTTGATGACGGTGAAGTCGCCCAGCGCGAACGACTGATACGGCTGAGGCGACACCGTTCCAAGCTGCGTCGCAAGCTGCGTCGCAAGCGGTGTCGAGTGAGGAGTCGACGACGGCGAGGCGCCGCCACTGCCGCACGCCGCCGCCACAATCGCTGCAATCGCCAGGGCCGCCGCTGCCCTCGTCGTGCCTCTCGAACCCGACCCTCTCATCGCAGACCCCCATTCCGGCTCTCGCCTCGAGTGAGGCGTCACCGCAATGATGCCGCGGATGGCTCGGCGGTTCCATAGGTCTGCTCACCCGCTCGTGAGAGAATCCAGGAATGAATGCGAGGCTGGTTTCGTTCGGGCATCTCGAAATCGAGGGCGAGATGTACCGCAAGGACGTGGTGGTGGACGGCGGCACGATTCGCAAGCGCGACAAGGCGCCGTCCAAGGCGCTCAACAACAAGTGGGGCCACACGCCGCTGACCGCGGCCGAGGAGATCCCCTGGGGCGGCCAGCGGCTGATCATCGGGACGGGCGCGCACGGCGACCTGCCGATCTGGCCCGACGTCCGCGAAGAGGCGGTGCGCCGGGGGATCGAGATCGTGGCGCTACCGACCGAGGAGGCCTGCAAGCTGGTGAAGGATCTAGACGCGGACGACGTCTACGCGGTCTTCCACGTTACCTGCTGAGCGGCGCCTGCCGCGTCCGCCGGCTATTCGGCCGTCGGTGCGCTCGGGGTGCCGTCTTCGGCGAGCAGGCGGTAAAGCGCGCGTCGAGCCTCGATGAGGATCGCCCGAGCCTGTTCGATCGCTTCCGGGCTGCCTACCTGCGAAACCTGGGCCACGGCGATGCCGAGCGGCTGGAACAGGCCGAAGAGATTGGTCGCCTCGGTGGAGCCGGGCATGTCCCACGGCCGTGGACCCTTGCCGGCCTGTTCGGCGGCGGTCTTGCCGCTGTCGGTCAGTGAATACACCGTCCGACCGTCTTGTTCCTCGCCTTTGACGAGACCTTCGTCCTCGAGCTGCTGCAGGGTGGGGTAGACCGAGCCCGCGCTGGGCCGCCACATGCCACCGCTGCGCTCGCCGAGCTGCCCGATGATCTGGTAGCCGTGCATCGGCTCCTCGGCGAGGAGGGCCAGAATGGCGGTCCTCACGTCGCCCCGGCGGACCTGCGGTCCGCGTCCCGGCCCAAAGGGCCCGCCCCAGCCGGCGCCACCGAACATGCGTCCCGGGCCGAAGCCATGACCGCCGTGTCCGCCTCGCGGCCCGCGACCGAATTGCTCGGGGCCGTCCTCGCCGTCTCGATAGTGGCGGCCTCCATGCGCTTCCGCCGGAACGGCGTCGCGCGGCCGTCCGTGCCGGCCTTCGGGTCGTCCTCGACCCATTTCGTTGTGAAACACCTGCGTGTTCTCCTTGAATGCTATCGCGCTATGTGCGCGTGGCATCACGATATATCGCGCTATGGTCAATGTCAAGCGGTGAGGGGCTGTCGGGCAGTTGACTGCCATGCCCGGCGGAGGGGCGCCATACTCGATCAGGGTTCATGTTTCGACGCAACGCAGAGGGGCGTGACAATGTCGTTCGCGACCGGAGTACGCCGGCGGCCCGCCGCCGCTGCTTGGATTGCCGTCGCCGCAGCGGCACTCGTGGCCTCAGGCTGCGTTGGGGCTCCGGGATCCAGATTGTCCACCGATTCGCCGCCCGCGCTGCCAGGTTCGTCGGCTTCGAGCGCGTCTGCGATCCCGACACAGATCGGTGACTGCTGCGCACTGGGGACGGCGAAGCCGTACGCGCTCGTCACTGCCAGACCGACTACGCGGGCGAGCCGCCAACCGGTGGCCACGAGCCACGCCTCCGCCGCGCACGGGACCGTAACCGTCAGCTCCAAGTTCGATGAGCAGGTGGCGGATACTGACCGCGACGGTCTGATCGACAAACTCATCCTCACGCCGACGATCACAGTCCCGACGGCCGGTGACTACATGGCAAACGTCCAGCTCCTCGACGCGTCGGGTTTCCAGATCGAGAGCGCCGGGACCGGCGAGATCCACCTGGCTGCCGGCTCGCAGCCGCTGACGCTCGAGTTCCACGGCACCTTCATATACGGGTCGGGGCGTTGGGGGCCGTACACGCCAGTAGTGACGATCGTCTATTTCGGCGTGGTCTCGAGGATTCTGCTCGGGGATGCGCGCCTCGACCAAACGCAGGCCTACGACTACATGCAGTTCCAGCACGACCGTACCGCCGCCGATCCGAAGTCGTGGTCGAGCAAGGGAGTGGATACCAACGGAGACGGCCTCTATGACGAGCTGGACATAACGGGCACCGTGACGGTCGAGACGCCTGGCCTCTATGCCATCAACTCCGGGCTGTACGGAAACAACCCATTCGGTCAAGTCGCCGCCGAGTACATGAAGTTCCAACTCGTGGTCGGCGCGAACCCGATTACGCTCGTCTACAAGGGCTCCGACATCGCAAATTCCGGTCAGGACGGGCCGTATACGTTGGACTACGTAGAGATCTATGTCAGCGCCGACGCGATGGACGTGCCCGGACCCCTACGGCTGCATTACGCCACGCCGCCGTACAAGGCGAGCCAGTTCGGCGGCTGATGTCGGGGCTTCATCCGGGGCGACTGGCTGAACGTGGTTCATCGCGATGCTCGGTCCGCCATCTGGGCCGTCGCGGCGCTTCCGGCCCGGAGTAGAGTGGGGGACGCGTCATGCCGCTCCGTCAGGGGGGATCTGTGGCCGAAATCGCAGCGATCGCCGAAGCGTCCGCCGCGCCCGCGCCCGTGCGCGCCACTCGCCGCGAAGCCTTCAACGCCTGGTTCGTCACGCACGAAGTGGCGTGGGAACTGGCGATGGCCGCGATGGCGATCGTCTACGTCGCGCTCCGTCCAAAGTGGAGGCCGACGCCGCGGTCGACCGAGCCAATTTGGCCCTCGACCAGGCCACTCACCGAAAGACGGAGACGACGACGGCTCCCGCCGAAAGCCCGTCCTCTGCTGGCGGTTCCCTGGTCTCTGACCTCGAACGCTTGGCGACGCTACGTCGCGCTGGTGACTTGACTGCGCAGGAGTTCCGGTCGACAAAGCAACAACTGCTCACCGGGGCCCCGCAAAGGCTGGAGTATGGACACAACATCCGGAGGAGAGTCAATGAACACTGACGACAGCGCCAGCCAGGAAGCCTTGACCGAGCAACAGGACCCATTCTCTGAAGACGTGACTGAGCCTGGCGAGCCCGTCCTACTGAACTCGGACGATCCCAACGATGTGGTGCCGTTTCGGTATTCAATTACGAGCTACGGAGCCGACTACCCGATCGACGCTCTCGTGAAGCGAATCAACGATGGCGACGTGTTCATTCCACACTTTCAGCGAGCGTACGTCTGGGATCCTCGACGCGCATCGAAGTTCGTTGAGTCACTTCTCTTGGGATTGCCAGTGCCCGGGATCTTTCTATCCCGCGAAGCAGAAACCGGCAAGCTCCTAGTGATCGACGGGCAGCAGCGACTCCGCACTCTGCAGTTCTTCTATAGGGGCTACTTCCAGTCAGAAGGACAGCCATTCGCACTGGCCGGGGTCCAGGCAGAGCTCGAAGGCATGACCTACGCGAATCTCGCCCCGCCCGATCGCCGACGGCTCGACGATTCGATTCTGCATGCCACAGTCGTCAGGCAAGACGTTCCGACGGACGACAATAGCAGCGTCTACCACATCTTCGCGCGACTCAACACGGGAGGCCTTCAGCTCACCGCCCAGGAGATCCGGGCGTGTCTGTACCATGGGCCGTTCAATGAGCTACTACGCGAACTGAATGGCGATCCCGCGTGGAGGTCCGTATTTGGGGCGGAGAACAAACGCCTTCGAGATCAGGAGCTGATCCTCCGATTCTTCGCGTTCTACTACTCTGCACAGGATTATGGGAGGGAGCCTAACGGCACGTCGCTCCGCGGGTTCCTGAACGACTACATGGCGCGGAATCGCCGGCTCCGACTTCAAAGCGAAGAGGAACTCAGACGCGCGTTTCTCCCAACGATCAACCTGGTCTGGGCGGCCGTCGCTGGTGAGGCGTTCCGTCGTAAGCGGACCCTGAACGCGGCGGTGTTTGATGCGGTGATGGTCGGATTGGCCCGCCGCCTTGAGAAGGGCGGCGTTGCCGATGTTGCTCGAGTGGCCTCGGCTTACAGGAACCTCGTGGATGATGAGGATTTCGTGGACGCGACGGAAACAGGGACAAATGCGTTGCCGAGCGTCCAGGTGCGACTCGACAAAGCTGTGACGGCCTTCGCTGCGCTGCGGTGATCAGATGAGACAGTCTCTGAGCTCAAGGATGCGACTTGAGGATCTGATCAAGAAGATCGATCGGCTTCGCCCAGGAACTGACCCTGAGCTGATTGCGCATTGGACGCGCTACCTTTGCGTCCTGCTTTCGGGCATGATCGAAGTCTGCGTACAAGAGTATTTCTCTGACTACGCGCGGGTTCGTTCTGAGCGCCGAGTGTATTCGTACGTTGAGGTTCAGCTACAGCGGCTCCAGAATCCGAAGATGGAGAAGATAGTCTCCGTTGCCGCCATGTTCGACTCGTGCTGGGCCGAGCGGCTCCAGCAGCAAACCAAGGGAGAACTCAAAGACTCGGTTGACAGCGTGGTTGCCAACCGCAACCTAATCGCGCACGGCGAATCGGTTGGGCTGTCCTTCAGCCGCTTGCAGGAGTACCACAAGGCTGTGTGCGAGGTGCTCGACCTGGTGCGGGCGCTGTGCACGGCATGACCGCGAACGAGGCGAGGAGTTGGTGAACGAAGCAAAGAGGTTCGTGAGGTGACGGAGTCGTACCGAATGGCTGCCCCTGAACGGTTCGTTGCGTGGATGACTAGCCATGAGCACGTTGACCGAACGCATGGACATGTCTACCGCTACCACAGCAGGAGCGATTCGCACTCCGTCGCCCTGTGCGGGTTCGTAATGGACGATCTTCTAGATGTTTGCCCAGTCTTGGCGGAGCATGCCCGGCGTGGAGTGGTTGCGTATGGCATCAATCTGTCGTTTCAGTTCCCGTCCGGCAAGGTCAAGAATCTGGATCTTGCCATTGGCACGCAGACTCAGATCCCGCTTGATTCCGGCGAGCCTGTTGGCCGAGTGGCTGAGCTAACCACCCTTCGTCTGGCGATGGAGGCGAAGTCGGTGATGACTGAGCACAAGAAGTCCCAACCCCGGGTCTTCGACGAGCTGAGCTCATCGCACGAAATCGTCCACCAAGGGGGCCAGGACACGATCGCGGCAGGCATCACCGTCATCAATATCGCCGATCGGTTCGTGTCCCCACTCCGGCAAACCGGCCCTGAACTCCACTGGACGATTCACAAGCAGCCGGTGGTCGCCGAGTCGATGGTTCGTCACCTTCGTGGTTTGCCAATTCGGGATCACGAAGGCGAAGTCGGTTTTGATGCATATGCGACGGTGGTTATCTCGTGCGACAACCAGGGCCCAGCGAGCGTGTGGTCTGGCGCCCCGGCGCCGCAGCCAGGCGACCGAGACCATTATCAGACGTTTCTGGAGCGGCTGGCTGCGGCCTATGTCACTCGGTTCAGTTAGCGCAGGGTGACCAACTGCGGAGCCGCACCGAAGAGCTTCATCTGATCTGCCTCGGCATGCACGCGGCTCTCGGCTTTCATCAGATACGCCGGATCGATCTCGACCCCGATGCTGTTTCGGTCAGCCTTCATGGCTGCGACCATCGTAGTGCCTGTTCCCGCGAATGGATCAAGCACTGTGTCGCCCACGAAGCTGAACATCCGAACGAGGCGGTTTGCCAATGACAGCGGAAACGGCGCCGGATGCTCTCTTGTAGACGCTCCAGGCACATCGGTCCAAATGGACCGAAACCACAGCGCGTGTTCTGCCTTGGTCATCTTTGAACGGAGCCGCTGGTCCTCCGTGGGCTTGCGGTATCCACCTGGCTTGCGGAAGAACAAGATGTACTCCGTGTCGTTCTTGATCACGGCGTTCGGTTCGAAGGGCTTCCCTAGGAAGCCGCCGCCGCTCCCTCGCTCGACTTCGTAGCTGGCGTTAGCGATCTTCTGCCAATAGATCGGCGTCAGGTAGTCGAAGCCGATTCGACGAGCATGCACTGCTATGTCGGCGTGGAGCGGAACGACCTGATGCCTCCCCTTGTTCTTTCGGCGGGAGAGGCACACGTCGCCGACGACAACGACGAGCCGGCCGCCTGGTACCAGGGCACGGAAGATGTGCGTCCAGACTCGGTCTAGCTCGTCTAGGAAGCCCTCATAGTCGGCCCAATCACCAAGCTGGTCCGGATGGTCGTTGTACTTCTTGAGCGTCCAGTAGGGAGGAGACGTCACCGACAAGTGGATGGATTCGGTCGCGAGCCAATCCATCGTTCGAGCATCACCCAGTTTGAGGACGTGGGACGTTTGCGGACCCGACGGCTCAGGTAGTTCGACTAACGGGAGAGGTTCTGCAAGGACCATAGGTTCGTCTCGCCAGCACAGATGCGTGGGCCTAGTTTAGCACGGCCGTTCTCTTACTCGTCTACGAGCACCCGCTCGTAGACCCGCAATTGAGGCACTTATAGCAGCTCCCATTCCGGACCATGATCGAGCCGCATTCGGCGCAGCTGGGGGCGTCGGCCTGGCTGGTGAAGGTGACCTGCCCCTTGCCGATGCCAAGGCTGCCGAGCGTGACGCGAGGGGCGGCGCCGGCGGATTTGCCGTTGCCACTTGCGTGGCCGTTGCCGTTGGGGGGAGTGGCGTCGGCCCGGGCGTCAGACGGCCACTCTCTGGCGGGCGTCTCCGCCGGCGCCACGTCACCCGGAGCCGCCACAGCCGTCCCGCCACTCAGCGGTGAAGCCGGCTCCGCGGCCGGCGACGAGCCGCTCCCTGACGTCCCGGCGCCACCGATTCCGCCGGGCCCGCCTAGACCAAGGTTGAGCGGCTGCACCGAAGATTCAGGTGCCACCGACCGGTCGACTAGACCCAGGTTCGCTCGTTCGTCCGCCGGGAGGAAGCGCGAGCCCATCCATCTGAAGATGTAATCCACGATGGACTTGGCAATCGGGATCTCCGGGTTTGAGGTGAAGCCGGACGGCTCAAACCTGACGTGGGCGAACTTGTGGACCAGGTCGCGCAGCGGCACGCCGTACTGGAGGGCGACGCTGACGGTGGTCGCGAAGGTGTCCATCAGGCCGCTGATGGTGGAGCCTTCCTTTGCCATCTTGAGGAAGATTTCGCCGNNATGTAGCCCTCGTGGCCCGAGATGTCGAACTTGTGCGTGACCGCCTGGCGCTCGTTCGGGAGCCGGTGGCGATAGGCCTTCGGTTCGGCCGGCGGAAGGGCGTAGAGGGCGGTGGCGGCGTCGGCTTCGCTGGTGTCCTTCTTCTTGCCGGTGTTGAGCGGCTGGCTGCGTTTCGAGTTGTCGCGGTAGATCGCGATGGCCTTGAGGCCGAGGCGCCAGCCCTCGAGATAGACCGTCTCGATCTCCTCCGCGGTGGCGTTTTCGGGCATGTTGACCGTCTTGCTGATCGCGCCACTGAGGAACGGCTGGACCGCGGACATCATCCGAAGATGGCCGAGGTAATGGATGGAGCGGGTGCCGTTGACCGGCTTGAAGGCGCAGTCGAAGACCGACAGATGCTCGGGCTTGAGATCCGGCGCGCCTTCGATCGTCTCGCGCTCGTTGACGTAGGCCACGATCGCATCGACCTGCTCGGGCGTATAGCCGAGCTTGCGCAGGGCGCCCGGGACGGTCTGGTTGACGATCTTGAGGAAGCCCTCGCCGACGAGCTTCTTGTACTTGACGAGAGCGATGTCCGGCTCGATGCCGGTGGTATCGCAGTCCATCATGAAGGCGATGGTGTTGTGGCTGACGAAGCCGTTGGCCACGTAGGTCACGTTGGACGGGACGGAAATGTCGTAGGTGAGCTGGTCCTCGCCGAGGGCGACGGTAGCGATCTCGTCGTAGAAGTAGCTGAGGCTCGCGGCAAGCTGGGGATCCGCGGTGCGCTCGAGAAGCGCGGTGGCGGAACGGCGCGACACGAGGCCGGTGCGCGAGAGGGAGAGAAGCATCGTCTTGCGCAGGTGGTCGTTGTCCGGGGCAAGCCGGTCCACCGTCGCGCGGCTGACGGGAATGAGGTCATACCGGGCGGCCTGCCGCGCCTCGGTCGGCGCGAGGGCGGTCCGCTTGCGCTCGGAGATGAAGCCGATCTCGGCCAGGAATCGGCCGGCCGAACTGGCGTTGAGGATGCGGATGACGTGGATCGGGTTCATGCCGAGATGACCGCGTCCGGGTTCATCGACTTTGTGTGTGGTCACGAACCCGAGCGCAAGTAGCAGCGTCTGAATGTCGCGGCTGAATCGTTCGTCGACGGTGGAGAACGAGGCGTAGCCGTTGTTCACGCTGCCGTCGGCCTCGAAAAGGCCGCGGACGAAGGCGCGGTAGACGGCCGGATCGTTCGAATAGAGGATGGCGTCGGGGATCTCCGGTTCGTAGCCTTTGCCTCGATGCTCGTGAGTGGGTGCGTGCTTGGCGAAGCCGCAGGCCTCCCACCACATGACGAGGCGGACGGAATTGAGGGCGACTTCCTGGTAGCCCTGCTGCGCCGTGACCGCTGCCTCGAGGCCGAACAGGTCGCGCCCAAGATTGACGATGCGATCGACCACGTCCTGGTCGTCATTCGTTACGCAGAAACGCAGGCCCTTGGAATGGAGGGAGCCGTCGCCCATGAAGTAGCCGACGAGTTCGGCCAGATCGGCGGTCATTCGGCGCGGCACCGACGTCCGGTAGTCGGAAGTCCAGTAAGCCTCGGGGAGCGGCGGAAGCGGGACTTCGCGCGGCTCGCCGATCATTCCGCCGAGCATCATCGGGACGCGATCGCCGGCCTTGACGTCGGCAAAGCGGCGCCAGACCCAGTTTCCCTCCGAGTCGAGGACTTTGATGCGGTGAGTGGTCGTGCCCTGGACCTTGTACCCACGGGCGGTCTCGATCGTCACGACCGGCTCCGCGCCGTTGAGGAAGAAGCGGGTCGCCTGGCGCGGACCATCGTCGGTGGCGACCTGAAGGTCGGTCAGGTCCTGCCACTGCTGGCCGTTCGGATTGGCCAGGCCGCGAAGGCGTACAAGGCCGCGGTCCGTCAGTACCAGGCTGTTGCCGACGAGGCAACCGGTGGGGGCGAGCAGCGTGGTCTGGGCGTTGCGGAAGCCGTTTGCGCGGCCGAGCTCCAGGGTGTTGTCCCATATGTCGCGAGCGGCGCGGTGCAGGTCCGCGGGAACGCCGGCCTTGTCGGGGATGGAGTGGGCGGCGTCGCGATGCTTCTGGATGACGCGGAGGAACGGCTCCTCGTTCTTGCGGTACTCGGCGAACGGGCCGCCGTGGTCGCGGCTGATGACGGCGCTCTGGCCGTAAGCCTCGGCGGTCATGATCGAGGTG
>PMIE01000014.1 GCA_003156975.1 Chloroflexota bacterium | reverse complement strand
GGCCTCGATCGGCTGCTGATCGAAGCGGCTCCGTTCTTCGGTCCTGGACCACCAGGCCGAGTTCCCGATGGGCGCGAACAATCCGGACTCGTCGACCTGGACACGAATCAGCCAGTCCAGCACCGAGCAGCCTCGCTCGACTAGGGCTGCCTGCCCCAGACGAACTCCGGCGGCGATGAGCGCCCTCGGGACGATGGCGTTCTCGTAGGTGAGCTGCTCCTCGAACCACGGCCAATCGGCGGCCGGCCGACCGAATAGGCCCACGAGTCGACTTGCGAGCGCCTGGAACGTGGGCTCNNTGATGGCGGAATCGCACGCGAGCAAGGCCGCCGAAACGGCCCGTGGCGCTGCGAACTCAAGGCTGGCAGGCAACGCGAGCCGAAAGAGCCGCCGCGCTTCATCTGCCCGGTCGTCCAGCGGGAATTCTTCCATGACCCCAGCGAGGCCGACCATGGCCCGCGCGTGGCAATCCTCCGAAGCGGGGGAATCGAGCCAACGCCCATCGGCGGCGCGGAAGTTGAGAAAACGCCCTGAGGTGTGGTCATAGGCATTCTCGATGAACCTGAGAGACCGGCTTAGACTCGCCTCCACGGCGGGCAGGCCGAGCTCACGCGAATGCAGAACGTCCACGACGAGAGCCCGGGCAACGTCGTCGGTGCAGTAGCCAAAAGCCCGATCCGGTTGCGTACCTCGGACGTGCTGCCAGACTCCGATTTCGTTGCTTATTGACTCGAGATGGAGGCGCACCACCGGGAAGAGGGGCCACCGCACTGCATCGCCATGCTCAGTGTCGTCGACATCAGGCTCGAACACGGCTGGCACCCGCAATCTCGGCATCGCCCAGGCTGCTGGCGACGGCCGATCCCACCTGCTGCAGGCCCGATGAGACCGATACGCGCCGGAAGATCCCTCTATACCGTGCCCCTACCTCAGACCAAACCATTGTCCGGCTGAACTCGTAGGCACGCCTGCCGAGGAGGGTGCGAAGACTCCGGTCCTGCAGAACTGCCGTCAGGGATTCGGCCAGCGCGGGCCCGCTGCTCGACTCGACGAGCATGCCCCGGCCTGCCTCGAGCATCTCCACGGCATAGCTGTAACGCGTCGAGACTATTGCCTTGCCTGCGCTCATGGCGTATGCCAGCGTTCCCGACACGATTTGATCCTTGTTGGGATACGGCGTCACGAAGATATCGGCGGCCGTGAGCCAGGTTCCGAGTTCCGATCGCCCGACAAAGCGGTCCACGAACAGGACGCTATCCGCAACTCCGAGGGAGTCGGCCAGATGCTTGAGCTTGTCGCGATACGCTTCGCCCTCGTGGCGCAGCAAATCGGGATGCGTAGCGCCGAGAATCACGTAGTAGGCGGTGGGGTCCGCGTCGAGCACCGACGGCATCGCTTCGATGACCGACTCGTAGCCCTTGCCCGGCCCCAGCAGGCCGAAGCTCAGGATCATGGGAGCGATCCTCATCCCGAGCCTAGCCTTGACGCCGTCGGGCTCCACGAGGGGCAGCTGCGGCACGCCGTGCGGCACGACATCGAGGCTCGCGGCGTTCACGCTGTATGCCCGCGCGAGCAGCGCCGCCGCGGATCTGGACATCACCACGCTCGCCGCGCTGGCATCGATCAGGTTCAGCAGGATGCGGCGCTGGCCGGGCGTCGGGTTGTGGGGCACGGTGTGAAGCGTCGAGACGACGGGCTTGGTCAGGGCGCTCACGAAATCGAGGATGTACTCGCCGTCGGTTCCGCCCCAGATTCCATACTCGTGCTGCACCGAGACGACCTTCGCCTCGGAGTCGTTGATCGCCCTCGCGACGCGCCGGTAGTCGCCGCGGATGTCACGCCTGATCTGATGCCGAACCTCGAGCGGGTAGACATGCGGCCCGTCGGGCGGGTGCAAGGCCACGATCTCGGAATTGCCGGCGGCTCCCGCTAGGTCAAGCGTGAAGGTGGCGATTCCGCAGCGGCGGGGCGGATACGTCGAAACGAAGACGCTGAATGCGTTCATTGACACCTGCCGAACCGGCGGCCTCAGCCGCTCGCTCGACCCTGACATACCGGACTGATTAGACTGCCGGGACCGTACTGATCCCGGATCGGCCAACAGCCATCTGCCATTCTGGGGAGCGGGGCATATCCGGTGCTGTCCGTCCCACGAGAGCCGAAACTACATTGCCTTCAACCCCATGCTAACCGCACGCCTGCCGAACACCAAATTGCGTCCGGATGGCGAAACAAAGACCGTGGACGACGCACGAATCGGGCTCCGGGAGCCGTGTTGATGCGCGCGCCGCGGGGACCAATCAGTCGGTGAGTTCCAGATTCGCCATGCTGGCCAGTAGGATCTTCACCCCGCCTCCGTTGGAGAAGGCGATCGTGACCTCCTCATCCGAGCGCGTCAGCTTCGAGGACACCACGATTCCGCCGCCCAGGCGGGGGTGCCGCACGCGGTCCCCGTCGCGATACTGCCGCTCGCCCGGGATCCGCGGTCTGGACGCCGCGGCGGGACGCCGTGCCGGTTCCGCGGGCCGTATGGCCACTCCGTCCGAGGTCCCCGGAGCCACGGACCGCGGCAGATCCAGACTCCCCGACCGCGCTCCCGAGTCGTAGGCCTCGCGCCTGGCACCGAGGTCGCGCGTCGGCCGGAACGACTCCCCTGCCCTCGGGCCGCCGGCGGTCCCGCTGCCGCTTCGGAAGGCTCCGCCACCGGCGCGAATCGGCGTCCCGAATCGGGTGCCTGCCCGCCGTCCGAACACCATCTCGGGATCGATGTCACCGACGTCATCGCTGAATTCGTCGGCCCGGGCAAGACGCGGCCCCGACATGAGTTCCGCCGGAATCTCGAACAGGAAGCGGCTGGGCACGGAGAGGTTGCCCTGACCCCAGGTCGCCCGGCGAGCGGCATGGGAGAGGAAGAGGCGCCGCTTGGCGCGTGTGATGCCCACGTACGCGAGCCGCCGCTCTTCTTCGAGTTGCTTCTCGTCGTCCAGTGAGCGGCTGTGCGGAAAGACGCCTTCCTCGAGGCCACCGATGAACACGACCGGGAACTCGAGGCCCTTGGCTGCGTGCAGGGTGATCAAGGTGACGGCATCGGCGCCGACCTCGTATGAGTCCTGATCAGCGACGAGCGCCGTCTCCTCGAGGAAGCGATCGAGGGCGTCGTCGGGCGAGAGGTCGTCGTAGCGCGTCGTGACGGAACGCAGTTCGAGGAGGTTGGCCCAGCGCTCCTCGCCCTCTTCCGAGCCGTCGGCGAGCATGGCCCGGTATCCGGACTCCTCGAGGACCGCGTCGAGCAACTCCGGGAGCGTCAGGACACCGATTCGCGTCCGCAGCCTGGACACGAGGGTGGCGAAGCCGGCGAGCGCAGTCCGGGCTCGCGATCCCAGAGCCGGAATCCGCCCCTCGGAACCGGCAACGATGGCACTCCAGTACGTTGGGGCCGGGAGTGCGGGATCAACTTCGCCCTCGGGCACGATGATCCGCCCGCCCACGGCCTCGACGCGGAGTTCGTCGAGCGTCTTCTCGCCGATGCCGCGCACCGGGACGTTGAGAATGCGCTCGAAGCTGACCTGGTCCGTGTCGTTTCGAAGAATCCGCAGATAGGCGAGAGCATCCTTGACTTCGCGGCGCTGGTAAAACCGCGTCCCGCCGACCAGCTGGTAGCGGATGCCGTACCGAAGGAATGCCTCCTCGATCGCCCGACTCTGGGCGTTCGTTCGGTACATGACCGCTATATCGGAGCGCTGCCAACTCTCCGGCTCCTCATCGGCGCGTCGCGTCAGGATCGAGGTCCGGCCGCCCGCCAGCTCCTCGATTTGCCGCGCGATCCACTCCGCCTCCTCCTCTTCGTTGTAGGCCTCGAAGCGCGAGATCTGGCGCCCGCCCGAGTTCTCGGTCCAGAGCTTCTTGTCCTTGCGCGAGGAGTTGTGAGTGACGACGGAATGCGCCGCGTCGAGGATCAGCTGC
>PMIE01000125.1 GCA_003156975.1 Chloroflexota bacterium | reverse complement strand
CAGCTCTATCGGCTCATCGACGTGCTCAAGGTTCAGGACGTCACAGAGGATCCGATCGTCGAGCACGAGATCGCACTGATAAAGGTCAGGGCGGACGAACGCAACAGAGGTGAAGTCCTGACGATCGCCGAGATGTACAAGGCCAAGGTCGTTGACCTGGCAGCCGAGTCGCTTATCGTCGAAGCGACCGGCACCGAGACCGAGGTGGATGCGCTGATCGCGCTCCTCCGAGGTTTTGGCATCAAGGAGCTAGTTCGCTCCGGAACCGTTGTGATGTCCCGGGGTGCCGGGTCAATCGAGGAGGCTGTCAAACGATGACCGCGAAGATGTATTACGACGCAGATGCCGACGCTTCGGCCCTCAAGGGTCAGAAGATCGCCATCATCGGCTACGGCAGCCAGGGCCACGCCCATGCCCAGAACCTGCAGGACTCGGGCCACGACGTCACTGTCGTCGAGGCCAATCCGAAGGCTCGCGCGCTGGCGGAGGAGACCGGCCTCAAGACCGCCGACATCGCCGACGCCGTCAAGGCCGCCGACGTGATCATGATCCTGGTCCCNNCCGAACATGCACGCCGGCCAGCTGCTGATGTTCGCCCACGGCTTCAACATCCGGTTCGACCGCATCAAGCCCGGCAAGGGCATCGACGTCGGCATGGTCGCGCCGAAGGGCCCCGGCCATCTCGTCCGTTCCGTCTTCGAGCAGGGCGGCGGCGTTCCGGCGCTCTTCGCCGTCGAGACGGATGCGACCGGCACCGCTCGCGCGCGCGTGCTTGCTTATGCGCGTGGCATCGGCGCCACCCGCGCCGGCGTCCTCGAGACCACTTTCAAGGAAGAGACCGAGACGGACCTCTTCGGCGAGCAGGTCGTCCTGTGCGGAGGCGTCACCGAGCTGATCCGCAACGGCTTCGAGACTCTCGTCGAAGCGGGCTACCAGCCCGAGCTGGCCTACTTCGAGGTCATGCACGAGCTGAAGCTGATCGTGGACCTGTTCTATCGCGGTGGCATGAACTTCATGCGCTTCTCCGTGAGCGACACCGCCGAATACGGCGACTACGTCTCCGGGCCACGCATCATCAACGGCGCTGTTCGGGCCGAGATGAAGAAGGTCCTGACCGAGATCCAGGACGGCACTTTCGCGGCGGCATGGATCGCCGAGNNCCAGCCCAACTTCAAGAAGATGCGAGAGCGCGGCCGCGACCACCAGATCGAGAAGGTCGGCGCCTCGCTCCGCGCCAAGATGCCTTTCCTCAACCCCGTGGAAGTCGTCGACGGCCAGCCTCAGGCCGCCGCCAAGAACAAGGGCTAAGCCAAGAATCAAGTGGCGAGGTCGGTCACCGAGTAGCGGCCCGACCTCGCCGCTCGCCTGCCAATTAGCAGAGATGGAGAACGTCCCGTGAGCAGCCCCGCCGTAACCTATCGCCTCGTCGTCGTTCCCGGTGACGGGATCGGCCCTGAGGTGATTTCGGCCGGGCGGCGCGTTCTCGAGGCAACCGCGCAGATTTTCGGGTTCGGCCTGGACTGGACCGAAGTACTCGTCGGCGGAGTCGCCATCGACGCATACGGCACCGGCGTCCGCGATGAAGACATCGACAAGTGCGCCGCGGCGGATGCCGTCTTCTTCGGTGCAATCGGCGACCCGCGCTTCAGCGATCCCAAGGCGAAAGTTCGGCCCGAGCAGGCACTCCTCCGCCTCCGCAAGGACCTGTGCCTTTACGCCAACCTTCGACCGGTCACGGTCCAGCCGATACTCGCGGCCAGCTCGCCCGTTCGCGAGTCGCTGGTCAAGGACGTCGATCTGTTGATCGTGCGCGAGCTGACCGGCGGGCTGTACTTCGGCAAGCCCTCCGAACAGCGCGTGACGCCCAACGGCCGCGAAGTCGTGGACACGCTCACATATACCGAGCACGAGATCCGGCGCGTCGTGAAGCTCGGCTTCGAGCTGGCCCGCGGCCGGCGCAAGAAGCTGACCAGCGTGGACAAGGCCAATGTCCTAGAGTCGAGCCGCCTCTGGCGGACGATCGTCGATGAGGTCAAGGCGGACTATCCGGACATCGAGCTGGAGCATCGGCTCGTGGATGCCTGCGCCATGTCGCTCGTCACTCGCCCTGCGCAGTTCGACGTGATGGTAATGGAGAACCTCTTCGGCGACATCCTGAGCGACGAAGCCAGCGTCCTTGCGGGCTCGCTCGGCATGCTGCCCTCTGCCTCGTTGGGCGAGCGGCGGACCGAGCACGGGCTCTTCGGCCTGTACGAGCCGATCCACGGATCGGCGCCGGACATCGCGGGCCAGGACATCGCCAACCCCCTCGCCACGATCCTGTCCGCGGCGATGATGCTGCGCTGGTCGCTGGGCCAGCCCACCGCTGCCGAGGCAATCGAACGGGCCGTGACGGCCACGCTCGACGCGGGCTACCGGACTCCCGATCTGGTCGCGGCGACCGGCGAGGTGGCCGGCATCAAGAAGGTCGGAACCCAGGCGATGGGCGACGCCGTGGTCGCTGCTCTGCGATCGACCGAGCCGCAAGGTCTCGGTGCCGCGGAAGGCGTAATGCGATGAGCCCGCACAGCGACCGCGTAGTCCTCTATGACACGACACTCCGCGATGGAACCCAGCGCGAAGGCCTGATCCTCTCTCTTGCGGACAAGATCAAGATCGCGCGCCGGCTGGACGAGTTCGGGTTCACCTACATCGAAGGCGGCTGGCCGGGCTCGAATCCAAAGGACGTCGACTTCTTCGAGGCCGCCAAATCGATCGCCTGGAAGAACGCCAAGCTCGCCGCGTTCGGCATGACTCGGCATCGAAACAACACCGCCGAGACGGACCCGAGCATGGTGGCAATCGTCGCCGCCGAGACGCCCGTGGTGTGCATCTTCGGCAAGAGCTGGCTGCTGCACGTCCGCGAGGTGCTGCAGGCGACGCCCGAACAGAACCTGGAGATGATCGCCGATTCGGTTGCCTATCCGACGGCCGCCGGCCGCGAGACCATCTACGACGCCGAGCACTACTTCGATGGCTACAAGGCCGATCCGGCCTATGCGCTGGCGACGCTGCGAGCGGCCCGCGGGGCAGGCGCACGCACGCTGGTACTGTGCGAGACCAACGGCGGCGCGCTTCCCGACGAAGTGGCCACGATCGTCCGGGCGACGATGACGGAGCTCGCCGGGGACGAAGCCCCGGAAGTGATCTGGGGCATCCACACCCACAACGACGGGGAGCTGGCGGTCGCCAACTCCCTTGCCGCGGTGGCCGTCGGCGCGCGCCACGTCCAGGGCACCATCAACGGCTACGGCGAGCGCTGCGGCAACGCCAACCTCGTCAGCATCATGGCGGATCTCGAGCTCAAGACCGCCTTCGAGCCCGTACCGTCCGGCCGACTTGCGGACCTCACGGAGATGTCCCGCTACGTCGCCGAGATCGTCAACATCGCCCCGGACGACCATCAGCCATATGTCGGACGGTCCGCGTTCGCGCACAAGGGCGGGGTTCACGGCGCCGCCACCGCCCGCGCCAGCAGCGCCTACCAGCACGTGGATCCGGCCGCTGTCGGCAACGTCATGCGCCTCGTGGTCAGCGAGCTTGGCGGCAAGGCCAACACGCAGCTCCGCGCGGAGCAGCTCGGGCAGCAGATGGACGACATCGATCCGAAGGCCCTGAGCCAGCTCATCAAGCAAATGGAGGCGGACGGGCTCGCCTTCGAGGGCGCCGAAGCCTCGTTCGAGCTGCTGGTCAAGCGCCACAAGGCCGGCTACGAGCGACCGTTCGAGCTGTGCGACTACACCGTCCTGGTGGAGCAGCGCGGCGGTGCCGAGCTTCTCGCCGAAGCCACGGTCAAGGTGGAGGTGGCCGGCGAAATCCTGCACACCGCCGCGGACGGCAACGGCCCGGTCAACGCCCTGGACACCGCGCTGCGCAAGGCGCTCGGAGCGTTCTACCCGCAGCTGGACGCGGTTCATCTGGTTGACTACAAGGTCCGCATCCTCGATAGCCTCGAGGCCACCGGGGCCCAGACGCGAGTCATCATCGAATCGTCCAACGGCGCCCTGGAGTGGTCCACGATGGGCAGCGGTACGAACATCATTGCGGCCTCGTGCCAGGCGCTGTGCGACTCGCTCGAATACGCGATCTGGAAGACGGGCGCGGAAGTCGTGCGGCGCGACGAGCGCCACTTCACCAAGGCATCCACGAAGACGGCCCCGGCCGCCGGCTCGGCTCACTCCGAATAGTCCACGGGGGGTCCAATGGCATCGCCAGCGTCCAAGCCCAGCTCTCAGTCCGAGAAGCCGCTTCGCTCGCCGCGGGTGGCTTTTCAGGGCGAGGTCGGCGCCTTCAGCGAGGAAGGCGTTCTCTCGGCCTTCGCCGATCCGAAGGCCGTGGCCCTGCCGACATGGCGGGCCGTCTTCGAGGCCATCCACGACGGTTCTGTAGACGCGGGCGTCGTGCCGATCGAGCGGTCGAAGGGCGGCAGCGTCCGCGAGATCTACGACCTGCTCTTCCAGTTCGATGAGATTCGAATCGCTGCCGAAGTGACCGTTCCGGTCCATCTCGCCCTGCTCGCGCTGCCCGGCCAGACGCTCGACCAGATCGAGCGGGTCTACAGCATCGCCCAGGCGCTGGACCAGGCCGACGAGTTCCTGCGGTCACGGCCGTGGCAGGTCATGACCAGCTACAACACCGCCGGCGCGGCCAAGTCCATCGCCGACAAGAAGGAAATGGGCGCCGGCGCCGTGGCCTCGGCTCGCGTTGCGCCGCTGTACGGTCTCGAAGTTCTGGCCGCCGACATCCAAACCGGCGATACCAACCGTACGCGCTTCGTCGTGCTCACCCGCGACGACCTGCCGGTTGAGTGGTTCGCGCCCGCGACCATCGCCGGTCCCATGAAGACCACTCTGGTCTGGGCCGTCCGGAACGTGCCCGGCAGCCTGTACCGCTGCCTCGGCTGCTTCGCCGAGCGGCGCATCAACCTGTCGCGCCTTGAATCGCGGCCGAGCCGCGGCGTCCGCTGGGAGTACGTCTTCTGGGCCGACATGGACTCAGACCCCGACGAACCCGAGTGCGCGGCCGCCCTTGCCTCTCTCTTGCGGGAGGCGGTCATGGTGAGAGTGGCGGGGGTCTATCACCGCTCGGCGGAGTAGGGGAAGCGGGAGGCATCGCGCCGACGATCCCCGGTGCAGGCGGCGGTCCGCGCCGCTGCGAGCCCGACCGCCGCAGCCGCACCTGATTTCGGCGCTCGCGGACGAACTCGGTCCGGCCTGCCCGGATCGCATCCGAACGTAAGGCGGCCCTTACAGAACGTCGCGAGGCCGTTACCGTGCCCGATCTCCGCGCTTACACCCGGTCTCCAGGCTGCAGCGGTAGCCCGAGGCGAGGATGACCGAGGGCAGAAGAAGGAGCGGATCGAAATGGCGTCATCGAAGATGCAAGCGGTCCAGTTGGGCCGCACTGATGGAACCGGCGACAAGCTTCCCGCCGATCGCAAGGCCCTGAGCCGGGCTCTTCGCACGGGCTCGCTGGCGACGCTCGCCGCCGGCACGCTCGCGGTGGCTCTGGCCGGATCGCTGGCGGCTCCGGTCAGCGCGTCCACCACAGGTGGTCCTCCCCCCGCCGGCTATGTCGCGGCCTGGGGCGACGACAGTCATCACCAGACGGAGGTGCCGGCGGCCGCCCGGGGCGGCATCGTCGCCATCTCGGCGGGACGCGATTTCGCCATGGCTCTCGCCTGGGACGGCAAGGTCGTCGCCTGGGGCGACGACACATATGGCCAGACAAACGTGCCGGGCTGGCTTTCGAACGTCAAGGCGATCTCAGCCGGCGACACCTTCGCGCTGGCGCTCGAGCCGGACGGCTCGGTCGTCGCCTGGGGCGACGACGCCTACGGCCAGATCGACATTCCCCCCGCCGCCGAGTCCGGCGTCGTGGCCATCTCCGCCGGCGACGACTTCGCGGTGGCTCTCAAGTCGGACGGCTCGATCGTCGCCTGGGGCGACGACTACGACGGCGCCACCAGCATTCCGAAGGTCGCCGTCAAGGTCGGCAGCCAGAACATACTCGTCCCGCTGTCCAACTTGAAGTCGGTCAGCACCCGCAGTCAGGTGCTGGGGCTTCGCCAGGACGGCACCGTCAAGGCCTGGGGCTGGGACGCGTTCGGCCAGACGGATGTCCCGTCGGGCACGGGCGGCGTGACAGCCGTCGCCGCCGGTGACGAGTTCAGCCTGGTCCTCAACTCCGCCGGCATCATCAGCGGCTGGGGTGACAACACCCTCCGCGAGCTGAACACCCCTTGCAGCCTCTACAACTACCTCACACATACGTGCGTGAACCCGGTCAGCGGCTTCAGCGCCATAGCGGCGGGCGGGACCCACGCTTTGGCGCTGAAGGACGGCCACGTCTGGGCGTGGGGCAACAACAGCTCCGGCCAAACGACGCTGCCGGCCGTGGTCACCAACTACCAGGGCAACTTCGTCGCAGTGTCTGCCGGTGCCGACTTCAGCCTGGCTCTCTGGGGAACGCCGTCGGCGCCCGACGCGCCCTCTTCGGTGAGCGCCGTCGCGGGCAACAAGTCGGTCACGGTCAGCTGGCAGGACTATGGGAACAACGGAGCGGCCATCACGAGCTACACCGTGACCTCATCGCCGGGCGGCAAGACCTGCACGGTGAACGATGGAACTGAAAGCTGCATGGTCATAGGCCTGGTCAACGGCAAGAGCTACACGTTCACGGTCACCGCAACCAACGGTCTCGGAACGAGCCCGGCCTCCGTGCCCACCGCACCGGTCAAGCCGCACGCATAGTCGGCGGCCGATCTCCCAAGTGGCGTGCCCCGGGGTCTCAGGCTCCGGGGCACGTTCACATGCCCTGCGGCCGGCTCGATCGCTGGGACCCGAGCGTGTGCCGGCGCTTGCGGAACACCGCGAAACACGCTTGACGGCGCGCTTGAACTAGCCGCAGGGTGGCGATGAAGCTTTGGGCGGGGCGCTAGAGCTGGTCCGCCACCATCACCCGCTCGTGTCGGTCGGGGCGAGAGGAGTCAGGCCGAACCTAGACGCTTGACGCCAACCTCCCGCATGTCGGGACCTGTCAACTGGATAGTCAGCCCATTGTGGTCCTGGGTTGTGTCTCCCAACGTGGTGTAACAGCTGAATCAGGCTGGCAAGACGCGGCCATCGCGTCACCCTCGCGTCGTTGGAAGTCAGAAACCGACGACGGATGGGACACCACGATGATCACCCCGTCGAGCCGCACGATGAGTGGCACGGCGGCCGCCGCCACCTTAGGGCCCGGGGGACGTGATCGAGCACGAGGAGGTGAACCCGGCCCAGCTCATGGCCAGCTAGGTCGGGCGGGATGATGACGTGCTTTTGCAGCACGTCCTGGGACTTGACCCCGCCAAGGGTCGCTTCGCTAGCTCGCGGGATAGCAGGTCCTTGCTCAGTCGAATTCGAAGAATTGAAAAGGAGGCATAGCCATGGGCGTTTCTCTCAATTCCTGGCGGTGGTCACGATCTACGACCAACCAAGCGAACGAACGACCACGCCTGGTCCGATCGGTAGCGCAGCGGATCAGTGCGATCATGATGGCGGCGGCGATCGCTGTTCTGGGGATTGCGGCCGCACCTCCCGCACAGGCAGCGGCAGCTACGAGCGCCGGGCAGATCATCGCGAACATAGCAATTGCCCAAGTCGTGTCGCCACCGTACACCCACAGCCAATACGGTTTCAGCGGTAATTGGTGTGCGGACTTTGCCGCATGGGTCTGGGAAGACGCTATAACAAACTATGGGGCCAAGATAGTCCTAGCGAGCCACGAGTTGACTGCTTGGGCCTACAGCTTCGACACCTACGGCACTACCCACGGCACTACTAGTTCCACCCCCGTCGTGGGAGATGCGGTCGTCTTCGACAACGGCTCTGTCGGCTTCTACGACTCCAACGGAGTCTGGAATCCCCCATACACAATCCAACACGTCGGAATCGTTGCTCGCATTTCCGGCACCGGCGCCAGCGCCACGGTCACTACGGTCGAGGGAAACACCGGCCCCTCGAGCACAAATCCATACTGGATGGGCAGCTCGGTCAACTCTTGGACGTACCCCGCGACGCCACATTCCGCGGCCGCCAAAGGCTCTGGTTGGCAAGTCAAAGAATACGTCGCGCCCGCTCTGACGACTCCCACGCCCACGCCAACGCCCACACCCACACCGCAACTGGGCATGACCGCCCTCATGGCGGCTGACTTCAACGGCGATGGCAAAGCGGACATCATCGCCCGGGACT
>PMIE01000144.1 GCA_003156975.1 Chloroflexota bacterium | reverse complement strand
GGCCGCTGCCGGGGACCTGGTCGGCACAGGGGCAGGCGCGGCCGCCCCTTCAGCCCAGGCCGCCCCTTCAGCCCGTACCGCCCTTCCAGCCCACCCGGCCAATGCAGCCGCTGCCGGGGACCCGCCCGCCCTCCGGCGCCCCGGCCACCGGCGCCCCGGCCACCGGCGCCCCGACCACCGGCACCCCGGCTCGTCGTTCGGGCGCACCTGCCCGGCAGGCACCCCGCGACAACCCATACAGTCGGAACCGCCCGACAGCCCCGGGCGGACCACCGTCCGGCGGCCGGACCTGGGATTCCCAGGGTGGAGCCTGGTGGCCGGCGCAGAACCAGGCGCCGCGCAACCAGACGAGGAGCTCGACGAACGCGAGTGCCTGGATCGCCATCGGCATCGTCGCCGTCATCGTCATCGGCATCATCGCCAGCGCGAGCATGAACACATCGTCCAACGACGGGTATCCGCCCGTCGCCGACTACACCGACTTCGCCTACTCCTCCGTGCCCGTCGCCCTGGACACGCCCGCAGGAGTGACCTTCCCGGCCGCTGACCCGCTCGTCCCCGTGGCCTCGATGAACTTGCCGCGCGCCAACCACACCGCAACCCTCCTGCCCGATGGTCGGGTCGTGATTGCCGGTGGTGTCACTCTCCGAGACAGCCTGTCCAACTCGACCGACACTCTGGCGTCCGTCGAAATCTACGACTCTGCCGCGCGGACCTTCTCGGCGGCCGGAGACTTGATGACCGGCCGATCCCTCCACACCGCCACGTTGCTGAAGGACGGAACGATCCTTTTCGCGGGCGGCAAGGGCGCAGATGGCCAGGCCCTTGGCACGGCCGAAGTCTTCGATCCCAAGACCGGGAAGTCGAGCCCGACCAAGCCGATGTCGACCGGCAGGATCTCCGCCTCCGCCGTCCTGCTCGACGATGGCACCGTCCTGATCGTGGGCGGCTCCGACGGCACGAACATGCTCAAGTCGGCGGAAATCTACGACCCGTCGGACTCGGCCTTCCGCGAGACAAGCTCATTCATCCTGGGCAACGGATATGTAACCGCCACCAAGCTCAAGAACGGCGAGGTTCTTGTTGCGGGCGGCAGCTCCAACTACGGCGATCTCGGCTGGGGAAATCTGTACGACCCAACGTCCGGCGCGTTCGAGGACACGGGCCTGATGAAGGCGGATCGTGAGGGCGCGACCTCGTGTCTGCTTCCGGACGGTCGCGTCATCGTGATCGGTGGCGTCAACGGATCCGGCAAGGCCAACGCCTCGGCCGAGATCTACAACCCGGATCGGCAGGATTTCGAAGGGGTCGCGCGGCTGGGTGACATTCGATCGGGGAACACCTCCACGGTTCTCCCGGACGGCACGGTGCTGCTGGTCGGCGGTGCCGATGCGAACGACGATCCAATCAGGACCGTCGAGCGGTTCAACCCAACGACCCTCCAGACTGAACCGATTGGCACGATGACCGCCGGCCGGTACGGGCACACCGCCACTCTCCTGAACGATGGGTCTGTGCTCGTCGTGGGCGGCTGGTCCTATCCCAAGGACATCCTGGCCGATGCCGCCCTGTATTACCCCAACGGCGCCCCGTCGGCGACCCCAACCGGCAGCCTCGCGCCACCCGGCGGCTCGCCCGCACCCGGCGCCTCCCCGAATTCCGGCGGCTCGCCCGCACCCGGCGCCTCCCCGAATTCCGGCGGCTCGCGCGCACCCGGCGGCTCGCCGGCGGCCGGCGAATCCCCATCCCCGAGCGCCTCCCCGGCGGCCGGCTAGCGCGGCCCATTCGCGCCGAATTTGGAATCTGCAAGAAGTCCGCGCGCCGCGTGCAATATTCGGCCACTCTGTGCGTTATGTAGTTGTGAGTGTTTGGGTTAGGTGGACCCGTCTCCGCCCCAGACCGCTCTCATGCGCACCAGACCCAACTAAGGACTCTCGGCCTCTATGACCATCGTCCCATTTGCGAGACGGCAACTGCGGTCGAGACTTGGCCAGGCAATATGTAGAGGTGCAGCGACATGGCGAGTGGGCAGACTCCCCGCCGGCGGAAACCCAGCCGCCCCGGTGAGCCGGTTTCTGGAGCCCCGTCGGACGACGTGACCGTCTCCGAAATGAATACCACGGGTTCCAGCAACGAGCCCAAGACCGGCACAACCGACGCCTTCTCCGAGCACGAGGACCGGCCGTCCGAGCTGGCCGGCATGCCCGAGACGGATGCGTCCGCTGCCGCGTCCGCTGCCGCCTCCGCAGCTGCCGCCGCGGCCGTAGCCGCGGTCAGCGCCGCGATCGCCGCAACCGCCGCTACCAATGCCACTCGCGCCGCTCGGGCAAGCCGCGCAGTCGCCGCAAAGACGGCCCGGGATGCCGCGGCGGCTCCGGTCGTTGCCGCTGCCGAGATTCCCGCGCCACTCGCCGCGCCGCTCGCCGCGCCGCTCGCCGCGCCCGCCGCCGCCGAGACTCCCGCGCCGCTCGCCGCTCCCGCGCTCGCAACCTCGACGCCGACGGTGTCGGGGTCGGCCCCGGTCACGGTCGCCAACTACGTGCGCGCCCCCGGCCGCGATGTTGTCGGACTGACTCGCGCCACACACGTCGAGGCGGACGCCCCGCCGGCCGGCTCGGACGCCCCGCCGACCGACCCGGACGCCCCGCCGGCCGTTGTGCCCGCCCGGCTCGACCTCCCGGCCAATCGCTTCCGCCCGGATCCGCCCGGAGTGTCCGGCATCACCCGCGCCACGGTCACGGATCTGGATGGCGAGACCTTCCGGCCGGCCGTGGAGCCGCTCTTCTCAAACGAGGGCGTTGCCCGCAAGAAGGCGTCCGAGTCGGGCTGGAAGGCTCGTATCGTCGGTGTTTTCGCCGGAATCGGCGCCGCACTGGCCGTCGCCGGCGCGGCGTTCGCGGACAAGGCCGGCCCCCGACTCACCTCCGTCAAGTCGAGCCTGGGCAGCGTTCCGGATCGCGTCCGCGGCGCCACCGCATCGGCCCGCCAGAGCAAGTTCCCTTCGCGGATCGGTCATGGCCTGAAGAACTTCAAGGAAACCCGCCCGTACGCGTGGATCGCCACCG
>PMIE01000011.1 GCA_003156975.1 Chloroflexota bacterium | reverse complement strand
CACTGTTCGCGTGGAAGCCGACCACGGTGGCATAACGTCCCGTGCCGTTCCAGGCAGCGCGAGCCCGCTGATAAGACCCGCAGCTGCGCCGACGCAGGCAATCACCGGGAGGTAGGCCCATCCCTTTGGCAGCAACCGGAAATCGGCCCCATCCCTGACAGGGAACATGGCGCCAAGGCCAAACGCCACCGGGACGAGTGCCGCGGCGGCGACAAGTGGCCNNCACCTCGGTCCGATCCACACCGAGGGGCGACCGCTCACGGCCGCGCAGATGCGAACGGCGGTGCGTGCAGCGAACCAGGTAGCAACGACGACCAGGATCGCCAACGGCACGGGCCGGCGGAGCACATTTACGACCGGACCGTTCATGCCCTGCATGTTCTCGCTGATCACCGATGCTGGGTACCAGGCGAGCAAGCCGATAACGGCACCACCGATCCCGGCGACGGGAAGGGCGAGAATTCCAGCGAGGGCGCCTTTGAGCAGGCGCGCGCGCGGCGGTTCGGGGCCCGGTGAGTTCCCGTCAACCTTCTCTGATCGGCTCAGGCTGGTCATCGCTCCCTCGACAATGATTCAACGGTAACGATTGTCGGATCGTCCCGCGCCCCGCGGACGCGCCCCTAACCTCCTAATTGAGGCCGTCTCTCCGACACCTCCTACCGGTGCATGCAGGAAGGGGTTGTTCGGTCATGAGGCGATTCGCGCTGGTCCTTTCTTCGGGACTTCTGCTGGCGGGCTTGACGCCGGGACTCGCGGCCGCGTCGAGCGTTGTCGACCAGAGCAACGAAGTCGCGTCCGAGACAATGTCCGGCGCTTCGTACTTCGCCCAGACGTTCACCGCGGCCGTGTCCGGACTGATGACGGGTGTTGACCTCAGGATCGTAGAGCGCACCCCCGCCACCGTGACCGCGTCGCTGCGGTCGGTGAACCTCAGTGGCCTTCCTTTGGCGGGCAATCTCGCGAGTGGCTCCTCGATGGTGAAGGACATCAATTGGTATCACTTCGAATTCGGTTTGGGGCGTGTCGTGACGGCCGGCCAGATGTACGCAATCGTCTTCTACCTAGACACGGTCGGGTCCGTCCAGTTTTCCCACGGCACATACGCAGGTGGTGCGGCGCTCGAATACAACACGAGCTGGGCGTCGTTGGCGGGCTCGAAGGATAGTGACTACGACTTCCGAACCTACGTGGACGCATCGTGGACTCCGCCGCCAACGGCGAGCCCGACACCGACCCCGACACCGACCCCGACTCCCACCCCGAGCCCGACTCCGACTCCGACNNGACGCCGACCGCGATTGTGGCGCCACATTCGACTACGCCGCCTGCGCCGGCGACCGCCTCGGCGGCGATTCCGGCGGATTCGACGGTCAGCCCGACGGTCACGCTCGCGCCGGGCGTCACACCAGATCCGGGTGCCACGATAGACCCTGCCGCGGTGGCCTCGGCGCCGATCGGTTCGGCTCGGACTCTCGCGCCCGATGTCGCCGGGGCGACGCCGGCCGCGATCGCCGCAGGTTCGGGTGATTCGGGCGGTTCACCGGGGATTGGCGCCCAGGCAGGCACTGCGGACGCCGNNGGCTGGTCGCGGCCGCTGCCCTCGGCGGCGGCCTGTTCCTGGTGCTGATCGTCCGGAGGCGGCGCGACAAGTCGGCGTCGTAGCCCGTTCCCGGCCGCGGTCGCGTGCCCTGCATGGCCGTCTGGTCAAACTTGCCCGCAGTGAGAGTTAGTCAGGCGGCGACGGCCGAGATACACGTGGTGAGGTCCTGTCCGGGCGCCGGAAAGCGAGGCTCACGCTTGGGCACGGGCACGACAGGCGGTCGAGGCGCCTCAGATGGCCGGATCTGCGCGGTCGTGGGCGGTGTTGCGCCGGTTCGTCCGCGCTAACTCTCACGCGGGGCAAGTCTGACGAGATGGGACGCGTCATCGGTCGACGGCAAGTTGCCGCGCCCGCGCCGCCTGCCGCGTTTCGTTTCAGGATTGCTTAAGCCCTGGGTTGTTCTATGTTTCCATTCGGACGGGCGACTCCGCTGGCCCACGCCGGTGATGAAAGGCAACTCCAAGTGAAAGCATCGTTCCCGCGCCTGGCGATCCTCGTCCCGGCGTTTGCGTTGGTCCTGATTGGTGTGGCGTCCGTGGCATTCGCTTGGGGCGTCAGTTCCGGCGGCGGGGCTACTCCGCCTTCGTCCGTACCCGCGGCGTCCGCGGTCATTGCGCGTCCGAGCGCGCCTGGCAATCCGCCCCGCGTCGGTGGCGCGCGGCAGTCGGTTGTGTTCGGTACGGTCGCGAGCAAGACCGACGCCACGATCGTGGTAACGACGCTCGGCAATTCGAGCACGACGATCAACGTCACGGCCTCGACCACCTACTCCAACGGCACGCGCACGGCCGCCACTCTGGCCGACGTGACGGTCGGAGCGACGATCGTGGCCCAGGGCACGCTCAACTCGGACGGATCGCTCACCGCCACGGTCGTGCAGACGGGCACTAACCGCATGCCCGGCTC
>PMIE01000142.1 GCA_003156975.1 Chloroflexota bacterium | reverse complement strand
GTGCCCCACGATGGATAGACCGGCTTGCGATTGCTGGCAAAGACCGCGAACCCGGGCGTCTTCCACGTCGCCGGCTTCGCTTGAGTGGCCAGGTACATCTCGAAGCCACGAGCGTGAGCGGTGAAGCCGCTGACCTTGTCGGATCCGGACCAGTAGGTGCCCAGCCGAGTGCGTCCCGAGACGGCAACCCGCGGCCCCGGCCTCGGCCACCACGCGCCCTGGGCCACGAATGGATCCAGGAAGTATCCGGCGGTGCCGGTCACGTTCGGGTGGCCGGTCAATTGCTGCCAGTACCAGAGAGCGACCGTCATCGCGCCGTCACCGCACAGCTTCCAGTAACTCTCGTCTCTGTAGTAGGTTCCCTTCTCGTCCCTGCCGACGCCCGGCGCCTCGATGATCCATCGCGTGTACGAGACGTCGAGCACCTTCTTGGCCGCTACCGGCAGCCCGGTTGCCGGGACCGCCAACGGGTATGAACCGTCGGCCAGAACCGTGATCTTGCCGTCGACGAGGGCGATCCTGCCCGACGCCTTGAGTGCCAACCAGTCGGACGACTGGATCGGCAACGGGCGGTTCGGATCGGTCCCGGCCGTCCCGGTCGTCATGACGCCGATCGGCCGGAGGGTCGGATGGGACGTCGGCGAAGCCGTGGCGGCGGGAGACGCTGTGGCCATGCGCTGAGACAACGTTGGATCGGCGGCAAGAACTCCTGGCATGAGCATCGCCATCGGGTTGACGCTGCCGCCCGGATCCAGGGCAATCCATTGGGTCCCTTGCGCGGGCGGCTCGCTGGGCGGCGCGGCAGACCCGACCGGATTGGCGGCGAAGAGCACAGCCAGGACCGCGACCGCGACGATCGCGACGGTCGGGGTCCTCCGTGTTAGCCGCAGGCCTCGCGAGGCTCTGGGGCGCGCGCCGTTGGGCTCTCCCATGAAGCCACCGTATCTCTGAGCTTGCCCATACCGCAACCGGTCAATCGTACGAGTCAGGGCTATGCCCCCTCGTCAGGTGCGACTATGCGACCGTACTACATCCAGGAGGGCGTCGACCTGGCTTTCCACACCATCTCGCGGGCCGTCCGTGTGAATCACTCGAGTCGCCGCGGCCTGCCAGAGCGGCAACGAGGCCTCCTGGGCGGCGATCCGCTGGCGGGCGTCCGACTCGGCCATACCACGTCCGACGAGGCGGATGAGCTGCGTTGACGGTTCGCAGACGACAAGCCAGACCTCGTCGCACCATTCCGCGTGGCCGGCCTCCACGAGCTTGATCGCCTCGAGGACGATTGCGACGGGGCTGAGGGCATCGGCCGCGCGAATCATCTCCCTCTCCACGAGCGCTACGGCCGGGTGCACGATCGACTCCAGTTCGGCGAGCCGGACGGGGTCCGAGAAGACCAGCCGGCCCAATGCGGCGCGGTCGAGAGAGCCGTCCGGACGGCGGTACTCCTCACCGAACGCGGCCGCGATCGCATCCGCCAGCGCAGTGCCTGGAGCCATCAGGTCATGCGTCAGCCGATCGGCGTCAATGACGACGGCACCGCGCTCGGCCAACCGGCCGGCAACGGTGGACTTGCCGGAGCCGATCGGGCCGATCAAACCGATGAGCGGCGATCGCGTTCCCAGAGATCCGCGCTCCGTCACGGAGCCGCCTCTTCCATCTCGAGCCAGGCCTCCTCGGCGGCGACTATGGCCTCGTTCACCACGGCCAGGTCGCCCGTGACCCGGCGCAACTCGACGAAGTTGCCGTGTACGCCCGGGTCCTGGAGGGCCGACTCCAGCGAACGCTTGCGCTCGACAAGACGGGCCAGCTCCTCATCGACCTGAGTCTTGCGGCGACGGTAGGCATCCTTCGACAATTTGGGGGCCTGGGGCCGCGAAGTCGGAGCGGGCACTCCAGTAGTGGTTGTAGTGGTTGTAGTGGTTGCGGCCGCGGTGGTTGCCTTGCCACTCCCCGATAACGCTTGAACGGGGATGGCTCCCTTTGCCCCGGCCTTGGGACTCGAAGTGGCGACCGCGGCCCCCGGGCGGCGCGCGCCGCTCTCCCGCCCTCGACCGACATGAAAGCGGGCCGCCTCCTTTTCGGCGGCAGCCTTCGCCGTCCATCCATCCGAGACCGCCGACCGCCAGGCGCGATAGCCGCCATCGAAAGGCACGGCCAGGCCGTCGTCCACGACCCACAACGAGGTGCAGACCTTCTCCAGAAGGCGCCGGTCGTGGCTGACGATCAGGAGTGTCGCGTCGGTGCCGCCCATGTAGGCCTCCAGAGCCTCACGGGCAGGGATGTCGAGGTGGTTGGTGGGCNNGGCTCGTCGAGCAGCAGCAGGTTCGCCGGAAGAAGGAAGAGCCGCGCCAGTTCCAGCCGGGAACGCTCCCCACCGGAGAGTGCCGTGACTTCCTTCAGGACGTCGTCGCCGCGAAACAGAAACCGGGCCAGGTGGCTCCGCGCCGCGGCCTGGGTCAGTGGCATTTCGTCGAGCAGGGCATCGAGAACGGTTGCGCCCGGAATCGGGGCCTCGCGGAGCTGGGCGAGGTAAGTGAGCTGTACGTTGCGGCCCAGTTCCAGCGCGCCGTCCAGCGGCTGCAACTCCCCGGCGATCGTGCGCAGAAGCGTGGTCTTGCCCGCGCCGTTAGGGCCGACAATGCCGACGCGGTCGCCTCGCCGGAGTTCCAGCCACGGGACTCGAGCGATGGGCGTCTCGACCGGCGGCGCGGGCGGCAGCCCGGTGGCGGCGCGGGCGGGTGCGGTCGCGGAGCCGGTGGCCGTCGGCGGGGCGGCCGGGCGCGCGGCGGCCGTCGGCGGGGCGGCGGGCGCGGGCGCGGGCGCGGCACGATACCCGACGACCAGCCCTTCGGCCCGGACCACGGATTCGTACGACCGAGCCGGCCCTCCACCTGCCAGCGCCTCGGTCGGCAGCCTCAGGCGGGCATCGGACCTCCGCTTCTCCAGCGGCTGCAGAGCCTCCAGGCGAGCCTCGTGCTCGTGCATCTTTGCGTGCTTGCGCTGATGCCGGTACAGCTGGATCAGCTCGCGCTCGCGGGCGATCTCGCCGGCTCGATCCTCCGCTTCCTCGACGGCCCGCAGGTCGCGCTCTTCGCGCTGACGGGCGTAGGCGGAGTAGCTGCCGCGGAACGGCGTCAACTTGCGATCGCGCAGCTCCCACACTCGCGTGACCGTCGCGTCGAGGAAGGCACGGTCGTGGGAGGCGACGAGGAGAGCCCCGTGGCGCCGGCCGAGATGTTCCTCGAGCCACTCCAGCGCACCGAGGTCCAGATGGTTGGTTGGCTCGTCCAGGAGCAGCAACTCCGGATCGGACAGCAGCAGCCGGGCCAGCGCCGCGCGCGTCTGTTCGCCGCCGGAGAGGTTGGTCGGCGGGCGGTCCCAATCGGCGCGTTCGAATCCCAGTCCAGAGAGCGCCGCTTCTACTCTCTGATCCAGCGAGTAGCCATCCTTGACCTCGAACTCATGCTGCAGGCGCTCGTACTCCGGCTCGGTTACACGGCCGTCGTGCTCGAGCTGTCGAAGGGCCCGCTCCAGCTCTTCGAGCCGCATCGCACCCGTCCGGACTGCCTGCTTGAGGCTCGGCGCTCCGATGAATGCCTGGTCGACATGAGCTTCCTGCGAGAGCATGGCGATCGTAATGGCACGTTTGCGATTGACCTCGCCGCCATCCGGTTCGTCGATGCCGGCAATGAGCCGCAGCAGCGTCGTCTTGCCGGCTCCGTTCGGGCCGACGAGACCGATCCGGTCGCCCGCGGCTATCGCCGCGTCGACATGATCGAGGATGACGAAGTCACCGACTTCGCGGTGCACACCGACGAGTCGAACGATCGACATCAGGCGGCCCCACCGGCGCGGGCGGCGGCTCGGCGAGTCGCGGCCGCGGTGCGGGTCGCGGCGACCCGGCGGGCACGCACTTCTTCTTCGGCGGTGCGGCCCAGAGCGCCCTCGCCGGACAGCTCCGTCCAGCGCGGTCCGCGGGTGCGAGGAGCACGCAGGTCCGAAGCGCCGGTCGCGGTGGCGCCTTGCCCGGCCGGCAGCCTCTGGCACCAGCTGCAGAAGTGCGTCGCTCGCCCACCCACCACGATCCGCCGGATCGGTCGGCCGCAGCGAAGGCAGGGCCGGCCGGCTCGCTGATAGACCGCCAGATGCTCCTGCATCGAGCCATCCCCATCTGGTGCGGTGTAGTCGTCCACGGAGCTGCCGCGCCGCTCCACAGCTTCCGCCAGCACATCGCGGATCGCCGTGTGGAGCCGGCGCGCGCCGTCCGGCCTCAGAGTGTGGGCATCGCGAAGCGGATGGATCCGCGCCCGCCAGAGAGATTCGTCGGCGTAGATGTTGCCGACACCGGCCAGGAAGTCCTGATTCATCAGCAGAGTCTTGAGCCGCCCTCGGCGACGGGCGAGCATCTCGGTGAAGCGGCGCGCCGTGAAGTCATCGGCGAGCGGCTCCGCGCCGGCGGCGAGCACGCCCGGGGCCTGGCCTTCCACCGGCAGGCCCGTCACCGGGTCTCGGCGATACAGCCCGATCCGCCCGAACTTTCGCATGTCGCGGAACCGCAGTTCCCGGCCATCAGCGAGCTCGAGGACCACGTGAACGTGCCCATCCTGTGGCGTTTCCGGAGCAACCACGAAGAGTTGTCCTGTCATCTTGAGGTGGATGGTGATGACGGCCGGACCCGTGCCGGGCGAGTCGCCGCCCCCGGCATCAACGCCGCTGCTCGGCCCCAACCAGACCAGCAGTTGCTTGCCGCGCCGCCCGACACCCTCGATCTCTCGCCCGATCACTGCCCCGGCGAAGGCCTCCGATTCGTGGCTCCGGAGCGTCCGTGCCCAATTGGAGCGCACGCCGACGATCCGTGCACCTGTTACCAGGCCACGCAGGTCACGCACGATCGTCTCGACTTCAGGAAGTTCGGGCATACCTAGAGGGTAACGGGGCGGCGCTTGCCGCGCCGAGTGCGTCGCGCGCAGAGAGCCGCGGCCACTTCCCCGTCGGCGCTTCCTCCGCACTCGATCAGGCCAGGACTAACGTGCCCCCATCCTGGGGAATACGCCGTGCACGCATGTTCGCTACTATCCGGTGCACGGCGATGGCAGCCCAAGTCCTCGCCAGACCGGGAATCGCGGAGGAACCTCGACTTCGATGATGCAAGCTCCGGGTGAAAAGCCTGGCGCTCCGGGGATCGGTCCCGTGATGCTTGCCATCGATCAGCTGCGCCGCGCCGGCGCCGATCCCACGGTCCCGCACCAGACGCGCCACTTCATCTACGTGCCCGGCGTGAAGGCCGCGCAGAACCTCGCTCGCCTGCTCAAGAACCAGCGGCGCGTTGTCGACCTCGACACGTCGGCTCGCAAAGGCTACTGGCTGGTCGTGGTGAAGCAATCGATGGTCGTCACGCCCGAGGCGATGGCCTCCCTGCGAGCCGAGTTCGAAGCCGCCGCTGCGCCGTTCGGCGGCCAATACGACCGCTGGCAGGTAGACCTCCAGGGCGGCTGACGCCCTAACCTGCGATCTCCGCGGGCACTTCGCCGAGTTCGGCCAGAACAGCGTCCTCACGGGTGAGCGGCTTCATCGACTCCCAGTCATCGCCGACCTTGACGTCGACCGTGAGCGGCACGTCGAGCTTCAGCGCTCCTTCCATCGTTTCGCGCAGGATGGGCACGACCGCATCCACTTCGCCGCGCGGGACCTCCAGAACGAGTTCGTCGTGGACCTGGAGCAGGACTCGCGCCTTGAGCCCAGCGGCGCGCAGCCTCTCCGGCAGCCGGATCATCGCGATCTTGATGATGTCCGCGGCAGTGCCCTGGATCGGCATGTTGATCGCCATCCGCTCACCGGCAGAACGAAGCGCCGGAATTCGCAACTCTGGGATGGAGCGGCGCCGGCCCAGCAGAGTTGACACGTACCCCTGCTGGCGGGCCACTTCCTTGATCTGGAGCATGTAGTAGCTGATGCCGCTGTACGTCGCGAAATAGTTGTCGATGAACGCCTTCGCCTCCGCGCGGGAGATGCCGGCCCGCGACGAAAGCCCAAAGTCGCTCATCCCATAGGCCAGACCGAAGTTGACCATCTTGGCCATAGATCGCTCGTCGTGGGTGACGTCCGCGGGCTCCTTGTGGAGGACCCGAGCGGCGGTCTCGCGGTGGATGTCGGCGCCGCGGGCGAAGGCGTCGCGCAGGTGCTCGTCGCCGGAAACGTGGGCCAGGATGCGGAGCTCGATCTGCGAGTAGTCGGCCGCGACCAGCGTCACTTCCGGCGAGCCCGCCACGAAAGCGCGTCGAATGCGCCGGCCCAAGTCCGACCGAACTGGAATGTTCTGGAGATTCGGGTCCGATGACGAAAGGCGGCCGGTGGCGGCCACGGCTTGATGGAAGGTCGTGTGCAGACGGCCGTCGCGCTCGGCGACCAGCAGCGGCAGAGCCTCGATGTAGGTCGATCGGAGCTTCGAGTAGAGCCGCCAGTCGAGCAGCTTGCCGACCATCGGGTGCGCCGGCTTGAGTTCCTCCAGAACCGACGCATCGGTTGAGTAGCCGGTCTTGGTCTTCTTGCCCTTCGGCAGGTTCAGTTCATAGAAGAGAATCTGTTCGAGCTGCTTCGGCGACCCGAGGTTGAAGTCGTGGCCGACATCCAGGTAGATCTCCGACTGCAGGCGATCCATCTCGGCGCCGAACTCGACGTCCAGCTTGGCCAGTGCTTCGCGGTCGATAGCGACGCCGGCGGCCTCCATCTCGGCCAGAACCGGGATCAGCGGCATCTCGATTTCCCGGAAGAGCCGATCGAGCCCCGCCTCGGCCAGCGCCTTCTCGAGCGGTTCGCGAACCGCGAGGGCGGCGAGCGCATCCAGCCCGACGCGAACCGATGGCGGGACGTCGCCGGCCGGCGGAAGAGTCACGTCCAGCCGTTCCTGGGCCACGTCCGCGATCGTCTGCGAGCGCAGCGAGGCGTTCAGAAGGTACGCGGCGATCTGAGTGTCGAAGGCCACAGGGAGTGACTCCGCCGCGCCGCCGGCGATGTTCGCCACGACGAGTGGCTTGGTCTCATGCCCGATCACCATGGCGCCCGACGCGAGCAGAATCCCACCGAGCATGCCCACCGCTTCGTGACTCTCCGCCACGAGTACGCGACCGTCGGGCCCGGCGAGAGCGAGCGCCTGCGGCATGCCGCGCATCGGTCGCGGGTCGTCCATCAGCAACGCAGCGCCGATCTCCGAGCGGCCCGAGAGCCATGCGGCGGCCTCGGCGGCGTCCTCCGCGGTGGCATCGAACCGGTCCAAGAGCGACGGATCCGCAACCGCTGCACGAAGCGCGGCCGTGAGATCTGCCGGCTCGCCGGACCCGGTGGCGCCGTCGCCGCCGGCCGCTCGCGGCCGAGATGCAACCGGCGTCAGGCCCGAGTCCGGCGGCGCCTCTTCGCCGAGGCCCGTCGCCCCGAAGTCCATGCTGAGCTGCAGGCCGTCGCCGCCCCCGACCTGGCCGCGGCCATCGCGCGGCGCGCGGCGGGTCCACAATCCCGCGCCACTCGCGCCACTCGCGCCGCCGGCGCCTCCCGGTGCACCTGCCGGAGCTGCGGGACCCCCGGGCGCGCCTGCTACCCGCGCGGCGGCCACGGTCCCAGCCGCCGCCCGCAGTGCCTCGGCCGCGTCCAGAGCCGACTCGCCGGTAAGCGGCGGCAGCCGATCGATCAGCGTCCGGAACTCGAACTCGCGGAATAGGCGGACGACCTCGCTCCGGTCGTAGTCGGAGAGGCGGCACGCCTCCAGGTCCAGCGCGATCGGCAGATCGCGGACGATTCGGCTCAGCTCGCGGCTGGCGAATACCTGCTCGCGCGCCTCAACGAGCTTGAAGCGCAGCCTGTCGGGCTTGACCTCGTCGAGACGTTCGTAGATCCCCTCGAGAGACCCGAACTGGCCCACCAGTTTGGCGGCCGTCTTCTCTCCCACTCCGGGAATGCCCGGGATGTTGTCGCTCGAGTCGCCCTTGAGGGCCTTGTAGTCGATCATCTGGTCCGGCCGCAGTTCGTATCGCTCCCGGATCTTCGCCGGGTCGTAGTAGATCGTGGAATCCACGCCCTGGCGCGTCGTCATCAGCCGTGTGTGCTCGGTCACGATCTGGAGCATGTCCAGGTCGCCGGTCACGACGGTCGTGTCGATGCCGCCGCGGGCGTCAAGGTCGCGGGTGATGGTGCCGATCACGTCGTCCGCCTCGAAGCCCTGCATCTCGTAGACGGGGATGCGCAGCGCAGCGACCACTTCCCGAACCTTGGGGAACTGCGAGCGCAGATCGTCCGGCATCGGGGTTCGCGTGGCCTTGTACTCGGCGAACTGCTCGTGGCGGAAAGTTGGGCCGGGCAGGTCGAAGCAGGCGGCGACGTACTCCGGCTGGAGATCCTGGATGCCGCGCAGCAGGATGCTGCAGAACCCGAACACGGCATTGACCAGCTCGCCCTTGCTGGTGGTGAGCGGCGGCAGGGCGTGATAACCACGGTAGATGAGGCCGTTGCTGTCGAGCAGCATCAGGCGGGGCATATGGGCCTCGGTCGATTCGCCACCGGCGGGGCAGCAGGGGCCGGCTCGTCAAGTCTACCCGGGGCGGAAAGCGTCGCGGCCGAGCGGCCGCGACGGGGCCTCGCTGGTGCTAGAGCCGCGTTCCTCGGCCGCGCCGACGAAGAGCCCAGGGCAGGATCAGGATCGCCACTCCGATCCCAAACAGCGTACCGAAGCCAAGAAGCCAGACCAGCCGCGCATCTGCGCCGCCCCGGCTCGGCTCGTTCGGTGAATCCGTGACATTGCCGGTCGATCCGCCGCTGTAGAGGGATCCGCTTCCTTGCGGCGCCACGGCGAGTTGGCTGCTGCTTACCGGGAGCGCCGCCGGCGCGGACGGCTGAGCCGCGGCTTCCGTGCTGCCGCTTCCTTGCGTCGCCAGGGCGAGTTGGCTGCTGCTTACCGGGAGCGCCGCCGGCGCGGACGGCTGAGCCGTGGCTTCCTTGCCGCCGGTGGTACCAACGCCGGCCGAGGTCTCGCGCGGGCCCATGACCGCCACCGGGGACGCGGAGGCAGTGCCGTCGACGGCCAGATCGCCCTGCGAGGCGCCGTTGGCGACCTCAGGCGCGCCCGCCCGATAGTCGGGCGCCGCCAGAGTGGTCACCGCGGAACCCGCCCCACCCAGAAGCGAGACGGCGCCGGTCATCAGGGCGCCGGCCAGGCCGAGGGCGGCCAGCGACCCACCGAACGATCGCCGCAGGCCAGCGCCCAGGATTGCCGGCCGCCGGGCTCGTCGCTGATGGCGCAGTCGGACCGCGTCCTTCTCGGTCAGGGTGAAGTCGCGTGGTCGGGTCGGGGCCGGCAGGGCCGCAGTCACAACGGCGATGGCCCCGAGGTCGGCGAAGAGTCCGGCGCACTCCCGGCAATCGGCCATGAGATCGAGGGCGCGGGCGCGCTCGGCGTCATCCACATCGTCACCGTAGAGGCGGGCGATGAGAAGCTCGTCGTGGCCGGAGTGAGTGGCGGGAGCGGTTCGGTCCATCACAATCCTCAGACGATCTCAGCCACGGAACAGTTCCCGATCTGGCGCTAATGCCTGCCGAAGCGCGAGGCGGCCGCGGTGGATGCGCGATTTCACCGTTCCGACCTCGACGCGCATGATCGCCGCGATCTCCGCGTAGTCGTATCCCTCCACATCAAAGAGGACGATGCAGTTGCGCTGCTCGAACGGCAGCTCCGCGAGCGCGCGGGCGAGGACCTTCGAACGTTCGGCCGTCAGGGCGCGGGTCTCGGGCTCCTCGTCATCCTCGGCAGGCGGCTGCCAGGTTTCATCCTCGAACTCCGGATACGGTTGGCTGGGTCGCCGCCGGCGCGCCCGTTGAAGGTCCAGTGCGCCGTTGACCGCGATCCGGCCGAGCCAGCCGCGAACGCTGCCACCGCGAAACGAGGCCAGGTTTCTGTAGGCGCTGAAGAAGGCCTCCTGCACGACGTCCGCGGCCTGGTCGCGGTCCGGCACGAGGCGGTACACGAGCGCGAAAAGATGATCCTGATGGCGCGTCACGAGCTGGTTGAAGGCCTCGAGGCGGCCTCGCAAGGCTTCCTCGACGAGAGCGAGGTCAACGCCCTGGCCGAGCGCGTCGGCGCGACTTGCGTCGCCTGCTGGCGCCTCGGTTACGGCTCGCCCGTCAGCCACTCTCTCGTCCACGAACCTTTCGCCATGCAATAGCGCGCGGAGGGACCGCGGCGGCGCGAGGATAGCATGCGACGTCGTCGGGCCGTATCCAACCAGCCCGCGTCACCGGCAAAGCCCGCAGGCTGTACCATGCCCGCCGGACCGTGCCGACGTGGCGGAACTGGCATACGCGCTCGACTCAAAATCGAGTGGCCGTGAGGTCATGCGGGTTCAACTCCCGCCGTCGGCACCAATCCCCTTTGAGCGCGCGACTACGCCCAATTCGTGCTCAGATCTGGCCTGGAAGCTGCCTCATTTGACCGGTTCTCGCCGGAATCCGGCGGAGATGGGAACACCCATGGGAACACCCGGCGGAGCGACACCCGGGTGCTCGCTGGACTCAGTGAGGCTTGCCGCACCGGCAGAAAGACAGTGCCCCGCCAGTAGAGGTGTGCGCCGGCCGGGATCCGCTGGATATGGTCGGGGCGAGAGGAGTCGGGGCTACGCTTTCCAACTGACATACGAGATCGTGCCGACATCCGGGCTGCGTCTCGAGGTGGCATAGAGTCGTTGCTTCGCCAAGCGTTAGGCCGACGCACTACGAGTAGAGAAGGGTCCTCGCGTTACGGTGGCTGGGCACGCAGTACTTAAGCCCCAGGGCACATCCGTCTCTCACTTCGGCGCCGTCCTGCGCCTGTCCCGCTGGCGCCGAAGCGCTTTGTCCCCGACTAGGTCACGTTACGGTGGGTCTACTTGGCTGACGACTGGCCAAGCAGCGGAGGCATCGAACGATTGCAGTTGTGGCTGCGTCTCTAGTGATGTACCAACATTCCCAGAATAGTCGAGAGGGGTTGGATTGGCAGAGAGGATAGTGCAGCCGGAAGTGCTGGCAGCTCCTCGGAACCGGGAGATGGAGTTCTCTTCGATCCTCGGCGGCGAGCTTGACCGCGCTTACCGGGTTGCGGGTCGGATCCTCGGCAACGCGTCGGATGCAGAAGACGCCACGCAGGAAGCCCTGGCGCTGGCCTGGGCGTCGTGGCACACGCTGAAGGCGCCCGAAGCCGCTTCGGGCTGGTTCTGGCGGATCCTCGTCAACTGTTGCCGCAGCCGACTGCGCCGAAGACGGACGTTCGTCCGTGATATCACAGATGAACTGGGGTTGACCAGCGTGGACCCCTTCGAGACCTCGAACGCGCGTGACGCGGTCGCACGGGCTTTGCCGGCCCTGAACAACGATCAACGCATCACCGTCGTGCTTCGGTTCTGGGGCGAACTCACCGTCCCAGAAATAGCCGACCGGATGCGTGTTCGAGAAGGAACCGTCAAATCACGACTGCACTACGCGCTGGTCGTGCTGCGCCGAGAAATCGATGGCAACGGGGAGAGTCCACAGTGAACGAGCAGGAGATCGAGGGCCAGCTGAAGCGACTCGCCCGGTCAGACCAGAGCGTCCGTGCGCCCCAGTCGCTACACCGGTTGATGCAATCACTTGAGGCAGCTCCCAGGCAGCCTCGGTCAGGCTGGGTTTCATTGCGCGGTTCGCTGTCGTTGAGCGCGCCGGGGTTCAGGTTGGCTCGTGCGGCCGCAGGCCTCGCAGGCACGGCGGTAATTGCCGCCCTCGTGCTGACCGCAGTCTTGGGGGCCCATGCGTCACGCTTACCCGTCATCGCTGGGCCGGCTCCAACATTCGCCGCCTCGTCCTGGACCAAGCTCCATTCGTTCCCCATGTCGAGCTCGGGCTACGCTCGGGCTACGGCTATGCGCCAGAGTGACGGCTTGATCTACGGGCTCCTGTCCAGCAGCGGCCCGTCGCACCAGAGCGCCCGCTGGGGGACCTGGCAGAGTTCACAGGTCTCGGTTGTCCAGAGCGGCGATGGACGCAAATGGACGGTCTCGGCAACACTGTCGGACCTCGTGGTGACGGGCGACTACCCACCGATGGACGCCAACATGGCCTACAACGCCGTCGCAAAGCGAGGCAGCACCTGGGTTGTGGTGGGCGGGCTCGTCGGCGCACCGGCACAAGTGGCGAGCAGCGATGGGAACCAGCCGGTCCAGAGCATCGGACTAATCTGGGTCTCCAGTGACGGCATCAGTTGGCAGCAGCCGTCGGGTGCACAGTTCCCCGGCTACGAGCTCATGGATGTTGTCACTACCAGTTCCGGCTTCGCAGCCACGGGCGTCAAGACCGACGGCAGCGGTTTCGCCGTGTGGACCTCAACTGACGGGATCAGCTGGCAGTCGGCGGTGGTGGTTGGCGCCACGTCTGCGTTGATGACGGGTTCCATCAGTTCCGACTCTGCCGGAGGCTATCTGGCCGTCGGCGAGGAGCAGACTGCCTGGAATGCGCCCACAACCCTCGTGTTGTTTCACTCCGTCGATGGGCAACACTGGACGAGCAGCGTAGCGGACAAGACTCTCCAGATGTTCGCCGGCACCGGCACGATAACCTACGTTAGTGGTCGCTGGCAGGTGAGCATGATCATTGCGGACCAGCAGATTGGTAGCCAGACCGCGAACCGTCAGACTGGTTGGAACGCGCATCTGGAGACGCTAATCTCCAGTGACGGCGTTTCCTGGAGTTGGGATCAGCCGTCCACCGAGTTCCAGACCAGCGCGTTCGAACCATCGGTGACCGTACGGCACCGGGCCGAGTTCGTGGGTCTGGGCACAAGCGTCAGCGCCGACGCCGGTACGACGTCGACGGCAACAACCGCGCCCGTGGTCACGGGGCCCGTAATCGCACCTACTGAGCCTGTTCCTTCCCCGGCGCCATCCGCGACTCCTTCGGCGCAGGCCTCAGGCTCGATCGCGTCTCAGACCACCCTGGTCGCAAGGACGGTCGATTTCAGCAGCTGGACCGACGCCGGCGCCGGGCCTGACGGGTTTGTCACTGCCGCCGTGGCAACGTCGGATGGCCTCATGGCGTTCGTGTACAGGTCGAATAGTGACGACTCCCAGGAGTGGGTCGAGGTCTGGAGCGCACCGTGGCCCTGACCCCGCCAACTAGGCTAGGCCTACCTGGATGGTGGGCGAGAGGACTTGAGGCCGACATCGCAAGCTAGCCCCTCTCCGTTGCTGACCCAATCCGGCCTACTTTGCCTCATCCGCTGCCTACGACTTTTCGGTCAAGACGGCGGCCTTAGGCCTGAGCCAGTCGACCACGCCCGCCAGCAGCGCGAAAGCTTTGGTCGAGTTGACCTCGGTTCCATAGGCGAGCTGACGGCCGTGCATGATTGGGCCGCGCTGGAATGCCCCCGAAAGTGATGCTCCCCGCGGATCCTGAATGACGTAGCCGTAGACGGTGCGCAGAACATCGGGCATGCCGGCGAGGGTGGAGTCATCCTCGAAGTTCCCGCGCTTGGCGTGGAAGAAGAATCCGTGACTGGGCTCTGTGAAATCGAAGGTAAGGCCGTCGATCTGAGAGAGGACGATCAACACCGATGCTTCATAGTCGCCTCGAAAGTGGTGCTCCATTGCCTTTTCCAGCAGCCGATTGCGCGCCAGGAGATGGTCAAGGGTGGGCTCGTGGCTTCCTGCCAAGGTGGCCAGTGGCCCGTAGGCCTGGCGGAACCACACGGGTTCGGCCCAGGCTCGGGTGAGGCGCTTGTCGATCACGCGCTGGTCAGGAGCGTGCTGCCATTGCGCGACCGCTTCGATGTAGTCCGCCTGCTTGAGGCAGCGCGCAGAGACCGTCCATCCGAACGGAGCGAACCAGACCGTTGCCTGCATGAGGGCGGCCCATCCGTCGAGGACCTCGCGTTGGGCATTATCTATCGAGGCAAGGTCAACGCCGACTGCGCCGGCGAGACTTCGGAAGACTGGATTTGTCAGCATCTGCCGGTCCCGCTCCCAGCTGGGTCCACCGAGGCGGCGTGCGATCTCGTCTAGGTGTCCAGCATTCGCGGCATCCATGACGGCAGTTTAGGCTGACTTGATGCAGTAGAGAAAGTTGTAACAAGCCCCCGCCCCTCCNNGTAGTTCGACGAGCGGATCGCGGCGATAAGAGGCGACCACGCCCGATGTCCCCGCGCATCGGGCCATACTCGCCGCTCGCAGCGATCTTAGCGAAGCCGGTCGTGGATACCTCCGCGCTCAGGCTGCTTGCCACGGTTCCGTCCGACTCTTTTGTCCGTCTCCGTCCAGATTCATCTGTCCCTTGACAGGGAGTGTGGTTTCCCCACCTCATGACGGCGTCTCCGCCAGGTTCCGTCGCCGATGGTACGCCGAACGGTACGCAGAAAGCCTTGACCCTCCCGGTTGGTAGGCCTAGCGTCTTCAGTGGCGATCGGCCCAGGTCCAGGTAAGGCATAGCCCGCCCGGACTGCCGGTCCCACATAGGCTGGCGGTCGCTTCACCGGTCGCCGGAGCGGATTTCGTACGCAATATCGTACTTAACCACTCTTGATTTCCGAGATCGGCCAGCCTAGCGTTTTCGGTGGCGACTGGCCCAGGTCCAGGTAAGACATCCGGACCAAAAGAGAGCGCTCGCCCCACTTTTCGGAGCCCCTACGCGAGCTCGTAACGGCGATAGCTGTGAGCAAAGCGTCGGCTTGTTTCTGGCTGTTCGAAATCTAGATAGGAGGCCATGACATGGCACTTAGCAGACACATTCCAATCAGCAACGACCTCGTGTTCCCGGGAGGGGCATACGCGGTTGGTCCCGTCGAGCCGGTAGTGGACTTCGAGGCCTCGACTCGCGAGCAAAAGGTTCAGGCACACGATCGAGACTCGGGGTTGCCCCTCTGGGCGATCTCGGTCTTCGACGCAGATCCCGAAGCCCGCACGAAGGTCGTCCGGGTCAAGATCGCGTCACGTACCCCGCCCGTACTTCCGCAGGCGCCTGCGGGTGCGCCGTTTCCGGCCGTGTCGTTCGAGGGTTTGACGGCCACTGGCTACGTGGACTCCTCAGGCTCCCGGCCGCGCCAGGCCTGGTCGTTCCGGGCGACGGCCGTTCGCCCAGCGACACCGAAGACGACACAGGTCCCCCAGCCTCTGCGTCGTCCCGAGTCGGGCGGGTAGGAGCGGGTCCGATGGTTCCTCCTGCGTCCCCAGGACTCGTTGTGCCGGCGTCGCTGGCGGTGCTCGCTCATCGCTACGGCGCCGGCGCACCTGCTGTCGTGGAGTTGATCCGCCGGACCGGCGGCTGCACCTCGCCGATCCGGCTTGAAGGCGAGTCGGTGGCGCTTTCGGCGTCGACGAGGCAAGTTGTCGCCCGCCGGTCCACGCGCTCGCAACCTCCAGGCTTCGTCCTCGTGGCCTGTGGCAACCGACGGGAGTCGCGCTGTCCTCCCTGCTCGGAACGCTATCGCCGGGACGCCTACTTCCTCGTCGCCGCGGGGCTGTCCGGGAGCCAAGACAAAGGTGTCTCGACTCACGTTGCTTCGCACCCGCTCGTGTTCGCGACGTTCACCGCACCATCGTTCGG
>PMIE01000137.1 GCA_003156975.1 Chloroflexota bacterium | reverse complement strand
CTCCGAGTCGTAGATCCACATCGGATGCGGGTTGCTCTCAAACAGGTCGCGGTAGCGTCGCTCGGAGGCACGTAGCGTCTCCTCCGCGACCTTCTGGGCCGAAACGTCCATGAGGAACCCGACGGTCGCGCGACCTTCTGGCAGGTGGATGTCCCGAGTGGTGACGAACATCGGGAACAGCGATCCGTTGCTCCTCATGCCGACCGTCTCGTAGGCCTCGGGCACCTGCTCGCCGCGGGTGCGGCGTTCGAAGCGGTCAATCAGCTCCTGTCTACTGCCAGGCTCGATAAGCTCGGCTATGGGCACCGACTGGAGGTCCGACTGGCCGAGGTCGAACATAGATCGGGCGGTCCTATTGACAAGGACCATCAGGCCGCGCCGCGTCATGGTCATCCCGGCCGGCGAGTCCTCGAAGATGATCCGGAACCGTTCCTCACTCTGTCGAGCCACAGACAGGGCTGTCTCGATCCGCAGGATCACCAGCACGACGATGACCCCCCAGGCCACGATCAACACGGGGGTGTACGCGGTCGCCCCGGACGCGGCCTCCACCGCCAGGGTGGCCGGCAGGAGCAGCAACGCTGCCGTCAGCAGCACGCGACGCGCCGTGCTCTGCCGTATCCAGTCCGTCCCGCCGGCCGCCAGCGCGGTGCGGGCCGCCGGATGGAAGGGCGCCGCCGCCAACATGAACATCGAGATCAGCCAGGCTGCGTCGAGCGGCGAGGGATCGAGAGAGACGTCGATCAGGCTGAGCCACAGGCTCAGGACGTCGGCGAAGAACATGGCCGTCAGCCCTGCCAAGAGTAGTCGGAGCACGGGCGAGCGGAGGTTTCCGGTGTACGCGGACCGCACCGCCACTGCCAGCAGGGCTACGTCGGCGACCGGATAGGCGATCACCACGGCCAGATCCAGCGCGGATCCGCTGTAGCCCTCCAGGGCAGGCCGCACGATGAACTCGAAGACCACCACTCCCACGCCGACCGTGATCATGAGCGTGTCGATGACCACTGCCCGGTCCGGGCGGGCCCGAACCAGGAGCATCACGCCGGCGATGAGCAGCGGGTAGTCGGCGAGGTAGAAGACGTCGGCCAGGGAGGTGGTCGGAGAGACGTTCGCGATCAGCACCAGCCAGTACCAGACGGCGTCGCCGAGCGCCACCGACAGCATGCCGAGGCCGAAGAGCGCCCATGCAAGGGGTCGAGCCGGTCGATTAAGGCGACAACTGGCGAACACGGCGATGACGGCCACCGCCTCGGTCGCAAGGTACTCGACCGCTCGAGCATACGGGCCCAGGAACGGAGCGTAGTACAGGCCGACCGCCGCCAGGCCGAACAGCAGGATTGCGACCCACAGGCGGGACCGACCTCCTGGCGGAACGGCCGCGGGATCCGCGTCCAGATTGCCATCGACCCGGGCGCCTGCCAGCTCGGCCGACCAATTGCTCACGTAAGCATCCTCAACTGGTATCTACCCCATCCGCTGCTTGACGTCGTGGTCAATGCCTCGTTGGCGCGGGCGGATGGGCGGACCGTAGCCCCTCGGTACACCCCTTGGATAGTTATCGGTGGTCCTGCATGGGACCGTGACCAGGCACGATAGCGGCTCTCATCTGCCGCGGTGAGGCTAGCGTCGGACGGCCTGGCGCTGGTTCTAGGTGTTCGTCGAGCTCAAGCTTGCCCTGGCTCGCTTCCTGCGTGATGTCCGCGTGCAGCAGGGGTGGACGCAGGCGCAGACTGCGAAGCGCCTCGGGTCGAGCCAGTCGCGATTCGCCAAGATGGAGGCGGCGGACGCGTCTGTTTCCGTTGACCTGCTCGTCAAGTCGCTCCTGGGACTCGGAGCGACCCGGGAGCAGGTCGGAGAGGTTATCGCTCGGGCGGCATAACGCAGGGCCCTGGTCAGTACACGTCGGGGTGAGCCGATCCGCCCTTGTCGACCTGAGCTTCCGACTGTCAATCAACGTCCCCACGACGCGCGGCTCCGGGCCAGCTCGCGCGGTCACGAGCGAATGGCCGCGGTCGAGTCTCGCCTCTTGCTGAGGAGCGGCCGCTACTCGGTGGTCTTGCCGTCGAAATGTTCGGGCTCGGCGTCGGCGTCTGCCTTCGTCCCGCGCACGACACCGTCAAGATGATTGGGCGGGCCGTAGAGCGTGTACAGCTTGAGCGGCGCGGAGCCGACGCTGCGCACGTTGTGACGGGCGCCGGCGGGCACGATCATGGCGAAGTCGGCCGTCACGCGGTGCNNGGTGAGCCGCCCGATGTCGTCAACGAAGCCCTTCATGCCGTCCGCCGTCTCCTTCCTATTTGACCCGGGGGTGTGGCGCGGGAATCGCCAATGTGCCGTCGATTGTCACCGGTCGAGCCCGCACGGGGCTCGTGGTCGATGGCAAGCGCCCCCTCGCGGGTGAACAATTTCTTAGCAGCCATGTCAGCTACCTTTGCGGTAGCAGTCACGGATGGTCGCCCTTAGCGACGGTAGAGGCTGAACCCACCGCCGAAAAGGAGGATGAGAACAATGATGATGATTAGGAGTTCCATGGGGTGAACCTTCTTTCAGCCTCAGCCTGCTCGCATTCAACCGAGGCCGCGAGGATGGAAACCCTCTCTCCGGTGCCGGATGGACTGCGTCCCGCACACTCGGGTTTCCTATGCTCGAGCAGTCCAGGAGGAGCTGGCCCGCGACGCGGTCAGGCGACGTTTTGTCCTCGCGTGGCCCACTCGACGGGCGCACAGTCCCTGCCTAGACTGGTAGGGGATCACCTGCATTCTGGAGCAGGCGACGGAAGCGACGGGGTGGTGACCTTGGCTGGACCGGGCGGGGATCGGCGGCCGCGGGGCGGGCGAGTTCGGTCGTTCTCAATTCTTCTGGCCGCCGGCATGGCTGTCAGCATCGTCTTGAACGGGTGCGCAATCCCGCAGTCGGGCCAGCCCACGATTTCGCCGAGCTCGTCGCACTCCGCGGTCGTGCCCGGCTTGGGCGCGTCGCCATCCTCGGTGGGCAGTCCGAGCGTTTCGTCTTCGACCATCCAGAGCCCAACGGCCGCGGCGTCGGCCACGGCGTCGGCCGCGGCGTCGGCGGGTGCGCCGGCGTCCGCTTCATCCGGCTGCCCATCCCCGGGCGAAGGCATGCTATTGAAGGACTCGGCGTTTGGCTTCCAACTGCTTATGCCCGCCAACTGGCGGAACCTCCGCCCCGGCGATCCGCTCTGGGCTCAATTGGGGTCCAGTGATATGTACGAGAGCCAGGTTGCGGACGGCACGATCCAGGACTACGCCGTGCCGGTGGTCCCGCGCGACGCCGACCCCATGGTCAACCTCGCCGTATACGTCCGCTCTAGATCATCGAGCGAAACCCTCGAGGATCTCGCCGACGTCTACGTCAAGACACTCCAAGACTACAAGTACCCGCTGATCGCGCGCGATAACGTCGGGCTGACCGCCGGTCCTTCCGTGCGACTGACTGCGACGCGCCCCGCCGGCAGCCTGGGCACGACCGCGGATAGTCGCCTGCTGGTCTACGTCCTGGCGAGCCCGAGCCGCGCCTACTACGTGATTCTCATCAGCCGGTCGGACACCAGCACCGCGTACTTCAACTCTTTCCAATGCATTGCCCAGTCGATGGTGATCACAAAGTAGCGTGTCCGACTACGTCTGCCATTGGCCCAGTGCCAGTCGAGGACGAGGCACATAGCCGGCGTCCCGCGCGAGATCATCGAGGACGCTCTGAGACAGGAATGCCAGCTTGTTGGGTCGAGTCGAATTGCAGGCGTAGCGCCCACGCGCCTATGATGCGGTCAGCGAGCCCAACATGTCGGCCGAGTGGACCAGCGAGGCACCCTGACAAATGAATCGCGCGCGACTCTATCGTCGTTTCGCAGTGGGTGCGATCGGCCTCTTGCTTGCAGGGCTCCTGCCGGGGTCCGTTTTGGCCGCGACCAATCCACATTCCGCGGCCAGCGCCATTGCTCCTCCTCTGGTTCTCTACACCGACATTGCTAGCGGACCGATCACAGGTGGAGAGAACAACAAGGGAATATACCTTTCCATCTTCGGCAAGAACTTCGGCACCCCAGCGGACATGGGCGTGACTGCGAAGGTGTACATCGGCGGTGTCGAGGTCGACAACTATCGGTACCTCGGAACGAGTGACGTGTCCGGTGCTTCGGGCATCCAACAGATCACGGTTCAGGTGGGCGCTCTAGGAACTCCGGTACTTGGTACGGCGCTTCCGATCGACGTCAAAGTGAACGGCGTTGATTCCAATACGGATATCACGTTCACTCCGAATCCCGGCAACATCTACTTTGTCAGCCTGTCCGGAGGCGACACGACCGGCGTCGCAAATGACATCACGCACCCATACCGGCACGTCCAACTGCCTGAAATCGGCAACAACGGAAGCGCCGGCTGCCCCATAGCCGACGGGGACCAGCCCGTTACCACGGCAGGCGTGTGGGGCATTGTCCAGCCCGGTGACTTCATCGTGATGCGCGGCGGAACATGGACTGACCTGGGGAAGGATGGCTTCTTCCTGCGTTTCCAGAACAAATCGGGGACGGCCCCAACTGGAGCGGTCGGTTCAGGCCCCATCGGCGTAATCGGGTATCCAACCGAGAGCGCATTCATCAACATGGATCACAGCGCAAACAGCAATGTCGAAGGCGGGATCAGCTCGGCCGATAGCGCTCGACAGGACCTCGGTTGCGGATCCTGGGTGACCGTGGCGGACTTGAGGTTGGAGTCCGGCGGCCGTGAGGGCATGATCACGACTCAAGCTGGATATTCGAATCCGGCCGGCAGCCACTGGAGGGTCGTGAACAACGAGCTGACTGCCGTCTCAGTCGACCCCAACTCGTCCGCCAAAGGGGCCGGTGTCTCGGGTAGTGGCGATGGGGAGTTGTTCTATGGCAACTACATCCATGATGTGTATGGCGGTACGCCCGACCATGAGAATCACGGGTTCTACATCGACGGATCTGGTTCGTACGACATCGCCTACAACTGGATGAAGAATATCGCCGGCGGGAACGGAATCAACGTATATGGAAGCAGTGGAACGGACCCTGACAATATCCAGTTTCACCACAATGTGATCGATGGTGTGGGCAAGCACGGCTTGAACATCGCCGAAGGCGCGACACACGATCTCAACTTCTACGACAACCTCTTGTACAACATCGCCAACTACTGTGTCCGCTACAACACGGACTCATTGTCTGGCCATGGGCTGAAGATCTGGAACAACACGTTCTACAACTGCGGAACGGTCCGAGATGACTTCGGCTACGACGCGGTGGTCGCGAACACCTGGGGTCCTCTGTCACCCTCGCTATCGTCGGTATACAACAACATCTTCGTTTCGGCGACGTCCGGACCGGACTACCTTGGTGGGGAAACCCTTGGTGCGGTTGACAGCAACTTGTACTACGGGACGTCCGATACGACCTCGTACTCGAGCGATTCGCACGCTGTCGTCTCGAGTCCTCTGTTCACATCCACCACTCCAGGCTCAGAGAACTTCGTTCCTCAAGCAGGCAGTCCGGCCGTGAACGCCGGTACGGCTTTGGTTTCTTCGCTCCTACAGTCCGTGCGCGACCTCTCGCTGGATGTCATACAGCCGCAGGGAGGCCTTTATAGCATCGGTGCATGTGAGCCGTCCGGCTCGCCGACGCCCCCGCCCTCTCCGACACCCCCGCCCTCTCCGACACCCTCCACCCTCCACCCCGTGGTCCCGGTCCGCCTCCTCGACACCCGATACGGCAACGGCCTGACCGGCAAGCTAGTG
>PMIE01000115.1 GCA_003156975.1 Chloroflexota bacterium | reverse complement strand
GACACTCTGCCAACTGAGTTACTCCCGCTCGGGAGCGAGCGCACATCTTAACTCAGCCGTCCCATAGGCTCAACCTGAGCGAGGGCTGCACGTCTTGACAGGATGCGAGTGCCGCCCGGGCGTTCGGGGAGCGGCGTCGTTCGAATGGACCTGATCACGCCTGGGTGACGGAACGTCCAGACCACGAGAAACGATACAACGGCGACTGCCGCAGATCTTGGAGTGCGATCGCCCGGACGCCCATCAGGTGGGATTGGCCGAACCATCCGATCGGCGCCACCTCTCCAGATCTAGGCGCAAAGCGACCGGCCGGCACTCTGCCGACCGGTCGCCTCGAACACCCGGCTCAGACGGCCGGGCCGTCGTGCGTCTGCGGCTTGGTGAAGATCATCCAACCGTGGCTGTCGCGAGTGGTTGGGACCTCTGTGGTGATCCAGCGCGAGGAGGTATGCACGCAGCTCGGCTGGAGGTAGTAGTACTCACCGTAGTCGACCAATCGATACCAGCCGTAGTAGACGTATCGGGTTGAGTGTGGCGGAAGGGTTACATCTACGCCGGTCGTGTAGGACAGGGTCGCGGACATCTGCACACTGGCGCTGACCTCCGCCTTCACGGACGCAAAGATGATGCCCGCATCAGCACTTGCGGTTCCGGTCACTCCTATGGTCACCGTGCCCGAGGCCGTAATGCTCAGGTGTGCCGTGTTCGTTTCGGGGGTCTGGTTGGTCGGCGCGTCCGAGGCCACCGCCCAGATTCTGTCTGCATATCGCTTGCTGATGTCGTAGTGCCATCCCGCATCCTCGTGGCAAGCGGTAGACGCCGCTGCCGTAGCGGGGCTTGCGGCCACTGACGTCGACGCCGCTGCCATGGCGGGGCTTGCGGCCATCAAGGCGCTCGCGATGAATGGGACAGTCAGCAGTCTGACCATCCGCGAAGAGGTTGCTCGACGGAACAATCTATGCCCTCCGGCGCGCCGTATCCCATGACTTACCGAACTCTGCCTGGTCAGGGTCAATCGACATGTCGGCGCGCAGATGTGGTCCTCGTGGTTGGCATCTTCCGCGATATCCGGCGAGCAGACACGGGAATTGACCCGTGACGCCAGTAGGCGCGGCTGTCCCACCTCCCCCCTCGGCTCTCCGCTCCGCTGAGCAATGGGCCACTGGGCAACTGGCAACTTAGGATGCGAGTCCACGTGGAGCGCTCTCTCTGTGCGCGCCATCGCCAATCGACTCGGACCCTTTTGGTACGGATTTCAGACTGCGGCACGGGTCGCACGAGAAGCAACTGCCCACCTGACCTAGACAGCGTTCGCAGACTCCGGAAAGGCAGTGATCGGGGTTCGAACCCGCGACATTCGGCTTGGGAAGCTGACACTCTGCCAACTGAGTTGCTCCCGCTCGGAGCAGGGACAGTTATGTCAGATCGAGCTTGGGCAGGGGAACCTGGCTTTCGGCGGGCTCGCCCCGGACTTGCGTTCCGGGAGGGATCGCGCTCGTGTCTCGGCCGGAGGCCACGCAAGTCCCGACAATACGTCTGCCGCGCTGACGATTGCTAGAAGGCCTTCCGCTCCGTTCCCGCGATCTCCATCCCCGGGCAGGCTGCCACAGCGCCCGGCGCCGCGGTCGTCATGCCACCCATGGATCTGTTCGCGGCGGTTGGAGGCAACCCGGACCAGAATCCCAAACCCCAGAATCGCCGTAAGTCGGAACCTTGAGGCTCAGCAACTTCCGCTCCGGCCGGCCGCTTGCCACGGTGTACGGGTTCGGCCGCCGGCGGGGGCGTCTCGCCCGCGGAAAGAATCGGCTCGCGTCCGCGGCGAGTCGAGCGTATTGTGGACTACCGCGTTCGTCCCGGAGCCGTTCGGGTTGGGCCATCGCACGTTTGGATGGGCCTGATGAGCATGCGATCCTGGGGCTTCCTCGTCTCACTGGTCGTGATCGTCGCCGCCGGCTCCTGCGCGTCCGTGCAGGCCCCCCAGCCCGTGCAGGCCCCCGCGACTGTCACCGCCCCGGCTCCCGGATCGGTGGAATCGGGAGCCCCCGTTCCGAGCGCGTCATCCTCCGCTGCGCCGCTGCTGTTCCTCGGCAACGCCAACATCGCTCCCGTCGTCTACCTGGACGGGACGACGCCATCCGGGCTGGGAGTGGATCTCGTCCGCGCACTGGCCGCGCATATGTCGCGACCCGTCGAGATCAGGGCGATGGACTGGACGCAGGCCCAGGGCCTCGTCGCCAACGGCCAGGCGGACGCGCTGATCCAGATCAACTCGACTGAGGCGCGGCGCAAGATCTACGACTTCTCGGAGCCCTTCCTGGAGTCGCATTTCTCGATCTTTGTCCGCGAGGAGAGGACGGGCATCGCCGGGATCTCGAGTCTGGACGGCCTGCGGGTCGGTGTCGAGGCGGGCGGACTTCCGCAGCAGCTTCTCGGGCAGGATCCTCGGATCGCGTTGTCCGTCATCCCTAATTTCCCCGACGGCTTCCGGGCCCTGCGCGACGGCACGATCGACGCCGTGGTCGTGGACTATCGGGTCGGGTCCTATGTGCTGGCGACCCAGGGGATCCGCGGCGTCAAGGCGGCCGGGGATCCGATCTCCTCGTCCAACTCCGCGATCGCGGTCCGAAAGGGCAACGCGGCGCTCCTCGGTCAGATCAACAGCGCCCTGCAGGCCATCAAGGCCGACGGCACCTACCAGCGGATCGTCGACACCTGGGCGCCGACCCAAGGCGTATTCGAAACGCAGGGTCAGATCAACGAGAGGGTCTACGAAACGGCGATCGGGATCCTCGCGATCCTGCTGGTCATGGCCCTGGTGTGGGTCTTGACGGTCAACCGGCAGATGCGCCGGAGAAGGATCGCCGTCGAGCGGCAGGTGGAGCAGCACTCCACGCTGCGCGGGATCATCGACGGCGCCCCGACGTCCATCTTCTCCGTGGATCGTGAGTACCGGTACACGAGCTTCAACGCCGGGCACGCCCGCGTCATGAAGACGGCATACGCCGCGGATATCGAGGACGGCCGGTGCATGCTCGACTACATGACGGTTCCCGAGGACCGCGCCGAGGCGAAACATAATCTCGATCGGGCGCTGGCCGGCGAGCATCTCATCGAGGAGTCCTACTCGGGCGAGGACGTCCAGTCGCGCCACTACTTCCGCGTATCCCACAGCCCCGTCAAGACGGGCGACGACGTAATCGGAGTCGCCGTTCTCGCGCAGGACCTGACCGAGCACAAGGAAGCGGAGGATACCCTCCGACGCCTCAACCGCGAGCTGCAGGCCATCCGCAGTTGCGACCAGGTGATGGTTCGAGCGGAGGACGAGTCGACCTTGCTCAACGAGGTCTGCCGCATCATCTGCGACGAGGCGGGCTACCGGATGGCCTGGGTCGGCTTCGCCGAAAACGATGAGGCCAAGACGATCCGCCCTGCCGCCTGGGCCGGGTTCGAGGACGGGTATCTCGGCCAGGCCGGCATTACCTGGGCCGACACGGAGCGTGGGCGAGGGCCCGGGGGTCGCGCCATCCGAAGCGGAGAGAGCACATCTCAGGATTTCCTTGTCGATCCCGAGGCCGCCCCCTGGCGCGAGGCTGCCCTGCGACGTGGCTACCGCACCGGCATCGCGCTACCACTCAAGGACCAGAACGCGAAGGTGTTCGGCGCGCTCAATTTCTACTCCACAGAAGCAAATGCATTCACTTCGGACGAAAGACGGCTCCTGGGCGAGCTTGCCGACGACCTGGCGTTCGGGATCATGGTCCTGCGCACACGGGCCGAACGCGATCGGTCGGACGAGGCGTTGCGGGCAAGCGAGGAGCAGTACCGCCGTTTCGTCGAGGATGACGTGGCCGGCGTGTTCGTCACAACGCCGGACGGCCGTGTGCTCACCTGCAATCCCGCGTTCGCGCAGATGCTGGGCTTCGCCTCGGTGAACGATGTGCTCACAACGAATGTGGTGACCATCTACCAGGATCCCGCGGCGCGGGCGGCGGTCCTCGCCGAACTACGAGCCCAGCGACGGATCGATCACGTCGAGATGGCATGGCAACGGCGCGACGGATTGCCCGTGGCTGCCATCGTAACGATGATCGGCGAATTCGACGACAAGGGAGAACTCGTCAGAAACCGCGGCTACGTCATCGACAATACCGAGCGCAGACGGCTCGAGGAGCAACTGCAGCAGTCGCAGAAGATGGAGGCGATCGGCCGTCTCGCCGGCGGTGTCGCCCACGACTTCAACAACCTCCTCACGGCGATCAACGGCTACGCCGAGTTGCTGGCGGCCGACATGCCGCCCGACGACAGACGCTTGCCGGACGTCCAGGAGATTCGCAAGGCCGGCACTCGGGCCGCCTCCCTGACACGCCAGCTCCTCGCCTTCAGCCGCCGTCAGGTTCTGCAGTCGGTCGTCCTCGATCTCAACGAAGTCGTCGAGGGCATCGTGCCGATGCTGAGGCGGCTCATCGGCGAGCAGATCGATCTGGTCGTGTTGCCCGGGCCGGATCTCGGTCACGTTCGGGCCGATCCATCCCAGCTCGAACAGGTGCTCCTCAATCTCGTTGTCAACGCCCGAGACGCCATGCCGGCCGGCGGCACGCTCACGATCGAGACGGCCGACGTCGAAATGGACGACGAGTACGTCCGCGCGCATCCATCCGTCAGCGCCGGCTCGTATGTTCAGCTTGCCGTCAGCGACACGGGGATCGGCATGAGCGCCGACACGATGGAGCACCTGTTCGAGCCGTTCTTTACAACGAAGCCTGTGGGCGAGGGCACCGGGTTGGGGCTCGCCACCGTGTACGGGATCGTGGCCCAGTCGGGCGGACACGTCGCCGCCTGCAGCCAGCCCGGTTGCGGCGCGGCGTTCAGCGTCTACTTGCCGCGCGTTCCGGAGACTCTCAAGTTGGGCGGCCAGATCGCAGCAGCACCGGCCGGGAGGGGTTCGGAGACGATCCTCCTCGTTGAGGACGAGGACGCCGTGCGGTCGTTCGCGGAACGGGTCCTGCGTGACTTGGGCTATATCGTTCACGGCGTGCGATCGGGCGCCGAGGCCCTGGCGCTCGCGGCCGACGGTCTCGAACCCATCGATCTGCTGATCACGGACGTCATGCTCCCCGGCATGGACGGCCGCGAGATCGCAGAGCGGCTGTCCGCTGACCGTGCCGGCATGCGTACCCTGTTCATGTCCGGCTATACCAAGTTTTCGATCGTCGACCGAGGTGAGCTGGATCCGGGTGTCGAGTTCCTCCCCAAGCCCTTCACGCCCAGCGCCCTCGGCCATGCGGTTCGCAAGGCGCTCGGAGCCGAAAGTGCGGTCCTGAGCGACACCTAGCGTCGGGCGTGATGCAACGGCCGCCGATCGACCCGCGACGCCTTCGAATGCGACGGCCACGAGCGGCCTGCCGACACGCCGCGGGCGCTACCGGGCTCGAGCTGCGTGTGGTACTCAACGCTGACGCCGGCCGGTAGCGCCACTTCCTCGCGCCGGAGGTCCGACACGCGCCGCTGCCGGCAATGGGCGGCGCCGAGTTGACCCCACTTCGGGCAAATGCTCACAATTGCGCCCGCCGAGTTTGCCGACTCCGCCGAGACTCGCCCTCAGCCCACGGATCGAACGCCAACCGCCACACGTCGAGGAATCCATGACCGACTCAATCAGGCCGGACGAAAAGACCGGGCGCTCCGAATTCGCATTTGCGTCCGAACAGCTCGTCTCGCAGGTGATTCCCACTCCCGACGCCGCAGTTCGGCTTCGGCCCCTCGGGCTGCTGAACAATCGAATCGAGGGCGGTCTGTGGGCGGATCGCCGCCGCGTCAACCACGACATCACGATTCCGTTCGGCGCCGAGCAACTCGAGAAGGTCGGCAATCTGCTCAACCTGAAGCTGGCCGCCGGTGCGAGCGGCAAGTACCGTGGCGCGGACGACGACACCGGTAACACGGCCCCGTTCCTGGACTCGGACGTCCACAAGTGGCTCGAGGCAGTGGGCTGGGAACTCGCCCAGTTCCCCGATGAGAAGCTCCTCGCCCTGGCCGAACCAATCATCGACCTGGTCGCCAAAGCACAGCGAGCAGACGGCTACGTCGACTCCTACTACCAGGCGGCGCTGCCCGGCAAGGAGTTCACCAATCCGGAGTGGGGACACGAACTCTATGTTGCCGGGCATCTGGTCCAGGCTGCGATTGCCTGGCACCGAGGCCTCGGCGACGACCGCCTGATGGCGATCGCCCTGCGTTTCGTTGCGCGGATCGAGGCCGAGCTTGGCCCCGGCAAGCGCGAATGGATCTGCGGCCATCCTGAGTTCGAGATGGCGCTCGTCGAGTTGTACCGGACCACAGGTGAGGCCCGCTATCTCGAGTTCGCCCGGACCCTGGTCGAGCGGCGGGGTCACGGCATCCTCGCGCCGTGTCGCTACAGCGCCCGCTACTGGCAGGACCACGAGTCCGTTCGCACGGCGCCGGAGCCGGCCGGCCACGCGGTGCGGCAGATATACCTCGAGTGCGGCGTAGTGGACGTGGCCGTCGAAACCGGCGACCGCGAGCTTCTCGAGGCCGTCATCCGGCGCTGGGAGTCGATGATCTCGACTCGCACGTACATCACCGGCAGCCTGGGCTCGCGCCACCAGGACGAGGCGTTCGGCTATGCCTTTGAGCTTCCGCCAGACCTTGCCTACGCAGAGACCTGCGCCGCGATCGGCAGCGTCATGCTGTCGTGGAGGCTCCTTCTGGCCACCGGCGAATCTAGATTCGCGGACCTCATCGAGCGCACCGCGTTCAACGGCGTCTTGCCAGGACTGGCGTTCGACGGTACCCACTTCTTCTACTCGAGCCCGCTCCTGCGTCGCTCGTCGGGCGCTGAGGTTCTGGAAGGCCCGGTGACGACCCGCCGGCAGGAGTGGTACCTGATCCCCTGCTGCCCGCCCAACCTGATGCGCTTCCTGTCGTCGTTCTCGGATCTCGTGGCCACGGTCGGCGATGGGGGAGTCCAGATCCACCAGTACGTGACGGGTTCGATCGACGCCCCGGTCAACGGCGGCCACGTTCGAATCTCGACCGAAACCAACTACCCCTGGGAAGGCGTCGTCAACGTCACCGTCGACGAGAGCGTCGCCGATTCCTGGACGCTATCCATGCGTGTCCCCGAATGGTGTCCGCGCGCGACGGCGAGCCTGGGCGGGGAGCGACTCGCCGAGTCCGGACCGGGCATGATCGAGCTGACCCGACGGTGGTCGGTTGGCGACAATCTCACGCTCGAGCTGGACGTCTCGCCGCGAGTCACGGTGCCGGATCCGCGCATCGATGCCGTCCGCGGCACGATCGCACTGGAGCGGGGGCCGCTCGTCTACGCCGTTGAGGACGCCGACCTTCCCGCCGGAGCGTCCATCGAGTCGCTCGAAGTGGCCGTGAGGCCGAGTCTCGGAGACGTGGTTCGGTCCGAGCCGGGCCTCGGTGAGATGACGTGGATCACGCTGGATGCGAGGCTGCGGCAGGACGTGAGCGGTGTTCGATGGCCGTTCAGGAACGTCCAGGACGAACCGGGGTTTGCAGATGCCGGCTCACGGATCGGCATTCGTGCCGTGCCGTATTTCGCCTGGGCCAACCGAGCGGGGCTAGGAATGCGGGTGTGGCTGCCGACCAGGGCCCGGAAGAGCGACGGCTGATCCGCCCCCAGAAGGCCGTGCCGGCAGCTCCGATCTGGGTGGCGACGTCGGGGAGAACTGGACGCGATGCATCCCGATCTCCCCGACGCGATCTAGCCCTAGCCGTATAGCGGCCCGAAGTTGGCGCAGGCCCGGTAGTCGGCGCCTTCCGGATCGGCGGTTCCGAGGGCACTCCACACAGCCGGCCGGAAGAGCTTCTCCGCCGGCACGTTGTGCATGCTGACGGGGATGCGAAGGACCGCGGCCAGGCTGATCAGGTCCTCGCCGATGTGTCCGTAGCTCATGGCGCAGTGATTGGCGCCCCAGTTGGCCATGACAGAGTAGACGTCCTTGAACGGGCCGCTGCCCGTGAGGATCGGGGTGAACCACTGCGTCGGCCAAGTGGGGTCGGTCCGCAGGTTGAGCGTCTCATGAACCTCGGCCGGGAGATCCACAGTCCAGCCTTCGGCCAGCTGCAGGACCGGGCCGACGCCCTTGACCAGGTTGACGCGTGCGATTGTCACGGGCATGCCGCCCGGAGTGGTGAATTGCGACGAGTACCCGCCGCCGCGGAAGTAGCCGGTAACCGCGGGGCGCCACGTCGTTGCCGCGAGGCTGCGCGCCGCCTCGTCGTCCGTGATGTCCCAGAACGGCTTCATGGCGGGCTCGCCGTCGCGGACGGAGCCCCCTGTGGCGTCGAGGCTGGCCGCGCCGGAGTTGATCAGGTGAATGACTCCGCCCGCGGCGCGACCCTCCAGGGTGTGGCCGGTGACGCGGAGAACGGCCTCGGGGCTCCAATAGGTGCGGACATCGGCGAATACCTGAGCCGTGTTCGTCAGCAGGTTGCCGAACAGCATCGCGGTGCCGTTGAGGCTGTCATTCTCGGTGGCAAAGACGTACGGCGCGCGGACCCCGTCCCAGTCGAAGGAAGAGTTGAGGAAGGCCTCCATGAAGTCGCCGTTGGGCGAGTGGTCGGTCCAGTGGCGCTGGCCCTGGAAGCCGCCCAGGATGGCGTTGTGGCCCATCGCCTCCTCGCCAAAGCCGATCTCGGCCAGCCGCGGATTTCCCACCAGCAGGTCGCGCGCGATCAGGAACATCTTCACGACCGTCTCCCAGTCGCGGTCCTTCTGCTCGCGGGTGCGGGTCTGTTCGGGCGTGTTCCGGTCGTCGCCTTCGTGGCAGTTGGCGCGCACCCACTTGTGCGCCCGGGCGAATTCGGCTGGGTCGAAGATCCCTTCCTCGATCCGCCGAGTGAGCTCGCTCATGTCCACAGACTCGACGCGCATGCCGAGGTAGTGCTCGAAGAAGCCCTGGTCGACGATCGAGCCGGCGATGCCCATCGAGACGCCGCCGAGCGAGAGGTACGACTTGCCGCGCATGATCGCCGCGGCCAGGCCGGCCCGGCCGAAGCGAAGCAGCTTCTCCTGGACGTCGGCCGGGATGGTTGCGTCGCCCGCGTCCTGGACGTCGCGGCCGTAGATACCGAAGGCCGGCAGGCCCTTCTGAGCGTGGGCGGCCAGCACTGCCGCGAGGTACACGGCGCCCGGTCGCTCCGTGCCGTTGAATCCCCACACGGCCTTGGGCATGAGCGGGTCCATGTCCATGGTCTCGGAGCCGTAGCACCAGCATGGCGTAACCGTCAGCGAGACGCCCACGCCCTCGCGGGCGAAGAGCTCCGCGGCACGGGCGGCCTCCACGACGCCGCCGATGCAGGCCTCCGGCAGGACGCACTCGACCGGCGTGCCGTCCGGGTAGCGGAGGTTGGCGCTCAGGAACTCGGCGGCCCGACGGGCCAGTCCCATAGTTTGGTCCTCGAGCGACTCTCGGACTCCGTTGCGGCGACCATCGATCGCCGGCCGGATCCCGATCTTCGGCAAGCCGCCGACCCACCTGGTGGTTGCTGGCTTGGGCCTGATCATGCGTCGCTCCTTTCAGCGATTTGAATTCAGCGCGCTTCGAGGTTGAAAGCCCGGGCGGACGGGAGGGAGGAGGCGCCCGCCCGGGCTAATGCCCCCGGCCGACAACTACTCGCCGGAAGCCCGATGAATACCGCTGGCGCCGCCGCTCCCCAGTTTGGAGTGTCGGTCGCCCCATGTCACTGGGCGATGGTGCCGTCCAAGTCCCAGAGATCTTCCCAACTCTGGCCTTCTTTCCAAAGGAAGACCTGGCCCTTGATGAGCCGGCTGTTTCGGTCGATGCCGGCGATGGCCCTCATCTCCGCGTCGGTCAGGGGCTCGGAGACGGCGGCTCGCAGGTTGCTCAGGTACTCGTTTCGATAGATCGAGAAGGGGATCGGAACCTGGCCCCGCTGGACCGCCCACTTCACGCAAACGGTGGCCGGGTGCACGCCCAATCGCTTGGCGATGGCGACGATGATCGGATCCTCGATGTCAACGGCGTCGTCTTCGGTACGGTCGCGATCGGGGCGCGTGGGCGAGCCGATCGGCGCGAAACCGATCGGAACGATCCCGGCATCCACGACGAACTTGTACAGGTCCGGCTGCTGGAAGCACGGATGCAGTTCCATCTCGTTGCAGGCGGGCTTGATGCGGGCGTCACGCAACAGCAGCTTCAGCTTGGCGATGGTCATGTTGGAGGTGCCGATGTGCCGGACCAGTCCCAGGTCGACGAGCTTCTCCAACTCGCGCCACGTGGCCATGAATTCATCGTGGATGTACGGCTTTGCGTTCGCGGCTCGCGAAGTCACATCCACGCCGGCCGCGTGGTGGTTCGGGAACGGCCAGTGGATGAGGTAGAGATCCAGGTAGTCGAGGCGGAGATCGCGCAGCGATTCCTTGAACGTTGGCATCACGTCGGCCGGATCGTGCTTGTCGTTCCAGAGCTTGGATGTCACCCACATGTCTTTGCGGGCGAGTCCTCCGGCCTGGATCGCCTCCAGCGACGCTCCGATCATGTGCTCGTTGCCATAGATCTTGGCGCAGTCGAAATGGCGATAGCCAACTGAGGCGGCGCCCAGTACGGCCTCGGCGATTTGCTCGCTAGAGAAGCGGTCCGAGCCAAACGTCCCCAGCCCGATGGCGGGCATACGAGCTCCGGTCCAGAGCGTCTTCTGGGGCACGAGCGCCGGGTCTACTCCATCTTCGGCGATGGCGAACGGTGCGGGCATCTGAGTCATGCAGGGTTCTCCATGAGGTTGGCCAGGTCAGGGGCTGGTCGAAAGGCGGTGGCGCGCGGCGGCGCGGACGATTGGCGGACGATGAGGTTGCTCTGGAGGACGACCGTGCGAGCCTCGATAGGCTTCTCGCTGGCCAGGCGCTCGATCATCATCTCGGCGGCACGCTTGCCGATCTCGTACGCCGGCTGGGAGATGACGGTGAGGAAGGGCAGAGCCCAGCCCTGCGGCAGGTCGTCGAACACAACGATCGACATGTCGCCGGGGATATCCATGCCGGCCTCGCGGAGCGCCTGGATGGCACCGAAGGCGATGAAGTTGTTGCCGGCGAATACTGCGGTGGGTCGTTCCGATGCTGAGAGAATTCGCTCAGTCATGGCGTGGCCGCTCGCCTCGGTGTATTCACCAAACAGAATCTGCTGCGTCCCCGCGTCGATGCCCGCCTCGGCCAGGGCCCGCCTGTAGCCGCTGACGCGATCGGACGAGGTGGAGACGGCCTCGGGTCCCGCCAGGGCGGCGATCTGCCGATGCCCGAGCCCGATCAAGTGGCGGACTACGAGATAGGCACCTGCCTCCGAATCGGCGCGGACTTCGTCCACCTCGCCGGATCGGAGGCGCCGGTCCAGGACCACGACCGGCAAGTTGTGCTTGCGGAGGAGTTCCAGCGACTTGCTGGAGTCTGTCGCCGGAACCAGCAGGACCCCGTCCACTCTGCGCCCGATCAGAACGCGCACGTAGTCCAGCTCCTCGTCCACGGACTCATCCGTGTTGCAGAACATGACCGCGTAGCCTTGGGCATGGGCGGCGTCCTCGACGCCCCGGGCAATTGTGGTGAAGAAGGGGTTGGCGATGTCGGTAACGACCAGGGCCAGGGTCTGTGTCCGACTCGAGCGCAACTGACGCGCCAGAACGTTGGGCATGTAGCCAAGTTCGGCGATGGCCCGATTGACACTCGCCTTGACCGCAGGGCTGGCGTAGCCGGAGCCGTTCACGACTCGGGATACGGTCATGGTCGAGACGCCCGCCAGCTTGGCGACGTCGTTGAGAGTTGTCACGTCGTTCCGAGCCTCAGAAAGAACCCCGTCGTGTTGGGGTAGCGGATCGTCACTGTCAGCCTTACCGCGCGCGGCAGCAGAGGGAGGCTGTCGATAACACGCCCCATCTGCAAGCTCTGGTAACGGTAACACGTCGCATTCTCGTGAGCGAGCGAGCGAACTGCCACCATTCGGCCACGCTCGGCCCGTCCAAACCGGGCCGACTTCTTCTGGAACGGGCGTACCTCGATCGTGGCTCCACCTCCTCCAATGGGATTGGACGTGTCGAAATCCCTGTTGACTCGCACGCGCAGATGTCTAACATGTGCGCACCGGTAATGTTACCGGCAATGATTACGCTCCGGTATCGTCGGCGGCATGCGCCCCGGTTCCAGGAGCAAGGGCAGGGCTGCTCAATGACCACCGGGAGGCGCGGCTCTGCTGCGATGTTGTCGGGAGGAGCTCTGAAGGCATCGTCCGTGTTGGCCGAAGGGATGCGTTGAAGTCCGCGCCGGAGTCGGCGTCAGGACTAGCTTGCCGCCCTAGACGGCTAAGGCCTTGCGACGCGCGAACGAACCTCCCAACCGTCACGTAGAGGAGCGTATGCGATAGGACCGAACCCCAGGGTTGACGGAAGTCTCGGTTAGCGTAGCTAGTCCACATTGGGAGATGGAGTTAGATGAAACGAGCCCTACTTCTCTTGGCGGCCGTGGTCCTCGCTGGCTGTTCCAGCACCACAGGCTCGGCCGCGCCGAAGGTCACGCCGGCGCCGGCGCAAACACCCGCATCGGTTTCGACCGCCGCTGCTGTGCAGTCCGCTGTCGCGGCAGCCGCCAGCGCCAACATTGAAACAGCCAAGGTCACCGACACCACCGATCCGATCACCGTCTGGATCGACCAGGCTCGCCAGCCCGTGGTTGACGGCTTCAAGAAGAAGTACCCGCAGTATGCGAGCTTGGTCACCTCGACCGTTGTCGACCGCGAGACGTTCCCGGCCAAGGATCTCCTCTTCAACAACACGGGCTCCGGCTGGCCGGATGTCGTGTTCGCTGAGCCGCGACTCGTTGGTCGCGTCGCGGATGCGCAGCACAGCTTCCCGCTCGACCTGTCCACCGTGGTTCCGGCCGACATGCTCAAGCAGTACGCCGGCGCGGACAACTGCGTATTCGACGGCAAGGTCTATTGCCTCCGCAACGACCTGGCCCAGATGGTGACGTACTACAACGCACCGCTCTTCACGCAGTTTGGCTACACGGTCCCCAAGACGTTCGAGGACATGCAGGCCCTCAGCGACCAGGTCGCCAAGGACCACCCCGGCTACTACCTCGGCACACTTGGTGACGGCTGGACCTGGCTCTCATTCATGGAGGCGAGCGGCTGCCCGTACGCCGCCAGCAAGAGCTCCACGACCCTTATGGTCAACGTCGCCGATCCGACCTGCACCCGAGCCGCGCAGCTGATCGACCATATGGTCGCCAACAAGACCCTCTGGAACACCGACTACTTCACCGCCAGCTGGGTGCAGATCGCGAACAACAACAAGCTCCTGATGCTCATTGCGCCCATTTGGGCCGCTCTGGGCACCTTCAAGGGCACGTACTACTGCCCATGCACTGGCGCAACCACCAAGACCACTCCGACCATTACCGACAAGTTCCTCGGCGTCGCGGCCCCGCTCAAGTGGGCTGCCGATGCCACCGCGCAGACCGCGGCCATGGGCGGCTCGGCGTGGACCATTTCCAAGCACACCAAGAACCAGGGCCTGGCGGTGCTCTTTGCCGAGTATGCGACCCAGGACCCAGACCTCTGGAATGGCTCCTCTAACTTCGCGTCCTGGATTCCGCTCCAGCCGGTCTTCAACGCGGTCGTCGCGAACGACCCGATCTTCGCGAGCGACCCGTCGGCCGTCTTCGATCAGGCCGGCACGGAGATCTCGCCCGTAGGCGACGCCTGGCCGCGGTTCGACTTGATCGCCCCGCTCACCACCGTCGTCAAGGACATGTACAGCAAGAAGCAGACGATGGTGGCGACGTTGCCGGAGGTCACCTCGGCACTCACTCCGCTCGCCAAGGCTCAGGGATACACCGTCGTAAACAAGTAGCACTGGCTTCAGGCAACTAAGGTCTTCTCAACCCAAGCATCTGATTTCGGGGAAGGCGGCCACAGAGGTCGCCTTCCCCGTCTCAGTCAGCAAAGGACCTTCCATTGGCCACGTCTGCTACTCCTGCCGCGTTGCCGTTGACTCGACGCTCCCGGCTCTCGCGCCTGGGGATTGGTTGGCGGCGTCATCGGATTTCCTACCTGCTCGCACTGCCCTACATCATCTTCATGGCGATCTTCGGCATCGGCCCGGCTCTCTACGCCCTCCTGATGAGCTTCTCGAAGTGGAGCATGGGCACGCCGCAGTACTTTGCCGCCGGGCTTGACAACTACAAACTCGCTTACGGCGACGCCCGGTTCTTCCAGGTGTTCGGAAACCTCCTCGAGTTCCTGATCGTCTCCGTGCCGCTGGGCATCGGATTGGTGGTCCTGCTGGCACTCCTCCTGGACATGCGACCCGGACGGTTCTCGTCCGCGTTGCGTCTGCTGTACTTCATTCCTGGAGCAGTCACCGGCCCGGCGCTGGTCCTTCTGGTGATCTGCATCCTCGACCCGGGCATCAGCCCCTTCGGTCCGATCTTCAACTTCCTCGGCGCAACGAACTTCGACGCCCTGGTCTTTCCTGGAAGCTTGCCCTTCGTCTTCACGATCATGGGCTTCTTCTCCGGCGCGGGAATGTGGATCGCGATTCAGCACGGCGGTCTCCAGGGCATGTCCAGAGAAGTCCTCGAGGCGGCCGAGCTCGACGGCTGCAATGCCTGGCAGAAGGCGCTCTATATCAAGCTACCCTTCATGCGTCCGTACATCGTCTACCAGACGATCCTGATCTTCGCCCTGAACGTGCAGCTCTTCGTCGAGCCTCAGCTGCTGACTTCCACCTGGGTCCAGGCCAACGTGCCGCCCCAGTGGGCCCCAAATCAGCTCGCCTATTCGTATGCGTTTGACGTCGGAAACTTCGGCGCCGCAGCGGCCCTCTCGCTCCTGATGCTCGGCATCGGCCTCGCGGGCGCATATGTGCTGATCCGATGGACCGGCTTCTTCAAGCTCGGGGGACAGTCATGACCGGTCAGAAAGCGACTAACAATAGGGCCCGGAGCAGAATGTCACTCAGACGGTATCTTGGAGAGCTGGGAATCGTCGGGTATGTAATCCGCCTGGCAATCCTGCTTGTCTTCGCTATCTACTTCGTGGTTCCGCTGGTGTGGCTGCTGTTCGCGACCACGAGAGACCCATCCAACCTGTACAGCAACTGGTTCCCGCTCACATTCGGATCACTCGATCGACTCGCCACGTCCTGGAACAACATCATTGCCTACCAGAACGGCGAGATGCTCCTCTGGATGGGCAACTCCATCCGATACACCGGGCTATCGCTACTCGGCAGCCTCGCAATCTGCATCCCGGCCGGCTACATCCTGGCAATCGGCCATTTCCCGGGTCGCAGGGTGCTCCTCTGGCTCACCCTGATCACGATGTTGCTGCCCGTGTCGGCAATGGTGCTACCCCTGTTTCTCGAGCTGAACCTGGCTCACCTCATCGACACGCAGTGGGCGGTCATTCTGCCTGCGATGTTCTTTCCCTTTGGCGTCTACCTAACTTACGTGTATTACGGCTCCAGCCTCCCCGGGGAACTCGTCGACGCCGCCCGCGTGGACGGCTGCTCGGAACTGAGGGTCTTCTGGAACCTCGCGCTCCCGCTGGGCAGGCCGCTCCTCGGACTTCTGGCCTTCATCAGCTTCAACGCCAACTGGAACAACTTCTTCGGTCCCTACGTCATGCTGAACAACGACAAGGTCTACAACATGCCGGTTGGCTTGAACTCAGTCGTGGCCGCCACGTCGGCGCTCCGTCCAGGCTTCAATCCCACACCTGGAGCGACTTCCTTCGTACAAGCCGACGCTGCAATGGCCGCGCTGTTCATGATCGTCCCGGTCGTGATCGTATTCATCTTCTCGATGAGATACGTGACAAAGGGCGCGTTCACAGGCGGAGTCAAGGGTTGATGTTCGATCCTCGGACCCCTGCAGCATTTCTGCCATGACATCTGATCGACTGACGGCCGATCTGGCGTTTATCGGGCACATGTGCCTCGATGAGGTGATCCCATTCGGAGGATCGCCTCGAGTGGCTCCCGGGAGCGCCGTACTGTGCGGCGCTCTCGCGGCCGCACGCATCGGTACGACTGTTGCGGTCGTGACGAGGATGGCCCCCAGGGACGAGGATATCCTCGCATCCCTCAAGGCGAGCGGAGTTGAGGTCGACGTCATTCCGACGGATGTCACGACCTACATGAAGGTAGTGCACCCGAGCGCCGACGTCGACCAACGCGAAATGTTCCAGTTGGCGAACGCCGGTTTGTTCGCTGCGTCGGACATACCCGCGTTGGACGTGCGCCAGGTACATCTCGCCGGTATCACCGATCAGGAATTCGATCTGGCGTTCGTCCGGGGGATGAAGGCCAGAGGTTACAGATTGTCCGCCGATATGCAGAGCTTCGTGCGCCAGGTTGATCCTGTCACCCGAAGCATTTCGTTTGGCGATGTCGCCGACAAAGCCGAGTTTGCCCAACTTCTGGACATGGTGAAGCTGGACGTAGTAGAGGCCAAGGTGCTGACGGGTTCCGACGACCTGGAGCGCGCGGCTGCTATGTTCGAGGATTGGGGGAGCCCGGAGACGGTGATAACGAGGGCGGACGGTGTGTTGGCCCGTGTGAACGGGAAGACTTACTGGGAGCCGTTCTCAAATCGGAGCGTGGTGGGTCGGACGGGACGTGGAGACACGACCTTCGCCGCCTACATGGCCCGGCGCCTCGACCACGACCCCGGCGAATCGCTGAAATTCGCGGCCGCGTTGGTGTCCCTGAAGATGGAGAAGGCCGGGCCCTTTGACGGAACCCTGGCCGACGTCATCGAGCGCATGAACGCTACCGCCGCTTGCTAGTCCGGTCCCTCGCCCATCGGCCCTCGGACGTTCATTTTCTCGATCGTCACAACTCTGCCGGAGCTTGACCATGCACATGCCCAAGACCCCGATCAACTACTTCAGCGGCGATCCGTGGACGATCTTGGAACAGGGCTTCGATCCTGCGTACCAGAGAGTCGCCGAGTCGGTGTTCTCGGTCGGGAACGAGTTCATGGGCGTGCGAGGCTACTTCGAAGAGGGCTACAGCGGCGACCACCTGCTGGGCAGCTACTTCAATCATCTCTACGAGATGATGGATATCCAGCACGATCAGGTGTTCAAGGGCTTCGTTACGCAGGGCGCGGCGATGATCAACGCCGTGGATTGGCTGCACACACGGCTGTGGGTGGACGGCGAGCAGCTGGATCTGGCGAAGTCAGCCTATTCCGACTTCACGCGCAAGCTGGACATGCGTCGTGGCGTGCTCGACCGCGAGTTCGTGTGGACGACCGCGAGCGGCAAGCACCTCAAGCTGTCCTTCGAGCGTTTCACGGACATGAAGTCGACTCGCCTCGGTTGCCAGCGAATCGTCCTGGAGCCACTCGACTTCTCGGGCACGGTCCAGGTCCGCGCCGGCCTGGACTTCAATACCCACTACGAGATCGGCGCGGGGTGGGACCAGACTGGTGGCGGCCAGGCCGGAGAGGTCATCAATTTCTGGCAAACCCGGCGGAAGGGCGAAGTCGACGGCGGGTGGGCGATCCAGGCGGAAACGCTCCGAAGCGGCCATCAGCTGTTCTCGAGCTTCTTCGTGCGAGCCGATCAGCCGATCGAGACCTCTCTCGTGGAGGACACCAAGTTCATCGGCGTCGACTTCGCCTTGAACGTCAGGCAGGGTGTGGCCACCAAGGTTGACAGGATCGCCGTCAACGAATGGGCCAGGACGACCGACGTCGACCTCCTTTGGGGCCGAGGCCTCGAGTTGATGCGAAGTCACTCCGAGGCTACCTATGACGGCCTGATGGACGAGCACTCCGCCTTCTGGGCGACGGTCTGGAATGTACTCGACATCGAAATCGAGGGCGACCCGAGCGTTCTTCAGGGCCTGCGCTTCTCCAGCTTCCAGACATATCAGTCGTATCACGGCGAGGATCCAGATCTCAATGCCCTGTGCAAGGGCATGACCGGTGAGGTCTATTTCGGCTGGGTGTTCTGGGACAGCGAGATCTACTCACATCGGATGATGATGTTCATCGATCCGCCCGCGGCCAGGAACTTGCTGTTGTACCGGTACCATCGCCTGGAGCAGGCGAAGATGAGGGCCAAGCAACTCGACTGCGAAGGCGCACGCTTCCCATTCGCCACGATCACCGGGACCGAAGACTCTGGAACGTGGCAGCACGTGGACATCGAGATCCACTCGGATATGGCAGTGGCATACGCCATCTGGCACCACGACGTCATTCTTCGCGACAAGGAATTCCTGTACCGCGAAGGCATCGAGATGCTGCTCCAGATCTCCCGCTATCTCGCGAGCGCCGGTGGATGGAGCCCTTCGAAGGGCGACTTTGGGTTCTACGGCGTCATGGGACCGGACGAGTTCCACATGATGGTCAACCACAACTGTTACACGAACGTCATGGGGAAGAAGGCGTTCGAGTTCACCCTCGCGGTGCTCCAAGAGATGCAAGTCCAGGCGCCCGACCTGTATCGCGCGGCCATAGAGAAGGCGCAACTCAAGCCCGATGAGCCCAAGCAATGGGCGCACATGGCCGAGAAGATGCGAATTCCCCGGGACGAGCAGACAGGCGTCTTGGAACAGCACGCCGGGTACTTTGATCTCCCACACGTCGATCTCGAGCATTTCCCGGCAGATCAAATCCCGATCTACAAGCACTGGGCCTACGTCAAGATCTTCCGGTACGACATGGTCAAGCAGCCAGACGCGCTCAACCTGATGTACTTCTTCAGCCAGGACTACACGCTCGAGGAGAAACTCGCGAACTACGAGTTCTACGAAGCTCGAACGATTCACGAGTCGTCGCTGTCGCCGTCGATGCATTCGATTCTCGCGAACGAGGTCGGCAAGCTCCAGGACGCATATACGTTCTTCGCCTACGGCGCCCGGATGGACCTCGACAACTACAACCGAAACACGGAGCAGGGTCTGCACGTGACGTCTGCGGCCGGCGTCTGGGCCAGCATGGTGTTCGGCTACGGCGGCATGCGCACGGACGGCGACGTCCTCATCCTTCAGCCCACGCTGCCGGGGCAGTGGCGGTCCTACCGATTCCGGGTCCGATATCGCGGCGCCTTGCTGGAGGTTCGCGTTGACGCCGAGAAAGTTCGCCTGCAGTTGGTCGCGGGCGCCGCGCCCGTGACGGTGCGAGTGTATGGACGCGACTACGAGATCACGACACAAGGCATCGCCGTCGAGCAGAGGCAACCGGAAGCGCTCGTCGCTTCGGGCTTGTAGCGTTGGCTGATTGCGCAAGGGTAGACCCGTCGGGCATGGACCAGGTTTGTTGGAGCTCGGTGACATATGGGCGTCATTTGTACGCGGTTGGCATCTGCGGGTTCGGCATCGAGCCTCCGTGGAGCCGGACGTTCGTCTATGCTGCCATGAGGGCCAGCAGGTGTTGATGCCTCGCTCGTTCGCGACCGGTGCTAAGTAGGAGACCCCGATTTGGCTGCGCGCCGTAGGGACAGCAAGACGACAATCGTTGACATCGCTGCGGCCAGCGGGGTCTCTATTACGACCGTCTCCCGCATCCTCAACAACAAGCCCGACGTCGCCGAGGACACGCGGCAACGCGTCCTGCGCGTGATGGACGAGATCGGCTTCGCTCCGCAGAGCGCCTGGCGCCAGATCCGCTCGGGTCGGAGTGGCCTCATCGGCGTCCACGAGCCTCAGGACTTCAACCCGCCGAACCTCCAGTTGATCATGTCCGCGGCTCTCGGTGTGGAGGACGCCGGGTACTCGATCAACATCATCACGCGCAAGTTGAGCGACGCAGAGCTCCTCGGGATATTCCGAAGCCGCGAGGTGGACGGAATCATCCTCTCCGAGATCCTGACGTACGATCGTAGGCCGGAGCTTCTGCGGGATCATGGCTACCCATTCGTCATGATTGGGCACAGGCTCGATAACGCCGGGTTGAGCTTCGTCGACATCGACACCGAGCATGCCATCGAGATGGCGATCGACCATCTCGTGGGCCTCGGCCACCGATCGATCGCCTTGCTCATATTCAATCCGGTCATCCGGGGACGGCAATACGGCTTCAGCACCTGGGCGCTGAGCGGCTACGAGCACGCCTGCCAGCGGCACGGGCTCGAGCATATGCCGTGTCTGGGCGGTCTGACGATAGAGGAGATGTCGGTCGCGGCTCGGAGGATGTTGGACGAGTATCCAGAAGTCACCGCGGTCGTGGTGCCCCAGGAAGTCGCGGTGGTCGGACTCCTCCGAGCGGTCCAGGAGCGGGGGCTGCGCATCCCCGACGACCTGTCCGTCGTCTCCATGCTGGGCGAGATGCCGAGTCAGCTCGCGACGCCACCCTTTACGAGCATTGCGTTTCCTGCGGAGGAGATGGGCAGCGCCGCGGCCAGAATGCTTCTCGACAGGCTCGCAAATGGCGGCTCGAGTGCCGAGCAAGCCTGGATCAAGTCCGCGCTGACGGTCCGCGGGAGCACTGCCGCCCCGCGAAACGCAAACACATAGACTCGGCCCGGCAGCTCACCGGTCCCGGCGCTCAACTCAAGCGACGATCAAAGGCGCCCGGTCCGAAAGGAAAGGCCACCCTCCGATTCCATGGAATAGTCGTCGCCCAGATGCGGACACGATGGCGGTGGGTTCCAAGGTGGGTGGCCCGGGCGGACGGGAGGAATTGCGCCCGCCCGGGCCAATGGCTCCTGGCAACGAACGGACCGTTGGAGGGCCTCATCAACGCCGAATCGGTTGGGGTGGCGGATCGTAACTACTAGCCTTACCATGCGCGGCAGCAGATGGGGTTATCGATAACACACCATATGTGCTATGGTAACGATAACATACATCCTTCCGTCAAGCGAGCGCGCCGCGCTCCTCCCGGCCCGCATCCCATTGGCGCCGACACAAAGCAGATTGTCGACAAGCGGCGGAACTGCCCGCCAAAAAGGACTACCAACACCACAACGGCCAAGTAAGGAGCGCGACATGGCGCAGACGATGATCGGAGCCATTCTTCCCGGGAACAGCACTGTGGAGCTACGCGAGTTCCCGGTGCCGGAGCCCGGTCATGGGCAGGTGCTCGTGAAGATGGCTGCCTCGACGATTTGCGGCAGCGACATCCGCGCCATATACCGAGAGCATCTGGGCAAGGGTCCGGAGGGCTACACCCCGGGCATGATCTGCGGGCATGAACCCGCTGGCAAGATCGTCGCCACGGGCCCGGGCATGCGTCGCTTCAAGGAGGGTGACCGAGTCATCCTGTACCACATCAGCGGCTGCGGACGCTGCCACGATTGCCGGACCGGCTATCAGATCAGCTGCTCGAGCCCGCTCCGCGCCGCCTACGGCTGGCAGCGAGACGGCGGCAACGCCGAGTTCTGCCTCGCCGAGGAAGCGGACTGCATCCTCATGCCCGACTCGATGAGCTACATCGACGGCGCCTGCGTCGCCTGCGGCTTCGGGACCTGCTACGAGGCCATCCGCCGCATCGGCATTTCGGGCGACGACATCGCCCTCGTGGTCGGGCTCGGCCCCATGGGCCTCGCATCTCTCATGCTTGCCCGTGCCCGCGGCGCGACCAAGGTCATCGGCGTCGATGTCACCGACGACCGCATCGCCCTCACCGAGAAGCTCGGCCTCGCCGATCTCGTGATCAAGTCAGACGCGAACGCCCTTGCCCGCATTCGCGAGGCGACCGCGGGTCGTGGCTGCGAAGCCGTCATCGACTGCTCGGGCAATACCTACGGCCGTCAGCTCGCCGTCCGAGCTGCCCGCCAGTGGGGTCGCATCGCCTTCGTAGGCGAGGGCGGCACGGTTGAGCTCAACCCGAGCCCGGACATGATCCACGACCAGAAGACCATCTACGGCTCCTGGGTGACCAACCTGGGCAACGTCGAGGATCTCGTCGAGCGGATGCCGCGCTGGGACATGCATCCGGACAAGACCTGCACCCACCAGTTCCCGCTCGAGAGGGCCGGCGAGGCCTACCAGACGATGGATGCCGGCAAGTCCGGCAAAGTCGCGATCGTCTTTGGTGATTGAGCGACCGCCGACGTCGACGATCCGGCCTGAGTTGTCACCTGCCGGTTTCTGGTGAGGTGGCACGGATAGACTGAAACGTATGAACGGCCTCATCGCGCTCGTCGGCTCCGGGGAGTTCACGGCCGCGATGGTCGATGTGGATCGCGGGCTGCTCGCCGCCACCGGTAGGGACAAGCCCCGGGTGGCGATCGTGCCCGCCGCCTCGTGGCCGGACGGCGAGAGGGTCTATAACCGCTGGATGGCCCAGGGCGAGGAGCATTTCGCGGCATTGGGCGCGGAGCCTCTTCCCATCCGCCTCCGCGACCTCACCACGGCGAACGATTCCGCGTCGCTGGCGGGCATCGACGAAGCCGACCTCGTCTACTTTTCAGGCGGCAAGCCTGGCTACCTGCTGTCGCTGCTCCGCGACACGGCGGCGGGTGCGGCCCTGGACCGTGCCCGGGCCCGCGGGGCGGTCCTCGCCGGGTGCTCGGCCGGGGCGATGGTCCTGGGGTCGCACCAGCTCTCGATGGGCGGACTGCGCGCCACGAAGACGCCCGTTTTCTGGCAGAAGAGCCTGGGGTTCGTGCCCGGAATCGTCGTCGTGCCGCACTACGACGCTATCCCCGAAGCCCTCCTGATGCCGCTGATCCTGGCTGCGCCGAGGGGCGATCTCGTTGTCGGGATCGACGAGAAGACCGCGCTCGTCGGCCGCGACGGCGGGTGGCAGGTTGAGGGCCGTGGCCGCGTCACCATCTGGCGCGGATCGCACCGCAGGCGCCATCGAGCCGGTTCCGACGTCTCGCTCTGATCTGTTAGTACTTGACCAACAACATCGCAGGAACTCGTCCAGGTCTTGCGACGCCATAACCTGACCCACCAAAAATGCGCATGCGGATTTCGCATCGCTCTCTTGGGAATGGGCGCGTCGATGCTCGATGGATCAGGATGCCGCGCGCCAGATCCGTCCCTGGGTGCGGGAGGCCTGGGTCGGGATTACTCGCTTCGCACTTCGTCCAGCAACTGACCGTCCGGCCCTTGCAGCTGCAGGAGCAAGGGGACGGTGCCCAGGGCGTGAGTCGAGCAGCTGAGGCAGGGGTCGTAGGCACGGACCAGCGCGGAGACGCGGTTGAGAGCGCCTTCCTGGATCTTGTTGCCGTCGACGAACCGCTTTGCCACCTGCAGGACGCCGCGGCCAATTGCCAGGTTGTTGTGGCCGGTTGCGACGATCAGGTTGGCCCAGGTCATGGCGCCGTTGTCGTCCACCTTGTAGTGGTGGATGAGCGTGCCACGCGGGGCCTCGATGATGCCCGTGCCCTCGAGGTTGTTCACGCCGGCGTGAGCGCGGGCCTTGGTGCCCAGGATGGCCGGGTCGTCGAGCAGTTCCTTCATGCGCTCGAGGGCATATGTGGCCTCGATGAGTCTGGCGTAGTGGTAGTGGAAGCCGCTCTGGACAATGCGGCCGAGACGCTGGCGGTACTCCTCGAGCTCCTTATCGGCGTCCGGCGTTCCGCAGCGATCCGCTACGTTCAGGCGCGCCAGCGGGCCGACGCGGTAGATGCCTTCGGGGTAGCCGACCGGCTTGTAGTACGGAGCCTTCAGGTAGGAGTCCGCGAGCGTCGCCTCGCCGATGTAGTTCGCGTAGTCGCCCGGCTTCACCTGGTCGGCGACGATACTGCCGTCGGGGCCGATGAAGCGCAGGTTTCCGTCGTAGAGCCGGAGCGAGCCGTCCGGCCCGACGAGGCCGCAGTACATGGTGGGGAAGTTCGAGAAGGTCGCGATCTCGTCCGGGAAGCCGTCGAGGGTCTTCTTCCAGAGCGCGAGCGTTCGCTTCACGATCGCCATTGCTGCGGGCCACTCGGCGAGGGTCTTCTCTCGCGCCTCCGGGTCGAACGGGGCGTTGACGCCGCCGGGCACGATCCACGAGGGGTGGATGCGTTCCTTGGCGAGCCGCTCGATCACCTGCTGGCCGAACTTGCGCAGCGCGATGCCGTCGCGAAGGGCGTCCGGGTGTTCCTCGAGCAGCCCCGCGACGTTGCGCCTGGCTGGGTCGAAGTCCATGCCGAGCAGAAGGTCCGGCGCCGAGAGGTGGAAGAAGGAAAGCGCGTGCGACTGCACGAACTGGGCGCAGTGAACGAGCTCGCGCAGCTTCGCCGCGGAATCCGGGATGCGCACGGCCATGATCGCGTCGCACGCCTTGGACGACGCCAGGAGGTGGCTGATCGGGCAGATGCCGCAGATGCGGGCCGTGATCGACGGCATCTCGTAGTACGGCCGTCCCTCGACGAACTTCTCGAACCCGCGGATCTGGGTCACGTGGAACTGGGTGTCGATCACCTGCCCCGCGTCGTCGAGCTTGATCGTGATCCGGGCGTGACCCTCGATGCGCGACACGTGCGGGATGGTGATCTTCTTCACGACTGGCCTCCTGGCCTCGGCCGGTTCCGCAGCGGGGGCGTAGGCGACGAGTTCACGGTCCATGGGGGCGGGCGACGTTGGTTTCTTGGCGGGCGACGTTGGTTTCTTAGTAGTCATGCTCTGCCCCTACCCGAACCGCAACTTGGTGCCGAGGTCCGGCTCGCGGCCTTCCAGCAGCTCACCCAGCACGAACAGAATCGCCTCGGGCTTCGGCGGACAGCCCGGGACGTGGAGGTCCACCTTGATCGCCGAGTGCAGCGGCCCCGCTTGTTTGAGCAGCGCAGGCACCCCGTCTGTCGGCACGCCGGGTCGCTCCGTAGCGCCCTCGACGTAGACGCGCTCGAGCAGCTTCGCCGGTGGGATCCCGTTGCGCATGGACGGCACGTTGCCGGTGACGGCGCAGTCGCCCAAGGCGATCACGAACTTGCTCCGCGCCCTGGCCGTCTGGGCAAGTTCCAGGTCGTCCTGGCTGCTGACGGCACCTTCGATGACGGCAACGTCGACGTCCTCGGGCCATTCCTGCGCGTCGACAAGCGGGCCGAACACAATGTCCGCCTTCTCGAGCACCGCCACCACTGCCTCATCGATATCGAGCAGTGACATGTGGCAGCCCNNCCCGAGCAGCCGTCGAGCCAGCAGGTTCCAATTCTTGCCTTGCCCATCACCGGCCTCCGCGCATCGAGGTCAGGCGGCCGACGACGGCCGGTTTCTTCGTCATCTCTTCAACCCCGAAACCCTTCTCGGCCATCGCGCCGGTTGGGCAGGCCTGGACGCACTTGCCACAACTGGTGCAACTGGTGGCCTCGCCCCACGGGCGCTTCAACTCGGAGACGAGCCGCGACTGAATGCCGCGGCCGGCAACGTCCCAAACGTGTGCGCCTTCGATCTCGGCACACGTCCGCACGCACCGCGAGCACAAGATGCAGCGGTTGTGGTCCAGCACGAACTTCGGGTGCGTCGTGTCGACTTCGAGCTTGGGGAAGTTGTACGGGTAGCGGACGTACGTGACGCCGTGCTCCTGCGCCAGAGTCTGCAGCTCGCAGTGGCCGGAGGAAACACACACGGCGCAGACGTGGTTGCGCTCGGCGAACAGGAGCTCCAGGGCGATCTTTCGATACGACTGGAGCTGCGGCGAGCTGGTGTTGACCGCCAGACCCTCCTGCACCGGGGTGGTGCAGGCCGGTAGCAGCCGCGCTACGCCCGAAACCTCCACCATGCACAGCCGGCAAGCGCCGACCGCGCTGAGGCCCTCCATGTAGCAGAGGGCCGGGATGTACTTGTCGTTGTCTCGCGCGGCCTGGAGGATCGTCTGACCGGGAGTCGCCGCGATCACCTGGCCGTCGATACGGACCTTCACCTTCTCGGTCAAGGTGATCCCTACCTTTCCACGCTGCGGACGTCGCAGCGCAAGCAGCGGAAGGTTTCTTCAAGGGCGGCCGCAGCCGTGAGGCCGAGCGATACCTCGGCGTAGGACTGGACCCGCTGGGCGGCGGGCACCTCGCCGGGCACGTGGCGAGAGAATTCGCTCGGCGTCTCGGGCGGCTTCATCTCGTAGGTGAACGCCGGGAGAAGGTTGGGGAAGTGCTCGAGATCCATCAACCGCTTGTGGATGTTTCGGGCGGCCTTCTTGCCGATGCCCATCGCGTTCGAAACGTTGGAGGCTCCCGTGATGAGGTCGCCTCCGGCGTAGAAGCGATCGCGGCTGGTCTCGAGCGAGTACCTCTCGACCTCCAGCGTGCCGTTCTCCTTGACCGTGAGACCGGACGCGGCGCAGAAGTCCGGGTCCACTTTCTCGCCGACCGCCAGGATCACGCTGTCGCACTTCATGCGGATCACTTCGTCCGTCGGCACCGGCCGGCGGCGGCCCGAGGTGTCGAACTCGCCGAGCTTGGTCCGGACCGCCTCGATCGCGCAGACCCGGCCGTCCTTGTCGCCGACGATTCGGTGCGGGGCGGCAAGGTAGGCGAACTTCACACCCTCGTGCTCGGCCGCCTCGATCTCTTCCGGGATGGCCGGCATGTCCTTGCGCTCGCGGCGGTAGACGATCGTCACGTCCGCGCCGAGCCGCCGGGCAGTGCGCGCGGAGTCGACGGCGGCGTTGCCTCCGCCGATCACCACGACGTTCTTCCCGACCGGGACCTTGTCGTCGCGCGATACGGCTTCCAGGAAGGGGAGCGCCGGGATCACGCCCGTCAGCTCGGTGCCGGGCAGGTAGACCCAGGCCTCTTTCCAGGTGCCGATCGCCAGGAACACTGCGTCGTACTGGTGCGCTACGTCGTTGAGGGTAAGGTCCTCGCCGACGTTGACGTTGAACTGGAACTTGACGCCCAGGCGCTCGATCAGCTCGATCTCCTTGTCCAGCACGGCCTTCGGCAGGCGGTACTCGGGCAGGGCGTAGCGCAGCATCCCGCCGGCAGCGGGCCGTGAGTCGTAGATAGTGACGTCGTGGCCCAGAAGGGCCAGGTAGTAGGCGCAGGTGAGGCCGGTCGGCCCGGCGCCGACAACGGCGATCTGATGCCCGGTCGGCTCGAACTTCTGCTTCAGGACGCGCGCGACCATGCCCTCGAACTTGTCCGACAGGAAAACCTCATCGGCGATCCGGCGGTGGACGTCGCGCATGTTCACGGGCTCGTCGATGGCGGCGCGGCGGCAGCGGTTGTCGCATGGGTGCTGGCAGACGCGCCCGGTCGAGGCCGGCAGGGGGTTGTCCAGGATCACGGAAAGGAACGCGTCCTCGACGCGCCCTTCCTTGTACAACTCCAGGAAACGCGGGATGTTCATGTGCAGCGGGCAGGAGTTCTCGCATGGCGAGAGCGCCAGGTCCTCGCACACGCCGGCCCGGCAGCGCTTGGCAACGATGTGGTCTTCGAACTCGTGCCGGAAGTGGCGCATGCTCGTGAGAACCGGGTTCGGCGCGCTCGTGCCGAGGGCGCAGAGCGAGGTGTCGCGAACCATGCGGCACAGTTCATCGAGGGTCTCGAGATCCGCGTGGGTGGCGGTGCCGAGAGTGCAGTTGTTGAGGATCTGCAGCGACTTGTCCAGGCCCACGCGGCACGGGATGCATTTGCCGCAACTCTCCGAGTGTGTGAACTCGATGAAGTAGCGGGCGACGTCCACCATGCAGTTGTCTTCGTCCATGACGACCATGCCGCCGGAGCCCATGATCGAGCCGAGCTGCTGGAGCGTCTCGTAGTCCACCGGCGTGTCGAACATGTCGGCCGGGATGCAGCCGCCCGAAGGACCGCCGGTCTGCACGGCCTTGATGTCGCGGCCCCCGGAGCCGCCCCCGCCGATGTCGTAGATGAACCTGGCGAGCGGCGTGCCCAGTGGCATCTCAACCAGGCCGGAGTTTTTGATCTTGCCGACCAGGGAGAATACCTTCGTGCCGGCGCTCTTGGCGCTGCCGGTCTCGGTGAACCAGGCCGGTCCCTTCGACACGATCGGCGCGATGTTGTACCAGGTCTCCACGTTGTTGATGTTGGTTGGCTTGCCGTACAGGCCCTTCTGGGCAGGGAACGGCGGTCGCGGCCGCGGCCGGCCGGACATGTTCTCCAGCGACGCGATCAGCGCCGTCTCCTCGCCGCAGACGAAGGCGCCCGCGCCCTCGACCATTTCGATGTCGAAATCGAAGCCGCGGCCGAGGACGTTTTCGCCGAGGACGCCGTAGGCTCGGGCCTGCGCGATTGCGCGCTCGAGGCGCAGGATCGCCAGCGGGTACTCCGCCCGGACGTAGATGATCCCCTTCGATGCGCCGGTGACGTATCCGGCGATCATCATGCCCTCGAGGAGGGAATGGGGGTCCGATTCGATTTCGTTGCGGTTCATGTACGCGCCCGGATCGCCCTCGTCCGCGTTGCAGATGAGGTACTTCTCGGGCCCGGGTGCCTTCGCCAGGAACTCCCATTTGCTCCCCGTCAGGAACCCGGCCCCGCCGCGGCCACGCAGCTTGGCGGCCTTGACCTGCTCGATGACGGCGGTGGGGTTCTGATCGATCAGGACCTTGTATAGGGCCTGGTACCCACCGATGGCGATGTATTCCTCGATGTCGTCCGGGTTGATCAGGCCGCAGTTGCGAAGGACGATCTTGGACTGCCCCTCGAAGAACGGAACCTCGTTCCACCTGGGCACGTCCGCGTAGCCGGTGCCGTACTTCACGTGGCCGGTCAGGTGGTCCCACTCCTCGATCTTGCACAGCAAGATCTCGGCCGGCGGCAGTTGGTCGTGGCCGAGGCCGTTGAGGATCTCGTCGACGTGGTTCGGCTGCACGCGGTGGAGGATCAGCAGCGGGTGGCCGGGCACCCAGACGTTGACGAGCGGTTCCTCGGCGCAGAAGCCGAAGCAGCCGACCGGCACCAGTTGCACGGCCAGGCCGCGGGCGTCGATCTCAGACGAGAAGGCGTGGAAGACGGCCTCGGCGCCGTTGCCGGAGCCGCAGGTGCCCATGCCGACGGCGATGCGCGGCCTGCCGGGCAGTAGCTTCGCAAGCCCGGCCTCGCGCACGGCGGAGAATGCGGCGAAGTCCTTGATCATCACCGGACACGCTCCTTGCGCAGAGCCTCAACCTCGCGAATGAGCGCCTGCTCCTTGACATGCCCGCGGATGGCGTGGTCAACCTCGACCACCGGGGCGAGAGCGCACTGGCCGAAGCACGCGACGGTGCGGATGGTGAAGCGCCGGTCCGGAGTCGTCAGCGTGATCTTGTCGGCGCTCTCGTTGACCTCCTGCAGATTCAGCTGGAGCTTCACACGCTCGAGCAGAGCCCGGGAGCCGCGGGTGTGGCAAGCGGTACCGCGGCAGATGGTAATGGTGTGCGTGCCCTGCGGGTCCAGGTTGAACAGCGCATAGAACGTCGCGACGCCGTAAACCTGTGACTGCGGGATGCCCGTCCGTACGGCTACGTACTCGAGCGTCTCCATCGGGAGGTACTGGTGGCGGTTCTGCTCCTGCAGCTTCCCGAGGATACCGAGGAGCGCGCCGGGGCGGCCGGCCCGCTCGCCGACGATTCGGTCGATCAGGTCCCTGTCCTCCGGGTGCGGCAGCNNGCCGCTTACGATCGCATGGCCCGCGTAAAGCACGGCAATGGCGGCCAGCGTAGGGTTTGGACGAGTCTGCGCAATAGGGCCATCCGGACGGGAATGGAACGGCACGTTTGGCACAAGGGGAGCCGGCCGGCAGGTGAGAATCTCAAGCGACCGCCGAGATTGCCTATCGCGACAGGTCGAATGGCTGAGCCGGGAGTTCGATGACCCGCCGGGCGAAGGCGTCCTTCTAGCCTGCCGGCCGATCGTGTTCGGCGACGATGGCGACGACCGCGTCGACAACGGCCGGGAGTGCCTGCTCTACCGCTTCCGAAAGGCCGTCGCCGACCTCCAGGGAGGCCGCGACGACGCTCACGACGAAGACGGCCGGTGATGCGTTCCACAGGTCGCGCGCCAGCGCGATCAGTGTCTCCGGCTCCAGGTGGTGCGTCATGGCCGATCCGGCAGGAGCGGCCATGACGGCCGGATCAAGCCGTCGGACCGAGAGAGCGCCCGCCTCGTCCCCGTCGGCGACGTCTATCAGGATGACGAGCGACGCCTCACCGACGTCGACTGCCAGTTCCGGGGTCAGCTGCTGTTGCCAGAGAACGCGCGCTCCACGGAGCCGCGGATCGTCGGCGAGGAGCTCAGCCGCGCGCCAGCCCAGGCCATCGTCACGGCGCAGGGTATTGCCGTAGCCGACGATGAGGGTGCCCTCCGCACCGCTTACCGGGCGAGGTCGTCGCGGCTTGGAGTGCAGGTCGGGCATGGCCCTCTATCCAGTGCGTGGCCGAGTGGAGCGCCGGGGAGCCGCCGTTCGGCGAGCAGCTCGCACAAGCTGAACCGGGCTCCTGGCCCGTTCAGGCAATGGTATAGCGGGCCGGCCACTTCCCAGTACCCCTTAGAAGTCCGTGATGGGCTCCAAGTGGGAGGTGGCGACGGTGTTGCGCCCGGATGCCTTGGAACGGTATAGCGCTGCGTCGGCTGCTGCCACGGAGAGGCCGGCGGCCGGGTTGTACGGGTCGATTGCCGCCACGCCGGCGCTCACGGTCACGACGCCCCATGGATCGTTCCTCGAATGTGGCAGACCCAGCATCGTGATGGCGCGGGCGATCCTCGTGGCTATTGCTTCGCCCTCTTCGAGCGCGGTCTCCGGAAGCAGGACGAGGAACTCCTCGCCTCCATACCGGTACAGGCGATCCGCGGACCTTGTCTCCTTCTGCATCCGCTGTGCAACCAGCCGGAGGACCTGGTCGCCGGCAGCATGACCGTAGATGTCGTTGTATGCCTTGAAGTGGTCGATGTCGAGCATGATCACTGTGGCCGGCCGTCTCGAGATGCCGATAGAGACCTGGATCTCCTCCAGATCGGTGTCCATGACCCGGCGGTTGAAGGAACCGGTAAGGGGGTCGCGGTGCGCCTCAACCTGAAGGTCGCCGGCCGCAATCTCGAGTTGCCGCCGTTCCTTCGAAAGCGATGTGACCAGACCCTGGAGGCTCGATGCTTCCGAGTTGAAGGTTGCCACCACGACACCACGGTCGACCGCTCGGTTCAGGTACGGGACAAGACCCGAGTCGTAAATCGGGGTCGCAATGGCGTCGTAGCCCTCCTCAACCAGGGCATCCACGGCCGGGCCGCGGACCGCGACGCTGTATTGGCCGTCCGCCTCGGGCACGATCCATTCGACGGAAGCGTTGCAGCGCTCCAGCTCCTCGATCGCGACTGCGACGCCGCCCTTTACCGGCGCCCAGAAGGGGCTGTCCTTGAGCCCGAGGATGGCGATCCGAAGGTGCCGGGCCGAGATGCCCAGCGGTCGAGGACGGCGCTCGGCCATCGCATCGGACTCGATTGGACCAAGGTACGGCCGCCAGTACTTACTGATGTTGTCTCGCGTGACAGTGTCCGAAACGGTAATCAGCCGAGCCTCATCCGGCCGCCAACCGAAGGCGACGCTGTTGAAGAGATGTATCGCCGTGTCGTGGCCCTGTCCGAACGGATCCTGGGTGATCGTGGCCGCCACCTGGCCGGCTCGAACGGCGGCCATCGTCACATCGACGGTGTCGTGGCTGATCACGACGACGCGTCCCGTGAGATTCAGGTCGGTCAGAGCCTCGATGCAGCCTGCTACCCCTGTCGCCTCGGTGCAGTAGATGCCGGCAAGATCCGGATGTGTCTTCACAAACGACTTGACCAGACTCGCCGTCCGAGTCGCGTCGAAACGGCTCTCGAGCGCTCCAGCAACGTGAATTCTGGGCGATCGCTCGCGCAGCGTGTTCTCAAAGCCTCGCCGCCTGAGCTCGACGCCGGCATGCCGGAAGCGGGGCGTCATGAGCAGGACCACGCCGCCGTCCGGAAGCAGGGTGCCCATGGCTTCGGCACAACCGCATCCGAGCAGGTAATCGTCCGGACCGACATAGAAGTGCCGCCGACAGGGGTCCTGCGATGCCGCATAAAACTGATGCGCGCCACCCTGGAGGCGGGAGATGGTGGTGTTCAGAGCCTCGGCCAGGCGCCGGGCACTCGGGTCCGATGGCAGGGCCACCGGCCTGGCGTAGACCTGGATCTGCTGCGCCTGTTCCCCTTCCGCGAGGTTCGACAGCTCGTCGACGAGCGCGAGAACGTCTCGGGCCGCCAGGGTTTCCATCGAACTCGCTACCTGATCCATCGGCCGCGTGATGGTTCGCCGCACGATCACCCACATTACCGCCCAGCCCGCGGCCATCCCGGCGCTGCCGACGGCGACCATGGTCGCCACTCCCGGTTGGCCCGCCAAGGCCAGCGCTGCAGCCGCAGCCAGACCGCCGACGGCCAGCCACAGCCCGACGTTGATCAAGCTCACTCCCGGTACATGCGAGGGCGACGTCGATGTCCGACCGCGCAGCATTGCACCCAGTCGGTCAGCGGATCCATTCACTCTGGCCGCGCTCAAGATCGGTGGGAGGCTGTCCGGACCGGCACGTATCACCTTTCATCTCCAGAACTGGTCAGGTTCAGCCCCGGGGAGCTGTTCTGCTCCCCAAGGCCAAGGCTTGCCGCGGACACGGAGCCTACGTAGAGGATCGGCGTTTATGCGCCAAAGTCGACCCTACATTTGGGGGGGGACCGTCTGACCGCGGCATGCGTTCGCTCAGTCGCCCAGGCAGGTCCCGACGTGTCGCGCTGCCAGGACCCACGGATGGTCGAGTGGCACCGGTCTGCGCTTGCCGGCCACGCGCTCCAGCGGAACCGGCTCCGTGCCTTCGCCCCGCGCCGCGACCATCACCCCGAAGACGCCCTGGTCGATCAGATCGGCGCCGGCGCTGCCGAGGCGCGTCGCGAGCAAACGGTCGGCGGCCGACGGCGCTCCACCTCGCTGAACGTAGCCGAGGATCGTGACCCGTGATTCGAGCCCAGTGAGGGCCTCGAGTTGGGCAGCGAGCCGGAGGGTGTTGCCGGCGTGAGCCGCCTCGACTGCCGCAAGGGCAGCGACTGCGGCCCGTTCTTCGTCGGGAGTGGATGCCGCCCGCTTGCGGGACTCTGCCTCCCGATATGTCTCGGCGTCCTCTTGGCTCCTGGCACCCTCGGCAACGGCGACGATGCTGAAATGGGATCCGCGCCGGACGCGTCGGAGGATCGCCTCGGAAACTGATTCCACGCGGTACGGGATCTCAGGGAGCAGGATCACGTCCGCTCCGCCGGCAATTCCGGCCCCCAGAGTCAGCCAGCCGGCGCGATGGCCCATGATCTCGACGACGATGATCCGGTGGTGGCTGTGGGCGGTGCTGTGAAGCCGGTCAATTGCGTCGGTGGCAATGTCGAGGGCCGTCGCGAACCCAAACGTCGCGTCGGTCAGGACGACATCGTTGTCGATCGTTTTGGGCAGGGTGATGATGTTCAGGCCGGCCCGGACGAGCCGCAGGGCGTTCTTCGCGGTGCCGCCGCCGCCGAGGCAAACGAGGGCGTCGAGACGGTGCTTCTGGTACGTCCTGACGACGGCGCTGGTCATGTCCACGATATCGCCGTCGACGAGCATCCTGTGCGGCTTGTCGCGGCTCGTGCCGAGGATCGTCCCCCCGACGGTCAGAATCCCGGAGAGCCTTCTGTCGAGCAACACGGAGCGGTCTTCGGCAAGCCCTCGGAAGCCATCGCGGAAGCCGATGACCTGCATGCCGTGCTGACCGATGGCCGCCTTGCCGATCCCTCGAATTGCCGCGTTCAAGCCCGGGCTGTCGCCCCCGGCGGTGAGGATGCCGATGCGCCTGGCAGGGGCCATGTTTGCGCTCCATTGCGTCTTCTTGCCGTACGCCGAGCCATTTGGCGGTGTACGCCGGCCCGCTTCCGGGAACGAGAATACGTCGGCTTGACCGTTTGGGCGATGGCCATTCTTGAACGAGAGGCTCCGGCTCGCGGTTTGCGCTGGAGTTTTCGGTTGCGAGGCGCCATCGGGCCGGTTGACGGCGCAGCAACAGATCTCCTGGGTTCGGCCACGAGCGAGGCGCCGATCGGCGACGGGACGCCGGCGGCCAGCTGCAGGGCCGTGCCATCCGCGTTTGCTATCGTGGCGGCGATGGATCGCCCCGAACAAGACTCGCAACGTCAACGCAACACGCCGACGTCTCCGCTCGGCGTCTGGTGGCTGGGTCGGACGGCTTATCGAGACGCCTGGGACTTGCAGCACCGGGTGGTTGCGGCGCGGGTGGCCGGCCTGGTCGGCGACCAGTTGCTGCTCCTGGAGCACGAGCCAGTCCTCACTCTCGGCCGGCACAGTGACCCGTCTCACGTCGTGGCCACGCCCGGCGAGCTGTCGGCCCGCGGCATCGAACTGATCCAGACCGAACGCGGAGGCGAGGTCACGTACCACGGCCCGGGCCAGCTGACCGGCTATGTGATCGTGAAGCTGGTGGACCGCGGCCTCCTCGTCCGACCGCTGGTTCGTGCCCTCGAGTCGGCGCTCGCGGATACTTGCGCGTCCTTTGGGGTCGCGGCAGGGCCGAAGCAGGACTATCCGGGTTGCTGGTGCGGCGACGGGAGTCGCAAAATCGGCGCCGTGGGGGTGCGCATCGAGCGCGGCGTGAGCTACCACGGCGTTGCCCTCAACGTGACTGCCAGACTCGCCGATTTCGAGTTGATCGACGCCTGCGGCATGCCCGACGTCGAGTCGACCTCGATCGACCGCGAACTCGGGCTCGCGTCGGCACCTTCGACCGAGTCTGTCGGACGAGCGGCTGCCGCGTTCGCGGTTGCCCTGGCCGGCGCCCTGGGTGCGCCGCTTCTCGGAGCGATCCCGCCCCTCGCCGAACCTGGCGCGGTAAGGACCGAGCTGGAAGCGTTGCTGGCCGGACTCACGCCCTCAGCCGCCCCCGAAGAGGCGCCTGCAGCCGGGCCTGCGATCGAGCCTGCCATCGCGTCTGCGATCGAGCCGGGCGCCGGGAGGGCTTACTGATGGGCGCCGGCCTCTTCGAACTGCGCCGCGACGACATCACCGGCTGGTGGGTGGCGACGGTCGTCGACCGCCGTTTCCATCGCGGCCGTTTCGCGCTCGCGGCGGCGGCCGTGGACGACGGCCCCTGCCAGAACTGCACCCAGCCGTCGGGCGAGGGCGTTCGGGTCAGGACTCTCAAGGACTATGCCTTCAACGTCGTTGGAGCCCAGGGCGAAGCTCGGGAAATGGACAGGAACCTGGCCCAGGTTGCAATGGCTCAAGCCCGCGCCTCGGGAAGCTGGCGGACGATCGTTGCGCCGCCGGGTGAGCATCGTCCCCTTCAGGCCGTCGGCAGTGAAATGCTCGTGACCATGCTGACCGCCGTTCGAAAGGCGTTCGTCGACGCCCAGCGGCTCGGTCAGACGGAGTATCTGCAGGTTGTCCAGAACTGGGGCGCCCAGGCCGGCGCTCGAACCAACCATCTCTGCCTCGACCTCTACGACCTCCCCCAGATTCCACACCGAGTGGCGGAGGAAATCGGCGGCGCAGCCCGCTATTTGATCCGCGAGGGTGAGTGCCCATATTGCCGCCTCGTCCGGGAAGAGCCTCGGCTGGGAACGCGGATGATCTGGGAGGACGAGGCCAGCGTCGCGTTCGCCCCGTTCGCTTCGCGATCGCCGTTCGAAGTGTGGGTAGTGCCGCGCCGCCACGCCGCCGACTTCGCGACCACCTCCGATGCCGGCCTCGCCTCGACGGCGGAGGCCCTGCGGCAGGTTCTGGGGCGCCTGGCCTGCTTGGACGGTCCTCCGCATAATCTCGTGCTTCACGCAGCCCCGCTCCGTGAGCGTGTCGACGCGACGTACCATTGGCACTGGGAAGTCCACCCGAGACTGCGCGAGATCGCCGGGCTGGAACTCGGCACTGGTCTTCCAGTCAATCCGGTCTCGCCCGAGGAGGCCGTGGAAGAGTTGATGCGCTTCGGGCCGAATGGGGGAGCTGCGGGTCGATCATGACAAGAGGGGACATGGTGTTGCGGCGTCACAGGGGCGGGTATGGCCCCGTCTCTGATAGTTGGCGCGCGGGGACGCCCTACTGTCTGTTGACGCGGCACGTAACGGCGGCGAGAGAGTGTCCATCAGCGCAACCAGCTGGCGATTGGAGAGCGGCGTGACTGCCGCGTCTGAAGGCGCCCGCGATCGGGCCTTCATCGAGGAACTCTTCGCCCTCCACCACGGCGAGATCTACGCCTACGTGTTCCGGATGGTCCGCGACGCCGATGTGGCCGCCGACTTCACCCAGGATGCATTCATCAAAGCCTACAAGGCACAGGACTCCCTCGAGGACAGGGCCAAGGCCCGCGCGTGGCTCTATCAGATCGCCCATCGGGTGGTCCTCGATGAGATGCGCCGCCGGCGCATCGTTCGCTTCATGCCGTGGACGGGCGAGAGTAACGGCGCCGCCCCATCTGCCGAGCACCTGGCCATGGAGATGCGGCTCTCGGGCCCACTTGCCCGCGCCCTGGAACGTATTCCCGAGCGGCAGAAGGCAGCGTTGCTGCTCGCCGAAGTGAACGACCTGACGGGCATGGAATTGGCCGAAACCCTCGGCGTCAGCCACGTTGCAGCTCGAGCTCTCCTGACCCGGGCGAGGGAAAGCCTGCGCCAGGCACTCGCCGACGAGAAGCGCCTGGAGAAGGAACGGGAAGCCGCGCTCGATGCTACCTACGCCGATCGCGCGCGCGGCGGTGACTCGAGTCGTGGCAAGGACGACACCACCGGAGCGCGACGATGAGCCCCGACATGAAGCGCTCGGAGACCAAGCGCCCGGACAGGACGGCGGAAGGGGCCCACGAGAGAGCCTGCCTGCTGGCGGCCGAGTCGATCGATGCGCCGCTCCAGCCCACCGACGCGGCCTGGCTGGCGGGCCATCTCGCCTCATGCCCCGACTGCGCTGCCGCGGCTCGGGAACACCGCTCCATCCGCGGGGAGCTGCGTGGCCTGGTCATGCCCGAGCCGCCGCGCGATCTCTGGGCAAGGACGTCGGCGGCTCTCGACGCGGTCGATTCGGCCGGCGCGAGGAGAATGCCCGGCTTGAGCAAGGCCACTCGCTCAGGGAACAGACCACTTCTCTTCACGGCCGTCGCCGTGGGGGTCATCGTTGTCGTGACGGCGACCGCAATCATGCAGAAGAGCCCCGTCGGGACGATCGGGTCGATCCCCACGCCCAGCTCCCTCGTCGCGATCGGGACCTCCGTGGCGTCGGACCGCGCGTCCGCCGCTCCTGCGGGGCCGCTGGCCGTCGTCGGCGGCACAAGATACTGGATCGCTTCCAACGCGGGCGTCTATGAGATCAAGAGCAGTTCCAGCGGATGTCCCGCCACGAACGGCAGCTGCAGCGCGGCCAACGGCCAGACTCTCGGTTCGATCGCGAGCGGCTCGACGGTTTCGGCCGCAATTGCCCCGGACGCGAAGAGAGCCGCGGTCTGGACCGCGGACAAGATCGCCGTCGTCCCGCTCTCCGCCACGCCCAAGACGGTCTTGCTGGACGAGCTGACGCCACGGCCCTCAGGGCCGGTTGCGACGACCGCGCCGACGATTTCGGCCACGCCGACCTCACCGACCACTCCGCCGACCTCACCGACGGCGCCGGCCACGGAAGTGCCGACCGCCTCACCGGCCGGCACCCCGGAGGCCTCGCCCTCGCCAAGGTCGACGCCGTCGCCTGTGCCCTCCGTCTCCGCCGAGAATGGACCGATCGCGATTCTGTCCGGATACGAGATCGTCGGTCGCGACCCCGAGTTCTCGGCCGACGGCACCATGCTGGCCTTCGCGGCCAGACCGGCAGACCGCAGCACCGGCCCAGACGTGTTCGTCTGGCGCATCGGTCAGCAGCGCGCCGAACCGGTCACTTTCCGCCATGCGGACTTGCTCGCCGGGTGGAACGGCCGGCAGATCCTCGTTAGCGAGATCTCTGCCGCTGGCGTCCCGAGCGGGTCGGCATCCGACGGCTCAACCTCATGTGTCCTGGACCCGGGCACTGGGACCGCCCGCCAGATAGATGTGCCGATGCTGCTGCCGGCCCTGGACCCGGCGGGCCGGTTCCTCGTCTACTGGTCGGGCACGGTTGAATTCGATCCGGAGTCGGGGCTGTGGCAGCCGGGCACCGGGGATCTCTACTTCGACAAATGGTCCGACCTCACGTTGACACCGGTGTCGCTTGGGCCGGTCGCGCTGCCGACCGAGTCCCCGAGCCCGACGATCGCCGCGACGCCGGACGCTGTGGTTACGGCGTCGCCTCTGCCGAGCGAGATGCCTGAAGCGACGTCGTCAGACGCGCCAGCAGCGGGGCCGGACGCAACATCCGCCGTGGCGACCGATGCTCCGAGGACGCAGGATCCGGGCCAGTCCCTGCTTCCACAGGTTCTGCCGGTTGCGGCCGGGCCAAATCAGGTTCACAGCTGGATAGTCCGGTGGGACGAGTCGGGTCATCTGGCGATCTGGGTGGCCGATCGGGGCAGCTCGCGGAGCGGTCGCGTGAGTGTCTTCTCTGTCGATCGAACAACCGGACTGGTGAACCCCAACGAGCCCATCCTGGCCGTCGGCGATGTTCTCGACTCCATTGCGTTCGACCACGGCCACCTCATCTACACCTCGGCCGTGGACGGCAAGACGTACATTCGGACCATCCCCGCTGTGCCATCGACGCCGGTCCCGACACCCAATCCCACGGTCGTCGGCGAGTTGCCGTCCGGCGGTTCCGCGTCGGAGTCACCGGCGCCGTAGTTCACGGCCACGCCCGGGAACCAGGCGCTCGCCGTCGGCCGGCCGATGCAACTGCCTACCGGCGCTCGCGGCCTGGGCGCTGTATCCTTCCCTCGACCTTTAACGACCGGCTCCGTGAGGCCGGGAAGGAGGACTGCGCCGTGCAGGGCAGCAAGAATCGATGACCGACCGGCAGATCATGACGGGCGAGGAGATCAGACGGGCGATCGTCCGGATCTCCCATGAGATCGTCGAGAAGCAGGCCGGCACGCAGGGGCTTGCCCTCGTGGGCATCCAGCGCCGCGGCGTCCCCCTCGCCAAGCGGATAGCCGACGCGATCGAGGAGCACGAGGGTGTGCGGCTCCCGGTCGGTGCGCTCGACATCACCTTCTACCGCGACGACCTCTCGCTCGTTGCGCAGCAGCCCATCGTCAAGGGCACGGACCTTCCCTTCGACCTGAACGGCACCACGATCGTGCTGGTTGACGACGTGCTGTATACGGGCCGCACGATCCGCTGCGCCATGGATGCCCTCATCGACTTTGGGAGGCCGCGGGCAATTCGGCTGGCGGTGCTGATAGATCGCGGCCACCGTGAGCTGCCGATCCGGGCGGACCACGTGGGAAAGAATGTGCCTACTTCACGCGAAGAGATCGTCCACGTCCACGTCGCGGAGACGGACGGGTCCGACGAAGTCAGCATCGCCCGCGAGCTCCGCGCCCCCGACGCGACCGCGGCGGGCAACTCATGACAACCGTGGCTCCCGCCGCAAGCAGCGCCGGTACGGACGTCGTCGCGTGGCATCACCGCCACCTCATCGACGTGGATGTCCTGACGTGGCCCGAGATCGAACTGATCATGCGGACCACGGAGCAGATGAAGGGCATCCTCGCCCGCCCGATCCGCAAGGTGCCGGCCCTCAATGGGCGTCGCGTCACCACTCTCTTCTACGAAGCTTCGACGCGGACCCGCGTCTCGTTTGAGTCCGCGGCGCGCAACCTTTCCGCGGACGTGGTCTCGGTGGCGCCGGCCACTTCCTCCGTGACCAAGGGCGAGTCGCTGGTGGACACGATCCGGACACTCGAGGCGCTCGGCGCCGAGATCCTCGTGATGCGCCACTCCGTTTCCGGTGCGCCGTATCTGGCGGCCGAAATCTTCAGCGGCCACGTCCTCAACGGTGGGGACGGCTGGCACGCCCATCCGACGCAGGCACTGCTGGACCTCTACACGATGCGCGAGAACGTCCCCGGGGGCGACCTGCGCGGCAAGAAGGTCGCGATCGTGGGCGACATCCTCCACTCCCGAGTGGCGCGCTCCAACATCTGGTCCCTGACCGCTGCCGGCGCCGACCTCTGGCTGTGTGGCCCGGCCACTCTCTTGCGGGGGATGGATCGCTGGGCGGCCGAGTGGTCGAGTGGCAAGGTCCCCGGTCACGGCCGCTTCAACGTAACCAGCGACATCGGCGCGGCCTTGAAGGACGCGGACGTCGTAATGGGTCTGCGCATCCAGCGTGAGCGGATGCAGGGCGGGCTGCTTCCGTCGCTGCGAGAATACGCGGCTCGCTTCCAGCTGAACGCCGAGCGACTCTCACTGGCGAAGCCGGACGCGATCGTCATGCACCCCGGACCGATGAACGAAGGTGTGGAGATCGCGCCGGACATCGCCACCAGCGGCCGGTCGGTGATCCTGGATCAGGTCTCGAACGGAGTGGCGGTCCGGATGGCGTTGCTGTACTTGCTGGCGGGCTCTCACGACGAAGCGCATACGACGGAGCCCGGTCGATGAGCGCGGCCAAGAGCGTCTCGGGCGGTAGCGGCACCACCGGCCTCGGTCCCAAGGTTGGGGAGCTGGTCGAGCGGTTCGAGCTGGAGAAGGCCTGGCTCGTCGACCCGGTCTCCGGGCGCGAAGGCCCGGGTGAGGTCGTCGTCATTGACGGCATCCTCGAGTCCGTCACCTGGCTTGACGGCGCCGAAGCCGAGGGCGTCACGGACAAGGGCGTCGTCGTGGCCCCGGGCTTCTTCGATATCCACGCCCATTTCCGCGAGCCGGGCTTTGAAGATGCCGAGACCGTGGCCACCGGTTCTGCCGCGGCCGCACACGGTGGCTTCACCACGGTTGCATTGATGCCGAACACCCAGCCGGCGCTCGACGACCCGGGCGTTCTGGCGCGCGTTCGCTCGGCGGCGGCCGCCAGCGGTTCGCCGGTCGAAGTCCTGGCGTTCGGTGCCATTTCGGCCGGGCGTGGCGGCGAGCAGTTGTCCGCCATGGGCGAGCTGGCCGACGCCGGTGTGATCGGCTACTCGGACGACGGCGCGCCGGTCAAGACGCCGAAGCTGTTGCGCAGCGCGCTGCTGTACGCGGGCATGCTCGGGCTGCCCATCGTGGAGCACGCCGAGGACCTTGAACTCACCGCCGGCTCCGAGGCCCACGAAGGCTACGTCGCCTCCGTCATGGGTTTGGCCGGCTGGCCGACGGCCGGGGAGGTTTCGGCCGTGGCGCGTGATCTGGCCGTTCTCGCGGACGCTCTCGGCGATCAGCCAGGCGCGCGCCTCCACCTGACTCATCTCTCGACCGCTCCGGCGCTGGACCTGGTTCGCCGGGCGCGTGCCGCCGGACTTCCGGTAACGTGCGATGTCACGCCGCATCACCTCGCCTTCACGGACGAGTGGATCGCGGGTGCGCGGCGCTGGGCCTGGGAAGCCCTCGCCGCGGACGGCACGTCGCGCGATCCGTGGATCGACGGCGCCCTGACGGACGGTCCCTACAACACGTCGCTGCGGGTCAACCCGCCGCTCGCCACCGCCGCCGATGCGGCCGCGTGTCTTGCGGCGCTTGTGGACGGGACCGCTTCCGCGGTTGCCACGGACCACGCACCGCACACGATCGTGGACAAGGAAGTGGAGTTCGGCAAAGCCTCGAACGGGATCAGCGGCATCGAGACTGCGTTGGGCGTGCTGCTGTCTCTCGTCGATGCGGGCCGGCTGCCGCTCGCTCGCGCGATCGCGGCGCTGACAACGGGTCCGGCTGAGGTCGTGGCCGCCGCCCGGCCCCGCGGCCTGACCGAGGGAGCCCCGGCCGACCTGGTGGTCTTCGATCGGTCCGACCGCTGGACGGTCACGCCCGAGTCACTTCTCTCGAAGGGCAAGAACTCGCCGCTCATCGGCCGTGAGTTGCCCGGCCGCGTGCTGCTGACGATCGCCGCCGGCCGCCTGGCATACGAGGACGCGGAAGCGGACGAAGGCGACGGCTGAGGCCTGACCGGCCGTTCAGCATCGCCGCGTGGCTCCGCGCGAGAGGGGGTTTGCGTCGCCCGGCCCAAACGAGAGGAACCGCGCTACCGGCTGGCGTGCGAGAATAGGCGCCGCGCTGCGGTGCGCCTCGGCAACCGCGGGAGTTCATCAACCAGGAGACCGCATAGCCCGTGCCAGTCCTCGCGACTTACTTCTCGGTCCGTCGCGGACGAGACCCGTTCTTCAAGTTCTTCATGAAGACTCTGTTTGCCAAGCAGATGAAGCAGTACGAAGAGAAGTTCGGGATCAAGTTCGTCGGCTGGTTCAACGTCGCTCATGGCTGGGACTTCGACAACGTGATCATGCTTGACCTGCCCGACTACGGCACGCTGGACAAGCTCGAAGCCGACGAATCCACGAGAGCCCTTGGCCACCGAGCCGGGGAATGGATGTTCGAACGACATCATTCGATGTTCCTCCGGGAGCGAATGGGCCCGGATCTCGAGTTCAAGGGCTAGGAGGGCCACAGCGATGGATACGAGCCGCAATGACCAGCTCGGCGAACTCGCCGCGGACGCCTCACTTGAGAGGACCGATTTTCTGGCCGCCGCGTCGGCCCAGCTGGGCAAGTTCCTGGACGCGAATGCCGAACGGATCGCCGACCTCGGCGGTCTGGTTCTCATCGACGACGAGGTGGATTACCTTGCCGTCGCCGAGGACCTCACCTTCCGTAGCCGCAGCCGCTACCTCGATGAGGCCACCGGCAAGTGGGTCAGCGAGACGGAGACCATCGAGAACCCGTCGGAGCTGATCGAGCTGTACAACCTGGCCGACGTCTTCGCGGCGTTCCAGGAAGCGACCAAGGCCGAAGCCGGTCTCGATGAGGAGCCGACCGGCACCGCCGACTTGCTCAAGTCGGCCGACATCTCGTCAACGGACACGATCCCCCTCGGCGGTGAGAATCCATACGCCGCAGCCGCAGACGATTGGGCCGCCGGTGGGCGCGATGTCGACGAGGCGCCCGAGACCGAGGAAGAGGCCGCCGGGCGGCTCTACGACCTGGCCCTGGCATTCCAGGAGCGCAGCCAGCAGACCGAGGCCCATCTCCTCGAGCAGTTCGAGAGCGCGGCTTCACAGCTGACCGCATTCCTGGGCGACCTGGTGATCATCGACGACGACGACGAGCGGCTCACCCTGCGGGCTTCAGGCACCTTCACGGCCGAGGTCGTACCTGAGGCCGAAGCCGAAGCCGGGACCTGGCGCAAGCTCGACGGTCCGGACGACATCGTCGAGTTCTACGACCCGACGGACATCTTTGGCGATCTCGCCGACACGCTGGCCGAGGCCTTCCCGGCTCTGTCCGGAGCGGACGGAGCCTCCGAGGATGGCGACGAAGGCGGCGAGAGCGAAGCGGACGAAGAGCCCCAGGAAGACCACTCCGACGACGCGGACAAGTAGGGGCGACGACCGCCGGTGACGATGCGCCTGGTCGCCGCCGAACTGGTCGAGAGCCGGCAGATTCTGCCGGGACAGTGGCTTCAATCGTTCCACGCACCTGAGCTTGCCAGTGGATCGAGGGCCGGGCAGTTCGTCCACGTTCGCACGGGCGACTGCTCCGGCCTGGTTCTGCGGCGCCCGTTCTCGATCAACACGGCGGATCCCGGCACGGGCATCGTCACGCTCCACTTCCGAACCGTCGGCCGTGGAACGGAGTGGATGACCCGCGTCCGCGAGGGTGAGCGGCTCGACATGCTCGGTCCGCTGGGGAGGCCGTTCGAGGTGGACCCACGGAGCCGCCACCTGCTGCTCATTGCCGGCGGCCTCGGCATGGCCGGTGTCCGGATGCTCGCCGACGAGGCAATCCGCGACGGCCGGCAGGTCACGATCCTGTTCGGGGCGCTGAGCGCCGCGCACGTCTATCCCTCGAACCTTCTGCCCGACGAAGTCGAATACGTCGTGGCCACGGACGATGGGTCGCTCGGCCATCACGGCTATGTGACGGAGCTGGTTCAGGAATACGAGGCCTGGGCGGATCAGGCATTCGCCTGCGGTCCGCACCCGATGCTGGCGCGGCTCGCTGCGCTCGCCGTTGGGCGGCGAGACCGGCTGGGCGTGGCCAAGCTCGGCCGAAAGAGGGGCGCCGGCAAGGCCGATCCGCTCGGCTCCACGACCGCTCGCCGCAAGTCATTCCTGCAGGTTTCCATGGAGCAGACGATGGGCTGCGCCGTAGGCGCGTGTCTCGGCTGCACGGTGATCGGTGTAGAGGGTCCGTTGCGCGTCTGCCGGGAAGGTCCCGTTTTCGCGGCCGAGGAGATCGCATGGCCGGCGTTGTGAGGCGCGTCGCATGACACCGAAGAAGGCGAAGTCGCCAAAGCAGGTCCTCATCAGGTTCGGCGACATGCGCGTAGGGACGGACTCCAACAGGTCCAAACGAACACCCACCGTTCGGAAGGCGAAGGGCGCAATCGAGCCTGCCGATCGGTTCAAGGCTCCTGCCGGCCGGCCTCGGGTCGAGACGGGCGGATCCGCTGTGGCCGATCTCGGTGCCCCGACGGCTGCCCGACCTACGCTCGCCGTGCAGGCGGCGCTCGATCGGATCGACCTGTCGGTGGACCTCGCCCCGGCGCGGGGAGCGCCGGACCACGGCGGCCTGGTGCTCGACAACCCGATCCTCGTGGCTTCTGGCACGTTCGGCTACGGAGTGGAATACGGCGAGGTCGTGGATGTCCAGCGGATCGGGGCGATCTGTTGCAAGGGGACCACTCTCCGGCCGCGGGCGGGTAATCCGCCGCCCCGCGTAACCGAAACGCCGGGCGGAATGCTCAACGCCATCGGCCTGCAGAACCCGGGCGTGGACGCGGTAATCGAGAAGTACGGCCCCATCTGGCAGGGCTGGAAGGTGCCGGTCATCGTCAACGTGGCCGGCGAATCGATCGAGGACTACGTGGAAGTCGCGCGCCGCCTGGACGGCGTGCCCGGCGTTGCCGGCATCGAGCTGAACATAAGCTGCCCCAACGTCGGCAAGGGCGGGCTCCAGTTCGCGATAGATCGCGATGCCGCCCGCGCTGTCACCGCCGCGGTCCGGCGAGCAACGGATCTGCCGCTGCTGGTCAAGCTCTCGCCGAACGTGACGGACGTCCGGCCCATCGCCAAAGCGATCGAGGAAGCCGGCGCAGACGCGATCTGCGCGATCAACACGCTGTCTGGACTTGCCGTCTCGGCCGATCGGACCCGGGCGTTCCTGGGCAACACGTACGGCGGGCTTTCTGGGCCCGCCATCAAGCCCGTGGCCCTGCGCATCGTCTACGAGGTGGCGCAGGTCGTCTCGATCCCGATCGTGGCCATCGGCGGGGTCACGAACCTGGACGACGTCCTGGACTTCCTGGCCTGCGGTGCGGTCGCGGTCCAGGTTGGCACGGCCATCTTCGCCGACCCGGAGCTGCCGGTCCGCCTGGGCGACGAGCTGCGAGCGGATTGCCTGCGCCGCGGGCTGGACTCCTATCGGTCGCTCATCGGAACGGCCTTGCCGAAGCGCACCGGCGCGCCGTCGGCCAAGGGCGCCGAGTATCGCCCGTGACAACGACCGCTGAGCCCGCGAGGAGGACCCCATGACGACACTTCGATCCGAGGCCCAGCTGGCCGCCGCGCGGGCCATTGCCTCGCGGACAGAGGACCTATTCCGCCTGTCTGGAGCGCTCAAGGAAGGCCACTTCCTGCTGAAGAGCGGCAAGCACTCGGAGCGGTATTTGGAGAAGTTCCTGGTTCTTCAGGACACGGCCGCCACGAGTGAGCTGTGCGGTTTCTGGGCGGCGCGGCATCGCGCTCCGGATGGGTCGCCGCTGGTGGATCTCGTGGCCGGGCCCACGACCGGCGGCGTCGTGCTCGCATTCGAGACCGCTCGCCAGCTCGGCGTCCGGAGCATCTTCGCCGAGGAAGTCAAAGATCCGGACGGCACCACGCGGCGCGAATTCCGGCGCGGCTTCACCATCGCCCCCGGAGAGCGCGTCCTGCTGGTGGACGACATCCTGACCACGGGCGGCTCGCTGCTGGCGATGCTGCCGGCCGTCGAGGCGTTCGGCGGCGAGATCGTCTCGTGCGCCGTCATGGCCGATCGCTCCGGCGGGCTGGCCTCGCTCACCTCACCGAAGACGGGTCGCAACTACCCGCTCTCAGCCCTGTGGCAGCTCCAGCTCCCGACCTACGAGCCCGGCGCCGAGACGTGTCCGGCCTGCAAGGCCGGAATCCCGCTTCACGCGCCGGGCAGCACGGGGACCGCGGCGGGGTAGAGGCGCGCGGGATGCAGAACTTGCCCTGAAGCCGACCTCAGTCCAACGTAACGTGCTGGTGCCAGTGCGGGGCCATGGTCGGCAGACCGAGGGCCTGGACTTTGGGCTCCAGGATCGCCTGAGCGTCCGGGTCGCCGTGGACGATGAAGACGCGCCGCGGGACGCCCGTATCGCCGGCTTTGCGGCCCGCGATGAAGTTGCCCAGCCATGACAGCAGCCCGGGCTCATCGGCGTGGGCCGAGAAGCCGGTGATCGACCGGATGGCGCAGCGGACCTGGTATTCCTGGCCGTCGAGTCGGGCCACCTTGGCTCCTGCCTGGAGTCGGGCGCCGAGAGTCATCTCGCCCTGATAGCCGACGAACAGGATCATCGCCTTCGTGTCGCCGACGAGCGACTCAAGGTGACCAAGAACCCGACCGCCGGTCAGCATGCCGTTCGAGGCGACGAGGACGTACGGCCGACGCGACCGCTCGATCGCTTCCGACTGCTGGGCCGTGGGCGTCTCGAGCTGGCCGGGGAAGTCGATCGGGCCTTCGCCGCGATTGAGCAGCGCCAGAGTCTCGGAGTCGTAGTAGTCCGTGTGCTCGCGGTAGATGGTCGAAGCCTTCGAGGCCATTGGCGAGTCCAGGAAGAGCTTGATCTTCGGGATCCGGCCGGCGTCGAGGAGATGCTCGAGCGCCCAGACGACTTCCTGCGTTCGACCGATTGCGAACGATGGAATGAGGAGGACGCCTTGCTGGGCGACTACGTCATTGACGGCTTGCGCAAGCGCGGCCAGCGACTCTTCTTCCGGCTCGTGCGTTCGGCCGCCGTAGGTGGACTCGACCAGGACGTAGTCCGCCGCAGTGATGATCGTCGGGTCTCGCAGGATCGGCGCGCCGGTTCGGCCGAGGTCGCCGGAGAAGATGAGCGTGCGGGCCGGGACATCCTTCTGAGCCTCGACTCGCAGCTCCACGATGGCGGAACCGAGGATGTGGCCGGCGTCGTGGAATACGGCGGTGATGCCCGGCGCGACGTCGATGGGCTTGTCGTAGTCCGTGGCTCGGAAACTCGCCAGCGAGTTCTGGGCTTGAGCCAGATCGTAGACCGGCTCGCCGAGGTTCAGGTCTGCGCCCGGGAGACTGCCCGGGGTGCCGGCAGCCGGAACGGTGGCGCTCAGCTGGGCAACGGGCAGGTAGCCCATTCGCGGCCCGATGCCTTGCTCATCCCGCAGGGCCAGTTCGTCTATGCCTGAGGCGATGACGTGACCGTCGGGTGTTAGGTCGCCGATGTGCCCGCCCGTGGATGTCGTGGTTGCGCTTGCGGCAACGCTCGAACCTGCGTCTCCCTCTGCCGCGATCTTCTCCTGGGCGAGAAGCTCGGCCTCGTCCTTCTGATCCTCGCGAGCGGCCTTGTCCGGATTCTTGGAAGCCCAGCGGCGATGGCGCTGAGCGAACTGCTCCTGCAGCTTGCCCGAGTCGAGCAGCACCAGCGAAGCCAGTTCTATCGTGCCCTTGGTGGCGTAGATCGGACCATTGAAGCCCTGGGCCACGATATGCGGGATCAGGCCGCAGTGGTCCAGATGGGCGTGGGTCAGGACGATCGCGTCGAGGCTCGTGGGGTCGTAGGCGAGGGGAACGCGGTTGCGCATCTCTTCGTGCGGCCCACCCTGGAACATGCCGCAGTCGATGAGAATCTTGGCCCGCTCGGTGACGAGCAGGTATTGAGATCCGGTGACGGTATTGGCAGCGCCGAGAAAGCGAATTTCCATTGGTGAATAGTGCCATCCCGTTCGATTGGGTGCGCGGCGCCAATCGCCATGTCCCAGTGAAATGGGCGTCGGCTGAGCAATATCCGGCGTGCCGCCCGAACTCTGACGTGGCATCCTGTACCCTCGTAACCCACCTGCCGTACCCTTAGGGCGGATCGGCCGTGCCTCGGGTGCTCCTGGGGCCGCACCACTCAATGCGTCAACCGGGCTCTGGACCCTGCGGCGGCGCCTCACGACGAGGACGAACGATGTATCGAGACGAAGAGAACGGGCAAGAGCTGAGGGGCTCACAGGCGGACGAACGAGTCGAGCGCAAGCCGGGCGCCCTCGAGGGAACAGGTTCGGGCGACCAGCGGCCGCGCCCGCCCTCCCGACCGCAGACGAGGATGAGGCCGAACACGCTCCAGGCGTCGTCGTCGGAGCCGTGGACGCCTGCGCTTCAGCCCCGTCGCGGACCGAGCCATCCCAACTGGGAGAAGCCGCCGACTCAGTACGACTACCCGGAACTCCGAGGCCGAGAGAGCCACCGCACTCTGTGGCCCCTCGTTGCCGCCGCACTCGGCGCGGTGCTGGTCATCGGCGTGCTGGTGGTGATCCCGTCGCTCCTGGGCCACAGCAACGCCGCGGTGGGTCCGACTGCGTCCACCACGCCGGCGGAGAGCGGACCGGTCGATTCAAGCAGCCCCGTTCCGGGCGGCAGCAAGTCAGCATCTCCGGGCATCGTCGTGACTCCGGGCCCGAGCGGCAGCTTGACCCAATACACGGTCGTGGCCGGCGACACTCTGACCAAGATCGCCACCAAGTACCACACGACCAGGGCTCAACTCATGGCCCTGAATCCCAAGATCCCGGCGAATTTCTCGATCAGGATCGGCCAGGTACTTACCGTCCCCTCACTCCCGGCGCCGTCACCCAGCCCCTCTCCACAGGCTACCTAGCGCCGGAGCCGGGCGGGTCACGCCGGGCGGTTTACCTCGTCGCCCGGCGAGCTTGGCCTGCGGCGCCTCGTCAGTCCGCGAGATCGATGTAGAGCGGGGCGTGGTCTGACGGCAAGGTGCCCTTGCGGGCGTCGCGGTCTATCTCGGCCGCGGTGCAGCGCTCTGCAACGGACTTCGTCACATACATGTGGTCTATGCGCATGCCCAGGCCCTTGTGGAAGTTGCCGGCCCGGTAGTCCCACCACGAGAACTTGCCCGGCTCGGGGTGATGAAGCCGGTAGGCGTCGATGAGGCCCCAGTCGCGCAGAGTCGCAAGGGCGGCGCGTTCCGGTCCGGAGACGTGGGTGCCGCCGGCGAAGAAGGCCATGTCGTAGACGTCCGCATCCTCCGGCGCGACGTTGTAGTCCCCGCCGATTGCGATGGGCTGGCTCGGGTCGCATTCCTCGCGCAGCCAGCGAGCCAGTCGATCGAACCAGGCAAGCTTGGCCCGATAGAAGGGCGTGTCGAGGGCGCGGCCGTTCGGGGCGTAGATGCTGACTACGCGAATGCCCCCGCAGACCGCCGATACCATTCGGGCTTCGTCAGCCGATGCCTCCGACGCCTCGGCCTCCAGGGCTTCGGCGATCGCATCCGAGCCCGGGGAGCGGCGTACAGGCCCGTCGCCGAAGTTGGTTACAACCTCCGAGATGCCGATTCGGCTGGCGATTGCCACGCCGTTCCAGCGGCCCTCGCCGTGGTGGAGCAGGTCGTAGCCGGCCATGCTGAACGGCATCGTCGGCGCCGTCTCGTCCGCGAGCTTGGTTTCCTGCATCAGAAGGACATCCGGCTGCTTCTCGGTCAGCCATCCCTCGACTCGCTCCATGCGAGCCTTGAGCGAGTTGACGTTCCAGGTCGCAATGCGCATTCCTGCCTCCGCGCGCCTAGCGCCGTGCCGCGATGAGTTTCGACACGAACGACTCAACCGACGCGAAGTCGGAGGTTTCATCGACGTCGAACCCGATGGCGTAACCCTCCGAGAACTTCTTCGACGAGGCCAGCCTATCGTGCACCGCCAGGAGATCGGGGTCCGCCAGCAGGGCGTCTCGTTCCGATTCGCGGATGGCCATGCTGATCCTGAAGCAACCGGCCAGAGGGATCACGTAGAGCAGCGCCTTCTTGCCGTCGTGCACCTTGAGCATCCAACCACTGCCTTTGCTGAAGTTCCACTCCTGCGAGAAGGCGGCGGCCAACGCGAGCGTCGCCCCGAACCGGCTGAATGATTTGCCCAGCGTCGATTCGAGGACGGACTCGATTGGCTTGACCGCGGGGTCCCCGAATGGTCTGCCCAACTTCCTGCTTCTCCCGTATGCCTAGTAGCGCCGGCCCTTCTGGCGGGCGAAGTCGAACTTGGCGGTGTCCGCGATGCCCATGACGGCCATCGTGCCGGCTTGCACCGGATCCGTAACGACGAGGTCCGCAACGTCCACCACGGTGCCAACCATATTCAGCGAGATGACCGGTATGCCGACGGCCTGGAGTTCCTGGACGGCCCTGGTTATGTCTCCGCCCATGATCGAACCGGCCAGGAGGAGGGCCCGAGCTCGGTCCAGGTCTGCCACGGCGCGGACGGCAGCGGCAAGGTTCTCCTCGCCGACCAGCGGAATCGTATCGACGCTGATCTTCTCGCCGCGAAGGTTGTGGCGGTCGGCCTCACTCACGGCGCCGAGGACGGCCTGAGCGATCTGGGCCCCTCCGCCGATGACGATGAGCCGCTTGCCGAAGACCTTGTCCAGGGACTGCGTCAGGCGGCAGCCTGCGATATCCGGGAGCTGGCCGAGAATGCCGGTGACCAGCTCTTCGGATAGCCCTTCGACCTCCAACTCGATCTCGACCAGGGCTCTGCCCGAATCATCCTGCCAGCGCCGCACCGTGCTCAGGGTTCGCAGTGTGCCGCCGTTGTCCGCGACGTGGGCGACGATCTCTTGAATGGCGCGGGGCCGGTCGGCATAGTCGAGCCGGACGGCGACTGTGGGGGCGACGTGGGCCGGACTTGCCATCTCAGCCGACGCCCAGTCCGCGGTCTGCCAGACCGCGTGCCACTCGGGGGTTGTTGGCGATCTCGAGCCCTTCTTCCGCATTGTGCTCGTCGAATGCGAGGCCCAGCGCGGTGAACGCCTTGCGCGTGCCCTCCGCGTCGCTCGTAGCCAGCATCAACGCTCCGTCCGTGTCCTCGGCAATGCCGACGATGGCGCTGATGTTTATGCCGCTGTCGCCGAGAGCGGCGGCCATCTTCGCCAGGGACCCGGGCTTGTCGCTCAACTCAACGGTGAACCAGATCACACCGCACCTCCTGCGTGGATGGTACCCGGCGCGGCGATGGAGGGGGAGAGGCGCGCGTCCGGCGGCTTCGTTACCCTACGCGCATGCCGAATCCCACAGCTCCCACCGTCCAGATGTTCGGCCTGGTCGACTCGCGCCCGACCCAGGCGGCGCAGCGCTTCTTCAAGGAACGCCGCGCGACGGTCACGTTCGTGGACCTGAGGCGCAAGCCGATCGCGGCGGGGGAGTTGCGCCGGTTCGTCGAGCGGCTGGGTGCGGCCGCGCTCCTGGACACGGAGAGTCGCCGCTACAAGGACCTCGGCCTGGCATACATGCGCCTGGCCGACGACGAGATCGTGGAGCGGTTGCTCGCCAACAACGGCCTGCTTCGTCTGCCGCTCGTCCGATTCGGCAACTCGTTCACTGCCGGCCCGGCCGAGGCCACGTGGAAGGATTGGCTGGTCGGAACCGCGAAGTAGGTGCGCGGCCGTGGGAGGCCCCGGCGAGAATTCGTGGCGCTTTCAGGAGTTCCTGAGGAATGTGCCGTAAGATCAGGACATGCCCGAAATATCTGGACATGCCATAACGTTGGACGAAGTCGATCAGCACTCTCAGGCGCTATTCGAACTGATGCCGAAGGACCCGCCGGAGTGGGCCCACCATGACATGACGTTTGGGCAGTTGCGGCTTCTGTTCGTTCTGGGCCAATCAGGGCCGGTTTCAATTGGCCAGCTGGCGAACAAGTTGGGCGTGACCGACGCCACTGCCTCTGAGCTGATTGATCGAGTGGAGCGCCGCGGCCTTGTCGTCCGAAGCCACCGAGCCGACGACCGTCGCGTTGTCGACTGCAAGCTCAGCGACGAGGGCGTTCGCCTGCTCGCCCAGATTCAGGGCACTCGGCAACAGGCAATGCGACGAGTGCTCGGCCTCCTGACTGCCGATGAATTGGCCGACTTCGATCGTCTTCTCCAAATCATGGTCGAGCGATTGTCGGCCGCAATCCAGTCGTCGGTTTCGACCGAAGGAGGAACTCGCGTGAATTCCGAATTGCCACCCTCGAGCGCGGCGCGCGGTGCCGGCGAAGGGCGCGCATGAGCGGCACGGACGGCCTTGCATTGGCGACTCGCGGCCTGCGCAAGAACTACGGCTCGCGGCGTGCTCTCAACGGCCTCGATCTGTCGGTGCCGACGGGCGTCGTGTATGGCTTCCTTGGTCCCAACGGTGCCGGCAAGACGACGACGATGCGAGTCCTGACGGGACTCGTCCACTCCGACGGCGGCACGGTCGAGTTGCTCGGCAAGCCGTTCAAGCGCGGAGACAGACGCCGCCTGTTCGAAGTCGGGGCGCTGGTCGAATCGCCGACCTTCTATCCGTTCCTATCGGGCCGAGCCAACCTCCGTGAACTGGCTGCGGCAGGCGCCCCGGTCCCGGCCGGGCGGATCGACGAGCTGCTCGATCTCATGGGGCTGGCCGATCGCGCCGGCGACAAGGTCCAGAACTACTCGATGGGCATGAAGCAGCGGCTCGGAATCGCCGGCGCATTGCTGAATGATCCCAAGTTGCTGCTGCTCGACGAGCCCGCCAACGGCCTCGATCCGGCCGGCATCGTAGCGATGCGCGACACGCTCAAGACGCTGGCAGGCCTGGGCAAGACGGTCTTCATCTCGAGCCATTTGCTGGCCGAGGTTCAAGTCATGGCGGACGTGGTCGGGATCATCGCGGCCGGCAAGCTCGTTCGCGAAGGCCCGCTCAAGGAACTGCTGTCTCTGGAGGGAGTGGTCAGAGTTCGCGTTAGGCCCAGCCTGGTTGATGCGGCGATCAAGACTCTAGCTCCGCTCGCCAAGGCAGAGCCGCTGGCGGAAACGGACCGCGATGAAGGCTGGCTATCGGTCCATCTCGCCCCCGATCGGGCAGAGGACGTCAACCAGATGCTGGCCGGCGCGGGCATTTTCGCGTCCGGCCTCGAGTCGAGCGCCGACCTGGAGATGCTCTTCCTGGACCTTACGGGTGGCAACGGGTCGCCCGATGGCGAAGGAACGTTCGTCGGTCTGACCGGGCCAATCGACGGGCAAGATGGCGGCACCCCCGCCGGAAAGGGGGCCGCGGCATGAGGCTCTTCTTCTCGGGAATTCGAAAGCTGATCCGTCGGCCGGCGACGTGGGTGACATTCGGGCTGCTGGTTGGATTGCTCGTGCTTATCGTCGTTGCGGTCGGAGCCACGGCCAACAGCAACTTGGGCGGGCCTGGTGGAAGCGGACGCGGCACGGCGGCCAAGGAACTGGTTACATTCCCGGGCGCATACGACCGGATGCTGACCTTCATAACCGGCCTCGGCGGGCTTTTCGCGATGGTCTACGGCGCGGCGATTGCGGGCTCCGAGTGGAGCTGGGGAACGCTCAAATCGGCCGTGGCTCGCGGTGAGAGCCGCGTTCGATACATGCTCGTGTCGTTCGCGTCGATCTCGTTGATGATCGGTATCGGCGTAGTTGTCGCCTTCGGGATTTCGATCGTGGCAGCCATCGTGGGGGCCCACCTGGCCGGCGTCTCGACGAGCGGCCTGGGCGACACCTCCACACTCAGCCACCTCCCGGAGCGGCTCCTCAAGGGTTGGTTCGCGGTCGCTGAGGAGGCAGGTCTTGGGTTCACCATCGCCACTCTGGCTCGCAGCCAGCTAGCCGGAATCGGCGCCGGCATCGCCTTCTACTTTGGGGAGAGCTTCGCCAGCATCTTCCTGCCCGACATCGTCAAGTACATGCCGTTCAGCGTTGCCAACGCAGCGCTGGCGACGGGATCTGGAAGCGGTTTCAGTGGTGGGGCGGCAACCGTCTCGCTGCCGGCGGACCAGGCTCTCGTTCTGGTGGCGCTATGGCTGGTTGGCTCTCTCCTGATCACGGCGCTCTTCTCGGATCGCGTGGAGATAACTGGGTAGGCGGACCTCAGCGTCGGTCAAGTCAATGTCGGGGAGTGCGGGTCGCTCCCCGAGAATAGTGATCAATTCCGTCCTTCAGCCGATCCCTACCTAGTCGTGCCGACAGCAACGGCTCTCCGTGGCATGCTCTGTTCGTACGATCAGGAGAATTGAATGCCTCACAGCAAGTCCAAGAAGCTCCACGAGGGCCCCGAGACGCCAGAGTTGGCTCAGTCTCCCGGAGCGGCCGGCGCTGAGGTGGAAGCCCGCCCCACGAACGGCAACGGCAACCACAACCACAACGGCAACGGCAACCACGATCGGCGACGCAGTGGCCGGGTGACGTACCGGCCCAAGGCCACCGAGATGCTGACGGTCCACGCCCGCACGGAAGACGAGCGGCTGCTCTCTCCGCGCCACCGGCCCGCCTTCCTGGATTCGGATCCGTGGCGCTCGCTGCGCATCATGGCCGAGTTCGTGGAGGGGTTCGACGCCCTGGCGGCGGTTGGCAAGGCGGTCACGATCTTCGGGTCGGCCCGCCTCCACGAAGGCGATCCCTACTACGCCAAAGCTCGCGAACTGGCCGGGCTCCTCGCCAAAGAGGGTTTCGCGGTCATCACCGGCGGCGGGCCGGGCATCATGGAGGCCGCCAACCGCGGTTGCCACGAGGCGGGCGGGCTCTCGATCGGATGCAACATCGAGCTACCTCACGAGCAGGCTTCCAACCCGTACGTGGATCTCGGCGTCGAGTTCCGCTACTTCTTTGCCCGCAAGGTCATGTTCGTCAAGTACGCCGACGGTTTCGCAATCTTCCCCGGCGGCTTCGGTACGCTCGATGAGTTGTTCGAATCGCTGACTCTCATTCAGACGGGCAAGATTCGCCACTTCCCCGTCGTGCTCGTCGGTACCGCGTACTGGAGCGGCCTGCTCGACTGGCTGCGCCGCGAGGCCGTCGCACACGCCACGATCGAAGCCCTGGACCTCGACCTGTTCAGCTGTACCGATGACATGGTTGAGGCCTGCGCATGGCTGACGGCCGGGTCCACGAAACGGGCGCAGGAAGCGGCGAAGGCAGACAAGGCGGCCGAGCGGAGCGTGGGGTCGAAGTAGCGGTTCGCGCCGAGTGAAGGCTGCCGGCTACTCCGGAACGATGGGGAGCTGGGCCTCGAGCTTGCCGTCTCGGACGCGCGTCGGGTAGTAGCGCAGCCGGTTGACCCGGGTCAGGCGCCGTGCCTCGAGCTTCCTGGACGATGGCTCCGGCTTGAGCGCCGCCCCGCTGGGCGACCACGGCTTGTGGTAGTTGCCGTCTGCGTCGAGGCCGCCGGTCGTAGGCATCTGCGCGGGTTCCCCGGTGCGGAGATCGAAGCGGCCCTCGTGTAGCGGGCAGGCGACCACACAGCCGTTCAGCTCCCCAACACTGAGGGGCGCCGCCATGTGCGGGCAGCGGTCGTCGGTCACGACGATGCCGTCTTCGGTCCAGGCGACCAGCAGGTCCAGGTCCGCCCGCGTGATACGGCGCATCGTCCCGGGAGCAAGATCCGCCACTGCGGCGAGTTCCACGAACGGCGCCGTACGCGTGCCGGCGGCCGACAGATCCGGGGGTATAGCGGCAATGAGCGTGCCCGCCTCCGCCGCCTCCGCCGCCTCCGCCGCGATCGAATCCGCCAGATCCTCGGGCGTCATCGAATACATGACCGCATCCAGGGGCATTTCGTCTCGATCCGACTCCCAGTTTCGGACGAGCCCTTCGTAGCGGAAGCCGGCTTTCTCGGCCACGGCCTGGGAGGCCGCGTTGCCGGGCAGGAACCACAGGGCCAGCCGTTCTATGCCGAGCCGCTCGAAAGCCCAACGCGTGACGAGGCGAACGGCCCTGGTCGCGTAGCCGCGGCCGCGTGCCTCCGGGGAGACCTGATAGCCGATGGCGTGGCGGCGGACGTTGGGGCCGAGGTGGAGGCCGATCGAGCCGAGGTAACGGTCCGTGGCGGCGTCCACGATCGCGAACTCGTAGCCGGAGCCATCGTGCCAGGCCTGCAGAGTCAGTAGGATGAAGCGGCGGGCGTCGGCTTCCTCGTATGGCACCGGGATGATCGGAACCCAGCGCTGGGTCTCGGGGTCCCGGCAGGCGGCCGTTATGGCCGGTGCGTCCTCGGCGCGAAGGGGCCGCAGGGCGATGACGCCGTCGCTCAAATGAGGACTGGGCGGGGTGAGCTTGTCGGGCATAGGCAAAGTATGCCCTGAGTCACGGAAAAAGAAGAAGGCGGGCCGGTGAGGGGGGGCCGGCCCGCCTAGGGATATGCAACTTACAGCGATTCCGAGGGGCACCATCGGCCCCTATCCCGACGGAACGGGCGAAGTCTAGCTGGCCTGGCAGATTCTTGCATCACCTAAGTGCACGGTAGTCGGATGAGGAGGGAATGGTTCAAACTAGCGGTGATCCGCCGGTCCGCCGATCCGGCGGCGATCGTGCCTCGGGCCTGCAACCCGCGGCTTCACAAGCAGCCCGCCCGGAGAACGCCGATGCGCTTCGCACTGATGACCGAGCCCCAGCAGGGCCTCACCTACGTCGAACAGCTCGAGCTGGCGCGCCTCGCCGAGCGGCTTGGATTTGAGGCGTTCTTCCGGTCCGACCACTACCGCAGCTTCCCCGGGCCGACGGACAAACCGACTACCGACGCATGGGCCGTTCTCGCCGGCATAGCTCGCGAGACCACTACCATCCGCCTCGGCACGCTCGTTTCGCCGGTCACGTTTCGCCACCCCGGATCGTTCGTAAAGGTCGTCACGACGGTCGACGAGATGAGCGGCGGTCGGATCGACGTTGGTGTGGGTGCGGGGTGGAACGACGCCGAACACAGCCAGCTCGGCCTGCCGTTTCCCGATGTTGCCAAGCGCGCCGACCTGATGGAGGACGAACTGGCGATCCTGCACGGGCTGTGGGAGGAGCCGGACGGCTGGTCATTCGTGGGCAAGGAGGTGTCCATCAAGGATGCCTCCTTCAACCCCAAGCCGGTTCAGCGACCGCACCCTCCGATCATCGTGGGCGGTGAGGGCAGACCCAGGTCCCTGCGATTGGCCGCTCGATACGCCGATGAGTACAACATGTCGAGCTCGGGGCCGGAGCTGTGCGCCGAGAAGTTCGCTCTGCTGGACGCCGAGTGCCGCAAGATCGGGCGGGACCCGGCCACGATGCGCAAGTCCGCGATGGCCGGCTTCCTGATTGGAGCCGATCAGGCCGAAGTGGATCGGCGAGTGCGGGACCTTCTGGAGATGGTCGGAGAAGCGGGGACCGATGCCTCGGCCTGGCTGGAAGAGCATCGACCACGCTGGATTCTGGGGACTCCGGATCAGGCCCGGGCAATGGCCGCGCGGTTCGGGGCGGCCGGCGCGGAGCGAATCATGCTCCAGGACATGCTGCCTCGGGACCACGCCATGATTGAGTTGGCCGCCCGCGAGCTCATCGGCCGGGTTTGACGGCGCGGCGCCTGATCGTCCCGATGCGACTAGCCGGCGAGTAGCGGAACCACGCCCGTCCCACGAGGTCGTCGAGCGAAACAGGGCCGTAGCGGCGCGAGTCCAGCGAGACGGCGGCGTTGTCTCCGAGCAGCCAGGCTTCGTCTGCCGCCAGGTGGAGGAGCCCGGCGGCAATCCGAACGCGGTCCCCTGGGCGGGCTGCCACCCGCTTGATCGCGAGCAGATCCGTGTCCGGCTCGCGGAAGACGACGATGCTCCCGCGGCGCGGCCAGCGATCGCAGGTCGGATCGATGAGCAGCCAGTCGTCCGGGGCCAGGGCCGGGGCCATGCTGTCTTCCGCGACGGCCACCCGCCAGGTTCCGCGCCGGGCCTGGTGCCACTCTCTGGCAAAAGGGAACGCCGGAGGGTTGTCCTCCGGCGTCTCGTTCATGTTCAGGAGATCCCTACTTCTTGGTCGACCAGAAGATGTCGGCGAACTCCTTGACGGCGGCCTCGAGCTCGGCGGCTGCCGCGGCGTCGATGTTCTGCTTGTTCTTCGAAGCGAGCTTGAGGATCTTCCAGGTCCGGTCGTGAAGGTCCGGGTAGCGCTCGACATGCTCGGCCTTGAAGTAGTCGCTCCAGATGACCTGGATCTCGTGCTTCACGATCTCCGCGTGCTGCTCCTTGATCGTGATGCAGCGAACTAGATTGGCGCGATCTGCCACGCTCGGATTCTCGATCGGCAGCTTGCCGATCATTTCCACCATGCGGGCCACGGTTCGGGCGGCCAATTCGGCCGCGTGCGGGTCGTAGATGCCGCACGGAATGTCGCAGTGTGCATAGACCGTGGTTGTGGGCTTCAGCCAGCTTGTGACTCTGGGCATCGGTCTCCTCCGGGAACGGGACGTCTGGCGAGGCAAGAGTCAAGCAGGCAGCTTCGCTGGGCCTCGGCTGCAGCAAGTGTTGGAGCGGCGGGCCTGGCTGTCAATCTGAGGGTGGTTGCGGCCCGGCAGCCGGCCCAGGTCCGAGTTCTCGCCGGTTCGCCACCCGGCCGCGCCTCCACGTTGCCTCCATGGGAAACACATGCGGGCACCATGGAGTGTTCAGCTTCACTACAGACGGCTGCACGATGATTTGCCCTGTCAGGCCACTCTGTAGCAATCACAGTCGCACCGACACGGTGAGCATCGTCATCGCGGTCGGCGCACCCAGCAGCCAGGATCTGGAGTTCTACAGCTCGATGAACGCCACTAGCGCCACACGAAACACGGCTCTGGCAGCAGCGCCGGCCCGCAAGGCCCGCCGCGTGCCGGTGCCGCGGATATGGCCCGTCACGGCCACCGATGTGTACGCGATCCTGGGCGGCAATGCTCTGCTGATCCTGGCCATGTGGGTCCGCCACGGCGGCCTCAACGAACTTGCCACTGCCGCCGGCATCTTCACGGCCGCCGGCGAGATCAGCGCGCTCTTTGGGACATATCTGGTCCTGATCCAGCTGATCCTGATGTCGCGCAGCCCATGGCTTGACCAGGTCTTCGGTCAGGATCGAATCACGGACGCCCATCGCTGGGTTGGCTTCGGGGCGATCTGGCTGCTGTTCGGTCATGCAGTTCTGACCACGGCCGGCTATGCCATGGGAATTGGCGCCTCGCCGGTCGACGAGTTCATCGCGCTGTTGGGCACGTATCCGTACGTTCTGTGGTCGGCGGTGTCCCTGGCGCTGTTCGTGTTCATCGGCTTCAGTTCCGTCCGGGCGGTCCGCCGCCATGCTTCGTACGAGACCTGGTACGCCATCCACCTCTACACATATCTGGCTATCGCTCTGGGCTTCCTGCACCAGCTCTCCGTCGGAGTGGACTTCACGACCGATCCGGTCGCCCGCTTGTATTGGATCGCCCTCTACGTCCTGGCGTTTGGCACGCTGGCCGCCTTCCGCTTCTACCAGCCGATCGCCATCACCTGGCGGCACCGGTTCCACGTCGCCAACGTGGTCGAGGAAGCGCCCGGAGTTGCCTCGCTCTACGTGGCCGGCCGCGATCTCGATCAGCTTCCCGTGCGGGCCGGTCAGTGGTTCCGTCTTCGTTTCCTGACCAGCCAGGGCTGGTACCGGGCTCATCCGTTCTCTATCTCGGCCGCGCCCAATGGCAAGTTCCTCCGGTTCACGATCAAGGAACTGGGCGACTACACAAAGACGCTCCAGGCGATCCCGGTCGGAACGCGTGTCTTCCTGGAAGGACCGCACGGTGCCATGACCGGAGCGGCCCGCACCCGGGCCAAGGTTCTGCTTGTCGCCGGCGGGATAGGCATCACGCCGCTGCGGGCGCTGCTCGAAGAGTTGCCGGCGTCACGGGGAAACCTGACGCTCCTGTACCGGGCCAGCGGTTCTGAAGAAGTGGTGTTCAAGCGCGAGATCGATGAGCTGGCCAGCCTGCGCGGCGCCACGGTCCACTACCTGGTGGGCCGCCGCGGCTCGCCCGAGATGCCGGTCGATCCGCTCGATCCGAGGGCCCTGCGGAAGCTCGTGCCCGACATCCACGAACGCGACATCTTCGTCTGCGGCCCGACCGGAATGATGACTCGAGTGCTGAGCAGCCTGAGGCGCCTGCGGATCCCAGATCAGCAAGTCCACTACGAACGCTTCGCCTTCTAGGCCGAGGAGACACAACGATGCCCAAACGACCAGTTGTTGCGACCGTCCTGACCGTCGCCGCGCTAGCTCTCCTGCTGAGCTTCAAGACGCCCCAGGTGGCCGGTCTGGCCATTACCGGCGCCACCGGCACCGGTTCTGGCTCCAGCTCCGGCACCGTGTCCGGAAACAAGGGCACCTACTCCGGTCAGGTGACGGGGAAGGCAGTTCAGATTCCGTTTGGCACAGTCCAGGTTCAGGTGACGTTCCAGAACGGGAAGATCACCGACGTCCAGGCATTGCAGCTTCCGAGCGGCGGGGGTCACACCGGCCAGATCAGCTCCTACGCCGGTCCGCAGCTGCGCAGCGAGGTTCTGACGGCCCAGAGCGCCCAGATCGACACGGTCTCGGGCGCGACTTACACGAGCGAGGGCTACATCCAGTCTCTGCAGTCGGCCCTCAGCCAGGCCGGCGCGTAAGGACCAGAGCCGCAGAACTGGAGCCGCAGAACTGGAGCCGCAGAACGAGAGCTGCGGCTCCTGGTGGCCATCGGGCTGCGCGGCGTCACGGAGCCCAGGGCTGGGCGTCGATTGAGCCGGAATAGACCGAAGGATCTCCAAAGCAGGGCGGCACGCCACCTTTGTCCGAAGCAGACAGTGCCGTGGCAACAACCAGGCCGGTGCCTCCGCCCATCATGAAGGCCACCTTTGTCGGGGCAACGATCACCGGCGCGTCACACAAGTTCCCGGTCTGGACGTCGGCGTGAACGGTGCCGTGCACCGCGAGCTTGATGGTTGACGAGGTTCCCGCGGCCGCGCCGAGGATCAGGATCGACCCGTTGCCGTTGAGGAATAGCGGTTGATTCTTGGCCTTGATCGTGCAGGCAACCGATCCGTTGTTCTTGAGAACGAAGGTCGCCAGTGCATGACCAGCGCCACCCTGCCAGTAGATGCCACCGCTGCTCTTGATGGTGAGCGCCAGGACGGACGCGTTGCAGGGACCGGCCGCCGGAACGGGCGTCGGCTTGGGCGTAGGTGTCGGCTTGGGTGCGGGCGTATCCGTGGGAGGAGGTGTTGGGGTCGGTGTTGCCGCGACCGTGGCCGACGCAATCGGTGTGGCCGTGGGAGGGAAGGTCCGGTAGATGGTCTTAGGCGTGACACTCGATCCCGTGCAGCCGACGACAACGGCGCCGAGCAAGATGGACGCCATGAACGCGGCTGTTCCGCGCCGACTCGCCCGTCCTTGTCTGCCGACCCCATCAGTACCGACGAAAGCAGTCATGCTCCTCCTCCTTGCCGTTGGCCGAACCGCGGCGGACGTGACTTCCATGGGCAGTATTCCCGGTATCGCCCTCGCGCGCTAGTGTCCCGTTCGACGGTCCACTGAGTGGCAACGATGTTGGCTCGGCACAAGACCGGCAGGCCCGGGTATCATTTGGGGCGTGATTGACGAGCCGACTACCCAGTTCGATGGCGGCCCGAGCGCCTGCCCGTTCGTTGCCTTTGAGGATGACCGGGACCACCGCTCCAGCAGCCCCGACTATCGCCACCGCTGCTTTGCCGCGCCGGAGCCGGAGCCGCGCGCGTTCCCGCACCAGGAGCGCTACTGCCTCTCAGCCGACTTTCCGGCATGCCCTGTCTTTCTCGATTGGGCGCGTCAGGAAGCCGCGGGAGTCAAGGCCGCCAACGCCTCGGCGTCTACGCCCGCAGGCGTAGCCCTGACTGCCGGAGCCGCTGCTGCAGCAGCCATCACCGAAGATGAGAACGCCCCGGCATTCCTCGCCGCTCGGTCGCGAACCGCTCCAGGCGTTGATACGACCCTCTCGTCCCGGCGCGCCGCGGATGCCAGCGCAACTTTGTGGACCTACGACAGCGAGACCAAGCGGTCGCAGGCTCCGGCCGCGCCGCCTCCGCCCTCGTCGCTTGGGGCGCCTGCAGTCGCAATGGCTCGCAGAGGCCCCAGCCATCCTGGGTGGGAGAATCCCCCGCGCCTGGAGAACTTCCCGCGGCTGCGCAGCCGCGAAGACCGCAGAGGCAATCAGCCGCTCCTGATTGTCGTCGTCGGCATGTCCCTGGTGATGGTCGCGCTCATCTTGTTTCCGATCTTCAACAGCCCTAAGAGCGGCGGCACCGGCGGCGGCGCAGGAACATCGGCGCCGACCTTGAACGGCGGGGGCAGTGGGCAGACCGACCAAGCGACGGACCAGCTCACGCCATCTCCGGAGCCCAGCCACAACTACTTCACGACCAGGGTCATCGCCGGCGATACCGTGATGGTTATCGCGAATAGGTACCAGGTGGACTACCGCGACATACTGGCCCTGAACCCGAGCATCAAGGCTCCCGCGTACATCGTGATGATCGGTCAGACCATCAAGGTCCCACTGCCGGGGTATCAGCCGCCTGAGGCCACGCCCAGCGCATCGTAGGGTTGCTCTTGTAGTGGCGCTTCCATGCCCCAGCGATGGACCATTTGGGCTACGCAGGGAATCTAGCGCGGCGTCAGGTTGATCGCGGTGATCTTGCCCGCCTCGACNNGCCTGGTAGGTGCTGCCCATGTCGCGGACATCGCCCGGGATCATGCGAAAGCCGGGTTCGGCCCGCAGGAACCAGCCGCCCACCTCGCGTATTCCCTTGAGGGTGCGCGCATTGCCGGCGATATGGACCCGTAGCTCGGCGCGCTCATCCATGAGAGCCACCGCGCCCTCGCGCTCGCCTGAGTTCAGCAGCTCGAAGAACTGCTCCATTGTGTCGACTGCACCCATGCCCCGAGTGTAGCCGACTGAGGCTCTCCTCCGTGGACGCTCGCGCAGGTTCGGCGAAGGACGGGCGTCGTCCGTAAGGTTCGGCCGTAGCGCAGATCAGAATCCGCCGCCGGCGCCACCGCCGCCGCCGCCTCCACCACCACCGAAGCTCCCGCCGCTGCTGAAGCTGCTGCCACCGCTGGAGCTGCTGCTGGATGCGGGGAACGAGGGACTGGTGATCGAGCCGAGGGCCGCCATGATCGACCCCGGATTGGGGATGGCCGAGGCGGAGAAGAGGCCACTCGATCCGGACGACGTCGCGTGGTTGGCCAGCCCGGAACCGGAGTGCCCGCCGGCGGGCTCCATCACCCACCACCGCGGATACCAGGCGTCGCCCTGCGGATCGACCGCGTCGCCGTCTGAGTTCAGGGAGCGCGCCAGCACCATCTCGATCTGGCGATCCAGCCCGAACGCCACCCCCCAGGCCATGACCTGATCCGGGGTCGTGACCCAGGGCAGCGCCTTTTCCTTGACCACGTCACCCATGGTCTTGGCGCGGGAAATAGAGAGCTCGAGTGTGCGTTTGTAGGCCGTCAACATGGCCCAGAGCATCGCGCCCTGGCGCGTCCGCGCCGGCATGTATCTGGCGAAGATCAGAGTCGTGATGCCGGCGGCCCCGACGGAAACCACGGCGAGCAGAAGAGCGCTGGCCTGGACGAAGATCAGGACGAAGCCCGCGACGAGGGCTGCGGTGAGTTCCAGGCCGCCGATGCCGCCCCAGTGCATGGTGACCTTGCTGGGCTTGGCGGCCAGCCAGCCCCGGCTTACGGCCGCGTCCTCCAGATCGTCCTTGTAGCTGTCGAAGGCGGGAACCAGCCTGTACACGCTGTGCGGCGCGAGATAGCCGTCGTGCTTCAGGCTCTTGTGGTTGACGGCGTCACGGAGCGCAGCCTCCGGAGCGGACAGGCCGGCCCCGCCGTCGCCAAGGAATCGGATCCCGGTCTCCGTCTCGCCGAGCGGCTTCGTATCGCCCACGAAAGAGATACAGCCTCGGGCAGCGAGGTCGACAAGTCCGGCCGAAACCGTCCGGTCGGAGCTCTTCTCGGCCATGAGAATCGTGGCCATGCCCGGCGTCAGGCCATCGGGCGGGGCCGGCATGAGGATCGAGTTGTCGTCGATATACACGGGGTCGCGGCCGTGGCGAAGCCAGGACACGGCAACCCACACTATCAGCAGCAGGCCCAACGCCAGGGCGCCGAGTGCCATCAGGGCGTTGATCTGCCGGCCGCGCTCCAGAGATGCAGCGTGGTCGGGGGTTGCGTTGGCGTCGACATCGCGGAGTCCGGCCAGCAGGCCGCCGTCCATGTCGCCGTCGGCGAGGAGCGGCTTCATGTCGTTGTCGAAGATCGACTGGCGATCCGCGTCACTCAGGAATGCGGCCTTGTAGCCGCTCCCGGCATATAGCGAGACCTGCCCGTGTCGCAGGTTGTCCTGCATGTCGAAGAGAATGACCAGGCCGTCGTCGAAGCCTTTCCGGCCGACGCCCCACTGGTTCATGAGCGCCAGCGCGTCGGCGTTGGCCTTGTCCAGGTCGTCGCTCTCCGGCTTGACCTGCGTGTAGACGGCGACCTGAGCGCCCGTCCGGGCCTGGATGCCGTCGATGATCGACTGCGCTTGCGTGATCGTGGCCTGGGAGAAGATGCCGGCGTAGTCATAGACGCGCTGTCCTGTGACCGCGGCAGGATATGGCGGCCCGGCGGGCGGAGCGGCCGCAAGAGCGGGAGCCGCCAGCATCAGCCAGGCACCAATAGCAAGGGCCGCAATGGTCGCCAAGCGCCTCATCTCGAAACCTCCATATCCGGTCGTGCCGAATCCGTCCGGCCCCTAGAAGCCGCCGCCGCCACCGCCGCCACCACCACCACCGCCACCCCCGAAGCCGCCGCTTCTGCCACCGCTGCCGCCGCCGGTCACACCGATCCTGCCGATCGCGGACATCATCGAGCCGACATCCGGAATGGCGCTCGGGGAGAACATCCCACCGCCGCCACTGCCCGCGCCACCAACGAACCCGCCGGATTGGCCGGGGCTGGAGAACCACATCGGATACCAGCCGACCTGGCGACCCGAGGCCTGACTGGCGCCGATCGTCCGACTCAGTACCATCTCGATCTCGGCGTCGAGGCCGAACGCGACGCCCCACGCCATCGCCGCATCCGGCGTCGTCACCCACGGCAGTGCCCTGCGCCCCACTACCTCGTCCATGGATCCGGAAGCGGCCATGGTGTATTCGAGAGTCCGCTTGTAGGCGGCAAGCATGGCCTGGAGCATCGCCCCAAGCCGCGTCCGACACGGCATGAACCAGGCCGTGATGCCGGTTATGACGGCGGCAATCACGAGAGCCACTCCGCCCAGAAATCCACCGCTGGCGTCGAGTTGGATGGTCCAGTAGAAGAGTGGGATCGAGGCCAGAGCTTCCACTCCGGCTACGCTCATCCATATGGTGATCACTCGAGATGGCTTCGCAGTCAGCCAGCCCTTCTGAACGGCGAGGGTCTCGAGGTCTGACTTGAGCTTGGAGATGGCCGGCATCAACTCCCGGGCGGTTGTGGTGGGAACGAAGCCGTCCGGAGAGGTCCACGTAGCGATCGCCTCCATGAGACCTGCCTCCGGCGTGGTAATGGTCGCGACCGTGCCCGTGGCGCCGATGCTGGTCTTCTTGGTGAGGAACTCCGATTCCTGGCGGAAATGCAGCACGCCACGCGCCGCAAGGTCCACCATCGCGGCGGAGATAGTGCGGCTCGATGCTCGGTCGTCCATCAGGAGCGTAGCCATTGCCGGCGTGAGGCCATCGGGCGGGGCCGGCATCAGGACGGAGTTGTCGTCCACATAGACCGGGTCGCGGCCGTTGGTGACCCAGCGGATGTACGCGATAAGAGCGAGGAGGATAGCCAGGAGCGCAACGCCGAACCCGACCAGGGCATTGGCGATCCGAGCCTTGCTCAACTGGTCGGCATGCTCTGGCGTCGCCGCCGAACTGACATCCGACAGGGCGATCTGCAGAGCCTGGTCGAATTCCTGGGATTTGAGCAGGGGCATCATGTCGTCGTCGAATATCGACTGGCGGTCCGCGTTAGATAGAAATGCCGCCTTGAAGCCGCTTCCGGCGTAGAGCGTGACTTCGCCGTGGATCAGGTTGCCCTGCATGTCGAAAAGGATGACCAGGCCGTCGTCGAAGCCCTTGTGGCCCACACCCCACTGGTTCATCAGCGCCAGCGCGTCGCTATTCGCCTTGTCGAGCGTGTCGCTCTCAGGCTTGACCTGTGTGTAGACGGCGACCTGCGCGTTGGATCTAGCCTCGATCTCCTTGATCGTCTGCTCGGCGGCGGCGATCGCGTTGGGCGAGAAGATGCCGGCGTAGTCGTAGACCCGCTGGCCGGCCGTTGCGGCGGGGTATGGTGGGCCGGCCGGCGGCGTCGCGGCGGCCGACGAGCCGGCCGAGACGAGTAGAAGTAGCCAGACCGCGACCCCCGCGAGCCCGGCGATGCGGATACGCCTGGAACTCCTCACGATCGAATCCTCCCTTGGTTGTGGCTAGCCGGTCTTCCGGGCATCGAGGCGGACGCGCAAGCGCCGGACCAGCTCTGCGGCCAGCTCGTAGCGGCCGAAGCTCGGCATGATGTATGTGCCTCTCACATGACTCTCCGACGCGGCCAGCAGGTTCATCGCCATTTCAAGTCCAACCTCGCCGCCGCGTTCTCCGGCCGCGTGCATCGCCGCGCGCTGCTCGTCTGGGATCGTGATGCCCGGAACCTCGTTGTGCAAGAACTCCGCGTGGCGGGCGCTGTGGAGAGGTAGAACGCCGAGCAGCACCGGCACCGGGAATCCGCCCTGTCCAAAGACCCGGCGGGCCCGAGTGAGCATCGATTCCACCTGCTGCTCCGAGTAGAGCGGCTGGGTCATGATGAGATGCGCTCCCGCAGCCAGCTTGCGTTCCAGCCTCGACCACTCCCTGTCCGGGTCGGCGGCCGTGGTATCGAGGGCGCAGGCGATGGTGAAGCCCGCTGCCTGCCCGATCGAGAGGCCCCCGCCATCCTCGCCCTTGTTGAGGCGGCCGATGATCTGGACCAGGCCGATCGAATCCACGTCCCAGACGGCCGTGGTGGCCGGCCGGTCGGCGACGCGCGGCGGGTCTCCGGTGAGAGCCAGGATGTCGCGAACGCCCAGTGCGTGAGCGCCGAGCAGTTCCGCCTCGAGCGCCATGAGGTTGCGGTCGCGAGTGGTCAGATGGACCAGGCACTCAATGCCCAGTTCTTGCTGGATGCCGAATGCCACGGCCATCACGCCCATGCGAACCCGGCCCGTCGCCGAGTCGCTGATGTTGACCAGGTCTGCCCCGGCCTCCTTCAGCAGACGAGCGGCCTGGATGGTCCTGTCGATGCGGATTGACCGCGGCGGGTCTATCTCCACCGAGATCACGAAGGAGCCGTCCGCAAGCTTGCGAGCCAGGCCGGATGGGGGAGTGGTGTCGCCGCTCGCCGAAACCTCGACTCGCGGCGTGCGCGGGGCGGCCGCGGCAGCGGTGTCCGAATCGGCGGGCGCGGCGGGTCCTGTTGGCGCGGATGACGCCGCGGCGGACGCCGCGTCCGGATCCGCGTCGCTCTCGCCCGGCGCCGGGGCGACGGCCGTCCTGAGGCCGTGCTCGTCGGAGGCGAGGGCGTCTATCGCCGCCCGCATGGCCCTGGTGTGCTCCGGCGTGGTTCCGCAGCATCCGCCCACGATCCGAGCGCCGGTCGCGAGCATCTGAGGAACCATCTCGCCGAAGTACTCGGGCCCGGCCGAGTAGACGAACTGACCCTCGACCCGCTTCGGCAGCCCTGCGTTCGGAACGATGCTGCGAGCCACGGTTGCGGTGGGCGGCCCCATTCGGACCAGTGCCTCCAGGCAGACGAGTGGCCCGGAGCCGCAGTTAACACCGACCGCGTCGACACCGGCCGCCGTCAGGACCGCCGCGGCGGCCTCGGGGGTCGTGCCGTCGTTGGCGGTGAGATCCTCGGCGAAGGTCATCTGGGCGATGACCGGCAGGTCGCAGGCTCGGCGTGCCTCCTCGATGGCGAGCAGCAAGACCTCCAGCCGTTCGAAGGTCTCGAGGACAAAGATGTCGACGCCGCCCTCGAGGAGCCCTTCGATCTGCTCTCGGAATGCCGCCCGGACCAGCCCGGGGTGCGGCATCGGCATTCTGGCGCTGGTGCCGAGAGGCCCGATCGAGCCCGCGATCAGGACCTCCTTCCCGGAAGTCTCGCGTGCTTCGCGGGCAAGCTGGGCGCCGCGCCGGCTCAACCGACCTGCC
>PMIE01000099.1 GCA_003156975.1 Chloroflexota bacterium | reverse complement strand
CACCAGTGCTGGACATCTCCTTCCACGAACTGGCGTTCCGCTGCTCGCAGTAGATGTTCCCGCGCCAGGGCCGGTTTTGAGGTCATGAGTGCGATGACGTCCTGGAGCTGGTCACGGAAGCCGTAGGCGCCCCCGGCCTGATAGAACGCCGTCCTGGCCCACAGCCGGCAGGCGAGGGTCTGATAGACGAGCCAGCCGTTCAGCATGATGTCCATGGAGCGGTCTGGCGTGCGCACTTCGACGGTCCCAAGGGCGTCATCCCAGAAACCGGCAACGTCGCGCAGCGTCGCCTCGGGGTCGGTCGCTCGCCCGCGGCGAATGAGATCGGCGGCCGCCGCGTCGCCGCTTGCCTGGCCGAGCAGCACGAGCACCTGGGTCCGCGCTCCATTGGCGAGCTCGAAGCTGGTCTGAAGTGCGGCGCACGGGTCCATGCCTGCGCCGGAGGTTCCCGTCAGCCTGCGTCCGTGGTCCAGGCCTGCCGGCCGATCCAGGGCACCGTTGCGGCCGATGAATTCGGTCCGGTCGGCCGTCCAGGCCGTCTGCCGCCCGCCGAGGTCCAGGAAGGCAACCCGGCCGCCGAACTCCGTGTTCCACGGGTTCCGTGCGAGCAGAGCCTTGGTGTCGGGCTCCAGCGCCGTGACGATCCGGGGGCCGCTTTCTCCGCGCGAAGTGCCGAGCACCCATTCGGCGTAGGCGGTCACGGACAACCGCCGAGAGCGTCCTGAGTGGTTCTCGACTGTGAGCACCGAGACCTTGAGAGCGTCGTTCAGCGGCACAAACTGGACGAGGTCAAGCCCGATGCCGTCACGTTGATGCTCGAACCGGCTGTAGCCCGCGCCGTGATGGGCGACGTAGGTGGAATCCTCGCTGCGGATCGGCAGCGCCGTGGGACTCCACAGCTCGCCGCTGTCGTCATCCCGAATGTAGATCGCCTCGCCGGCCGGATCGCCCACTGGATCGTTGGACCATGGCGTGAGCTGGTTCTCGCGGCTGTTCCCGTACCAGGTGTAGCCCGACCCGGACTCGGAGACCACGAATCCGAATGAGGCGTTGGCAATCACGTTCAACCACGGCGCCGGAGTGGATTGGTCCGGACCCAGAATTGTCACGTACTCTCGTCCGTTCCTGGCGAAGCCACCGAGTCCGTTGGGAAACTCCAGATCTGGATGTGGCGAGGGCACCGTAGCAACTGTCTGTCTCGAGACGGGCGGTGGTGGCGCCACGGTGACCGCGGCGGCGGCACGCTCCAGGCGGATGACTTGATCGGCCAGGCTGCCCCGGCGGCTCAGCAGGACGGCCCGGGCGGCCGACTGGAGAAGGGTGCGATCCTCGGTCGAGATTTGGTCGCCGCGAAGGATGTACACCCCGCCATGGCCCGGGCTGCCATCGCCGATCAGATTCCGCGCGGTGGCAAGACTGGACTGGCTCATCCGAACCAGGGCCTCGAGCGACTCCTGGAGGAGTTGGGCATATGTGGCGCCCTGCTCGTTGAGGATCACCAGATCGACGTCGAGGAGCTTCAGGCGCCAGTACTCGAGGGCGCGGAGCAGTTGGCGGACTATGTCGAGGTCCTCGACCTCGTCGATCCGAACCATGACGATGGGCAGGTCGCCCGAAATGCCGTGGGCCCAAAGGCCCGGCGCCCCCCGCTCGTTGGTCGCAAGCAGGCTGGCGGCCGGGCGAAGTGACCGGTCCGAGTAGATGATCCTGTTGGCGAGACGCTGGAAGAGGAGGGCTTCGTCGGCCTCGATCCCCAGGTGATGCAACTGAACCTGAGCCTGAGTCCAGGCCAGGGTCGCGGCCCGTTCGAAAGTCGCCGACTCACGGTACTTGTCCGCCAGGTCGAGGACGTCCTCGCGGGATTCGGCAACGACAGTCGAGAAGATGGCGTGGGCGGTCGCGCCGGGAGCCAGCCCGACTCGGCATCTCAGGCTGAAGATGGGGTCCAGCACCGGGCCGACCGTGTCGGAGAGCGGGCGCCCATCGAAGACCGAGATCGCCGACCGGGCCGACTGACCGCGACCGAGGAACCGGGCCCGGTCCGTCTCGTACTGGATGACGCCGCTGGCCTCGTCCTCCACCGCCGCGACGTGGGCGGCCCAGATTTGCTTCTCGCCGCTGGATCTTGGACGGCGGGTCGCCAGAAGAGCACCGATATCGGCCACGAACTCCGTCTCGACGAACAGGTTCTGAAAGGCCGGATGAGCGGCATCGGCCGCCTGTGGCGCAAGGGCGATCTCGGCATACGACGTCAGTTCGATCTCGCGATAGTGCGTACCGAGATTGGTCAGCGACACACGGCGGATCTCGGCGTCGTGCTCTGCCGACACCACCACTGTCAGGCGCGTAGTGATCGATCCGTCACGACGCGAGAACTCGGCCCGATCCTCCGAGTAGGCGACCTCGTAGCTGTCCGCTTCCTTGCCGCTCGGCTGGTGACCCGCCGACCACACCGCGCCGGTCTCCGTGTCGCGCAGGAAGAGATACGTGCCCCACGAGTCGCGTGTCACGTCCTCGCGCCAGCGGGTCACGGCCATGTCGCGCCAGCGGCTGTAGCCGGATCCGGCAGCCGTGACCATGACCGCATACCGCCCATTCGATAGCACATGGGTACGTGGCGTCGAGCCGTGTGGCGAGGTGAAACGGCGAAGGACCGGCGGGACGAGGTCGCGCACCTCGGCTGCGCTCTTGACTTCCTCGGCACGCGGCCGGGCAACGAGGACGTCGCGCGGCATCCGCTCCTGGAGCAGCAGCTCCGTCGCCTCGACGATCGGGTCCGCGTGGAAGCGCTCCACCATGGCGCGGTTGTTGAGAACGTTGCCGAGAGCGACGAGGGCCATTCCCTGGTGATGCGCCATGTAGCTCTTCACGACCGCAACGGAGGCTCCTTCGGGCAGCCGCCGCGCGGTGTAGTCGAGCGCCTCGCGGAAGCCGTACCTGTCTCTCGCTCCTGCGTCGCTGAGGCGGGCGAAGTTCCGAACCGCGGCTTTGGGCCGGATCATCGCGGCCAGCGCGGTCGCGTACGGGGCTACGACGATGTTCTCGCTCAGACCGCGCTTGAGGCCGAGGCCGGGCACGCCGAAGCTCGAGTACTGATAGGTGAGCGCCAGGTCACGTTCGTTGAAAGCCGATTCGGAAATGCCCCAGGGCACGCCGAGTTCGGCCGCATAGCTCATCTGCCGAGCCACGACAAGCCGATGCGTCTGTTCAAGCAGGCTTTGGACGGGGGCGCGCATGACGAGAGCCGGCATCAGGTACTCGAACATGGAGCCGGACCACGAGATCAGCGCGGAACCACGACCAACCGGCGTCATCGAACGGCCGAGCCGGAACCAATGGTCCGGGGCGATGTCGCCCTTGGCTATCGCCAGGAAACTGGCGAGGCGAGCCTCGGAGGCGAGAAGGTCGTAGTAGCTCGGATCCAAAGTGCCGTCCTGGACCCGGAACCCGATCGAGAATAGCTTGCGGGTCGGGTCGAACAGGAAGCTGAAATCCATCTCCCGGAAGAGCTGCTGGGCCCGATCGGAGATCGCCTGGAGGCGCCGAACGAGCAGTGCGGCTGCCGGCAACCCATCCCCCACGCCGTCGGCGCAAGGATCGGCCATCTCCGCGATGGTTGGGAATGACGTCCACGTCGCAGAGGGCCGAGACAGCGCCAGATCCCTGGCATGGCTGTCGATGGCCAGCCGAGTCGCCTCGGCCCAGGTCGTCAGCTCGCCATCCGGAGCCTCTCGGCGCTCGGCCGTGAGAGCCGCCGCAACATCCGAGAGCGTCCTGCCGAATGCGGACAGCTCGGCCAGGCGGGCCGCCCAGGCCTCGGGCGTTGCGGGCACATCGGAACGGACATTCGGAGGCAACTCGAGAGCCTCCTCGACGTGCCGCCGGTGGAGCATCTCGCTCCTCCGCTGATAGCTGATGGCGCCGGCGGCCTCGCGGGTCAACGCAATTCCGTCACCGACGCCGGCCAGCGCGGCCGCGACCGGAAGCGGTTGGTCGATCATCTGTCGGCACGCATTCGACATGGCAAGCAGGTGGCCGGCGAGATTGCCGCTGTCGACCGCCGACACGTATGCCGGCTCGAGCCGGCTCAGGTCGCGCGTGTCGTACCAGTTGTACAGGTGCCCGCGGTACCTCTCCAGAATGCCGATGGTTCTGAGCGTCTCCTCGAGGCGCTCCACCATCTCGAGGGTCCCGATCCAACCGAAGTCGCGAGCGGTCACGGTCGCAAGCAGGTACATCCCAATGTTCGTCGGAGACGTGCGATGGGCGATGACGGGCGTCGGATCGTCCTGGAAGTTGTCGGGCGGCAACCCATGCTCCTCCGGCCCGACGAATGCCTCGAAGAACCGCCAGGTCCGCCGGGCGGTCAGCCGGAGAGACTGGACCTCGTGGGGCGATAGCTGCTCCGCCGCCGATTCGGACGGCGGCAGGCTGACGACTCGGGCGACGACCGGCGAAAGCAGCCACAGGACGATGAACGGCGCGGCGACCAATCCCGCACTCGGCTTGGCTACCAGAATGAGGACGGCGGCGACTGCCGCGATGCCGACGGCACCCGCCATCTGCCCGTAGAACCCGCGGGTGTCGAGGTCGGGCCGCGCCTTGGCCTGCGCCCCGGTCGTCCACTCGAGGAGTTTCCGTCTGGTGGCGTAGACGCGCGTCAGCGTTCGCAGGATCGCGTCGACCATCAGCCAGGCCTGATGTGCGAGGAACACCAAGCCGAGGACGACATGGGCCGCGGCCAGGGCGACGTCCCCGCCGATGGCCCGCAGATGGCTGCGTCCGGAGATTCCCAGCCGCTGCGGCCGCAGTCCGGCCAGGACGGGCAGCGCCTCGGGGACGACCGCCGCCGCAAGGACGAACGCCGTCCAGACGCCGGCCGAAACCGCGGGGAGTGTCCATGCGGCAACGAGCGTTGCCAGCGTGAGTGGAGCGGACAGTGTCCGGCGCAGGTTGTCGACCATCTTCCACCGGGCGATGCCGGGCATGGAATCCGCCCGCCGCCGGCCGTTCGCGTCGCGGTCCCGGCCGAGGATCCAGGGCAGGAGTTGCCAGTCGCCGCGTGCCCAGCGATGCTGGCGAGCCGTGGAGACGAGGTAGTTGGACGGGAATTCGTCGAAGAGCTCGATGTCGGTCACGAGCCCGGCTCGAGCGAAGACGCCCTCGAAGAGGTCGTGGCTCAGGAGAGCGTTCTCGGGCACCCGATCTGCCATCGCGGCGCTGAAAGCGTCGACGTCGTAGATCCCCTTGCCGGTATAGCTCCCCTCCTGGACCAGGTCCTGATAGACGTCGGAGACTGCGGATGCATAAGGGTCGATCCCGGCCGACCCGGAGTAGATTCGTTGAAAGATCGACCCTCCGCGCTCGGCCGGAAGCGTCGAGGTGATCCGTGGCTGGAGCACCCCGTAGCCCTGGGTCACTCTGCCGGACCGCGCATCGAGGGTCGCCTGGTTCAGCGGATGAGCGATCGTTCCGACCAGGCGGCCCACCGCGCCCATAGGCAGGCGCGTGTCGGCATCCAGGGTTACGACATAGCGGACTCCCGTCGGGGGGGTCGTCGCGCTGCGCCCCGTCGCCAGGATCCCGGTTGTGACCGAGCCGCGCAGGAGGGCATTCAGTTCCTCGAGCTTGCCGCGCTTCCGCTCCCAGCCCATCCAGCAACCCTCGGCCGCGTTCCAGCATCTCTGGCGGTGGAAGATGAGGAACCGGGCCCCTCCACCGGGAGCCTCGCCGTGGCGCTCGTTGAGCCGGTCGATTGCCGCCACCGCGGACGAGAGCAGTTCGTCGTCGCCGGGGATGTGCTCGCTGGGGGCGTCGAGCCAGTCCGACAGCAAGGCGAAACGAATATCGCCGTCGCGGTTCGCCAGATAGTGGATTTCCAGGCCGCCAACCAGAGCCTCGGCGTCCTTCTCATTGGTGAGGAGCATCGGAACGACCACGAGAGTCCGCAGTCGCGACGGCACGCCCTCATCCAGATCGAGCCGAGGCAGTGCCCTCGGACCCAGCACGTGAGTGACTTCCCAGTTGACGAGGGCGATCGCGAGGTCGGAGGCGGGAATGATCGCGAGAATTGCCATGAGGACGGCGGCGCCTGCTGCGAATCGACTCCCGGACAGCAGGAGTGGGGCGGCGAGGATCAGGGCCGTGACCAGGACGAGCGTCGCGAGGTAGCCACGTCCGGCGGCCCGGAGATAGAGGCGCCGGAGTCGGTGGATCAGCGGCGCACGAACGTGGAGGATCAGCTCGAACTCAGATCGGCCGTCTGAGATCAGGTAGTAGCCGGGGTCGCGCCTTCGACCTTCCACGGCGGGTCCGCCTTCGTCGGTCGGCGGAGTGGCATCCGACAGGGCGACGGCCTTTCGGGCGATGTCGACTTCGGAGAGGCCCGAGGCGCGCGACAGCTCCTCAATTGCGTGCCGATAGCGATCTCGAGTCGCGAAGTCCATCTCCCCGAACGAACCTTGTTCTCGCAATGCATCGTCAACGAGGCTTACGCCTTCGACGAACTGGGCCCAGTCGAACCACGAGATGAGTCGCATGCTCGTGATCACGTTCCGGACGGTCACGTTCATCGTGGCCTGGCGCTGGTGCTCGAGGCGGACTATCTCTTCGGCCGTGGTCCCTTGTGCCTTGAGAAGCTTCTCCACCCAGCCGAGTGCGGGTGTGACTGCGGGGTCTTGATCGCGCAGGCGCTGGAATAACTGAACGCGGGCTGCAGCGGACAGCGACACAGGCGAGATTCGGCGCAGCGCCGCGGCAGCGGCTTCCGGCCTGACCTTGCCGAGACCGAGCAGGTTGTCGGCAAGCTCGTCCGCCTCCTGCCGGTCTGCTCGGCTGCGCACGATCACCTCCGCGATACGGCGGAGGTTCTCGACCAGGAGGATCCGGAGGCTGATCGCGATCGCCCACAGCTCGCCTATGGTCAGAGGCTCGACGCCCTGGTACGCGCGCACCATGCGTCGCAGACTCTCCGGTTCGAAGCGGCTGTCCGTGTGCGCGACATATGCCCAGGCGATGCCAAGGACCCGCGGGTAGCCCTCGAGATGTCCCGCCGCAAGCTTGGGAAGCTCTTTGTAGTAGTCCGGAGGCAGGTCGTCGCGGATCTCGCGGAGCTGCTCGTCGACGATGTGGAAGTTGTCGAGAAGCCACTCGGCAGCGGGGGTGATCGATTGCTCTTCCTTGATCGCCCGCGCCAGAACGCCGTAGGCGTCAAGCAGGATGCGGCCATTCTCGGCAATACGAGGCCCGACGGCCCGTCCACGCCGCGGCGAGCCGGTCACCGTCTGGGCGGCGGCCAGGGTCTGGGCATGCTGCTCCAGCCGCTCCACGCTGAAGAGTTCGGCGAGGATCGGCTCTTCGAGGTCGGCTTGCGGCCGAATCAGCCGACGAGCGCCGCGAGGCGGGTTCGGGAGAGGTGGGCTCGGTCTCATCTGTCGCCCTCAGCGCATGGCCTGATCCGGCCTGGAATCACATCAAGCTGGGGCGTGTCAATGATGGCTGTGCGTCGCTGGCGATTCCGGGACTACGAGTATCGAGCACGGGGCGTGATAGAGCACCGCCCGAGCGACGCTGCCGACAATGGGCCCAAGACCGCCATGGCCGTGCGTGCCAACGACGATGAGATCAGCATCCCAGTTCACGGCAGCCTCGACAAGTCGATGCGCGGGGTTACCGTCCTCCACCACGCCCTCGGCGACGAGCCCGGCTTTCTCGAGGGCGGCAGCCGTACTACGAGCAAGCGCTTCTTGGTGCTCGTGCAGGCTGGCTGTTTTGGCGGCTTGCGCAGCTCGCATCTCCGCGCCGCGCAGCCACGGATTCCACTGTGGGTCCACGTCCGCGACGCTCAGAACGCGTATCGGAGAGCCGTGGAGTGCCGACCATCGGCGAACGGTGTCGGCGGCGGCCGCGGCGCTCTCAGAGCCGTCTTCTCCCAACAGGATGCGGGCGATGTGATCTCGACGGGCGACTAGAACCGGTACCCGGCTATGGTCGACCACCTGGGCGGAAACGGAACCCATAACAGCCGATTCGAACGGGCCGCGCCCCCGGTTGCCCACGACGATCAGGTCGGCTTTGAACTCGGATGCTCGATCCTGGAGCGCTGTCGCGGCCCGGCCACGCAGGACCTGCGTCTGGACCGTCAGATCGGAGGCCGCGAATTGGCGGGCGACCTTGGCGACGATGCGCTTCGCTTCGGCCTCCATCGCGTCCTCTGCCTCCTGGACCACGTCGGCGGCAAGTACCACTCCGGGCATGTCGAACATGGCGGTCGTGCCGGGATAGACCGTTACAACCTCGATCGTGCTGCCCATCGGCCATGCCAGGTTCGCGACCAGTGAGGCCGCTCGGTCAGATGATGTGGAGCCGTCGACGGCGAGGAGAACCTTCATTTGTTGCACCTCTGGCGTCGTGCTGCGGTCTGTGGCTCGCTGCGACGCCTCAAGCGGCTTCGAGGGCGTCGTTGATCTCTTTGGTGGCCTCATCGGACAGCGACGTCTTGAGGACCTCGCCTCCCAGCGGTGCGAGTGCCGCGAGGGCCTTGTCCTCGGTCCACTTCTTCACGAAGAGAACGAGTGCCGCGGTGCCGGGCTTCAGCACGTCCTGGGCTCGCTGGCGGAAGTCGTCCTTGATTCCCCAGCCGGTCAAGGTACCCATCAATGCGCCCATGATCCCGCCGAGGATCAACCCACCGACGGGGATCAGGAACAGAACACCGAACAACAGGCCGAAGAAACTGCCCATCATGGCGCCCGCCGTCGTGGCTCCGGTCTTCGTGACCATCTTGGCCTTGCCATCGGCATGCTTGACCACGACCGCCGCTCCGGCGACCTGCATGACAAGGTCGTGCTCGAGCTGAAGGACGACTTCGTAGGCCTTCTCCGCGGTTGCCTCATCGGGGTAGCCGATTACGACAAGATCCACACCATCTGTCATCTAGTTGCTCCGTCCTGCAGGCTCGAGGCCGGCCATACGAACGATTTGGTGGCCCGGGTTTCCGTGGAATACGGGCAGGTCCTGCGCATATGGGCCACGCGCTCGGACGCTCAGGCAGTGTGTTCGCCGGGCGACGAGTCGTCATGACGGCCCGTCATGTGCACCGTTCGGAGCGGCTCAACAAGGCCGCCGACCCAAGCGCGAGAGTCTCGACTCCATTCACGCCGAGCAAGAGGAACACGTTTCGACGCGTGGTCCTGTCGTCCGGAATTTCGGACATGGTTACGACCCGTTCGAGTCTCCGGTGGAGCGACCTTGCATATGATCAGTGAACGGCGGTCCCGAGCAAGGCGCCGATCCCGTAGGTCGCGGCGGCCGCCAGAAGACCCAGCGCCGCTTGCCTGAGACCGGATCGAACCGGCTGGCGGTGAGTGAGGCGGCTGACGCCCAGCCCCACGAAGAACAGCGCCACCAGCGTCGCGGCGATGGTCAGTTCGAAAGCCGCGGTCCCCGAAAGAAGCAGGAAGGGCGCCAGCGGCACGAAGGCGCCGAGGGCGAAAGCGAGCAGTGAACCAAAGGCGGCCGTGATCGGCGAGCCCATCGTCTTGGCCGACAGACCGATCTCATCCCGGACGAAGGTAGCGAGCGCCCGCTTTGGTTTGGCCAGGAGGCGGTCCACGATGAAGTCCGCGTCGGTTCGTGACAGACCCCTCGACTCGTAGATCTCCACCAGGATGGNNACTGAGATGTACTCGCCCACGGCCATGCTGAAGCTCCCCGACATGAGACCCGCGATGCCGGCCAGAACGACGGTATGGGCGTCTCCGGACGACGCACCGGCGACGCCCATGATCAGGCTCACGTTGGCCACGAGGCCATCCGTTGCGCCGAACACCGATGGACGCAGGATGCTCGCGCCGCGCGTCTCGTGCGGACTCGTGGGAGCGGAGAGCATCGACCGCAGCCGGGACCGGATGCCTCGTCCTGGAGCCTGGGGGGCAACGGCCATGGGATCTGGCTCAGCCGACACGCGCCGCGACTTCAGCCGTCTTGCCGGCGCCCGGCCTGAGCAACGTCGTGATCCGCGCCAGCTCGTCGAGCATCGCGTCGGCGGCGCGGGTCATGGCATCGCTCGGACGTACTTCGCCCGCTTCGTCGATGAATTGGCTGAAGAACGGGATGTTCACCGATTCGGCGACCGTGACCATCTTGAGGGCCGTGAGGACCTGCTTGAGCTGCTGGACCGCCCGCGTGCCGGCTGCGATGCCGCCGTAGCTGACAAACCCGGCGGCCTTGTCGGCCCATTCGAGGGCCAGGTAGTCGATGGCATTCTTGAGGGCCGCGTTGTAGCCGAAGTTGTACTCAGGCGTCACGAACACGAACGCGTCGACGGGCGCCACCATAAGGCTCCAGTCAATCGTGTGCTGGTGGACGTATTGGTGGAGGCGTGGCTGATTCGGTTCATCGAGGAGTGGCAGATTGACCTGCGCGAGGTCGATCAGCTCAACATCGAAGGAACCATGGGCCGCGGCACGCTGGCGAAACCACTCGGCGAACTTCGGGCCGACGCGGCCCGGGCGAGTACTGCCGATGACGACGGCAAGGATGGGCTTGGACATGGGGAGCGTCAGGCCACGCCGGACGGAGCCATGGCAGCAGCCGCTTCGGCCTGGATTACCGCCACGTCCAGCGTGATCTTGATCTCGTCGCCGACAAGGACGCCGCCACTCTCCAGGGCGCCGTTCCAGGTGAGCCCCCAATCCTTCCGGCTGATCTTCGCCGATGCGGAGAAACCAGCGCGGCGGCCACCTCGCATGTCCGGGACGACGCCGCCGATCTCCGCGTCCAGAGTCACGGGCCGCGTCTGGCCATGCATCGTGAGCTCGCCGTCGATCGTGTAGCCGTCGCCGGCCTTCTTGATGCCCGTGCTGCGGAAGACGAGTTCGGGATACTTGGCCGCGTCGAAGAAGTCCTCGCTGCGAAGGTGCGCATCGCGAGCGTCCATGCCCGTGTCGATGCTCGAGGCGTCGATGTGCGCCTCTACGGTCGACAGCTCCGGATGGGCTTCGTCGAAGTTCGTTGTTACGGTGAACTTGTGGAACTGACCGCGAACGGTCGTAACCATCATGTGCCTGACGGCGAATTCGATTTCGGAATGGGCCGGATCGAGATCCCAGTTGCTCATCGGTTGGCTCCTAGGGTTGTGCGCTCGACGAACCGCGAGCAGGCGGGGCGGTCGAGGTGGCTCATCGGGTCGTCGCGCCGCCGTTCTCAGCCGGCGTGCGACCCGTCGCAGAAGGGCTTGTTGCGCGATCCTCCGCAGCGGCAGAGCGCCACGCGGTTCCGGACCTCGTACTTCTCGCCGCCGGCCGACACGACCGGGACGCCTCCCCGGACCCAGATCGGCCCACGGACCTTGCGGGCCGTGTCCTCGATCAGGCCGAGCGATGGCTCGAACGCCGGCTCTACGGCTTCCCCCGTCGCTCGCTCCCACGCCACCAGTCGCCCGCCCGGACAGTCGCCGGACTCGCGCGTGACCACACGCCGGGCGTCCGGATCGTCGGTCTGCCCGACGCGGTTCCAGATCCTGCCTTCCGGGTCGCAGAACCGGGCGAAGGCGCACAGGCCCTCGACGTCCGTCAGATCCATCGTGGGACCTTCGAACCTCTCCGCGCGATCGAGGTACGGCTGCTGGCTGGCCGTCTCGGTGCCGTCGAACCGGACTGTCGCATGACTGCCATCGCAGAAGGGCCGGTTGCCGGAGTGACCGCAACGGCAGAGATCGTAGGCGGGCGGCGCGTCGAAGACCCTGCCCTCGCGGTAGTCGAGGGATTCGCCGCCGGCGTTGGTGACGATCGCCTGCTCACTCAGGGGCAAGCTTCCGGTTACGTGGTAGGGCCCATCGGGTGTGACTTCGATCTTCGGGCCAGACGGAGGTTTCGAATTCATCGCCGATATCCGCCTTCAGTGCTACGAACGAACGTTGGGCCGTCATCGGCAATCAATTGCGCGGCCCAAACGAGTGCCCTAACTCCGGCGCTTCACGCTGGTGCCACTAGCCGGCAGTGTGTTTCAGGAGTGCCCCGCCGTCATGACGCTCCGTCATCAGCGCGGAATCGCTGCGACGTCGAATGCGCCGAAGCCCGGCCGGAAGATGGGGCGGCGCCTGGTCTGCTCAACTGCCCGGAGGGCTATTCCTTGGCGGTCCCTGCGCCCCAGCCCTGGTTCGAGAAGGTCGGAATGAACCGATAGCCCGCACCCGGGACGGTGGCGATGAATCGCGGATGGCGGTACCCGTTCTGGAGCTTGATTCGCAGGCTCCGGATGTGGCGGTCGACGATGTTGCTCTCGGCGACAAAGTCCGTGCCCCAGATCGTGTCGAGAATTTCCTCTCTGGTGACGACCTTTCCGGCCCTGCTCGCGAGGAGGTACAGCAGGCTCTGCTCGATGCCGCTCAGATGAATGACCGAGTCGCCGGCGCGCACCTGACGGTTGAGAATGTCGACCTCGATCTCGCCGAGCCTGATGGTCGGGACGATCGGCCGGTCCGTACCGGTGGCGCGACGGGTGATCACGATGGACCTTGCCAGCAGCTCCTCCGGGGAGAACGGCACCGTCAGAATGTCGTCAACGCCCAGATCGAATGCCTTGAGCTTCGTCTGCAGGTCGCCGCGGCGGGTAAGACCAAGAACCGGCGTCACGCTCCGCCGCAGCGCATTCGAGGCGCCGAGTCGGCCCAGCAGCGCCGTGCTGTCGTCGTGGTCCATGTCGACGATGGTCATGTGCGGCTGCCACGTCGAGAGGATCTCCTCTGCTTCCGCGAGGCTACTCGCGGCGCGGACGACAAAGAGACCGTGGTTCAGGGTCAACTCGATCAGGTCCACGACCAACTGACGATCGTGGAGGACGAGCGCCCGGTGCGCGTCGACCAGCCGAGGTTCCCCGTGGCTCTCCATCCCGACCCTTCCTTGCGGCGAACGGACTGTCTGTCCGCAGAGCGATTCTAGCCTGGCATCGGGATCCCGTTGATCGGCGGTGATGCCCGGCCGTCGCGCTGGAGTCCGCACGGCCCCATGACGCTCGAGATGAATGACGACCCGTCATGACGGCACGTCCAGACGCCGACACATTGCACCCAAATCCGGGGAACGGGAAACCATCCTCACGCTGCTGCGGACCTGCCTTCCAGACTGAGGAACAGATCGTGCCGAGATGCGCGCACCGAAGGGACCGACTATGACCCCGACTTCCGCGTCAACAAACGTCGTCCTGGGCGCTGGACCCGTTGGCTCGACGATCGCCCGCCAGCTGGCTGAGGCGGGCGAGGCCGTCCGACTTGTCACCCGCACCGGCCGCGACATTGGAGTGGACGGCGTCACTTCCCTCGGCGCCGACATGACCGACCCGGCGGCGGTCAGATCGGCTACCGAGGGCGCCCGAACCGTCTACTTCGCCGCCGCGCCGGCCTACACCAACTGGCCGAAAGGCTTCCCGCCGCTCGTCGAAGGCGTGCTCGGCGGTCTCAGGGGCAGCGGGATCAGGCTCGCCGTGGTCGATAACCTCTACGCCTACGGCCCGCCGCACGGCGCCCCGATCCGCGAGGACCTGCCCTACGCGGCCACCAACCGCAAGGGCACCGCCCGGGCCAGGGTGGCCGAGCGGTTCATGGCCGCCCACGCGGCCGGCGACGTCCAGGTGACGATCGCCCGAGCATCCGACTACTTCGGGCCGGGAGCCGTCGAGTCGGCAGTCGGGGAGCGGTTCTTCGGGCCGATCATCGCGGGCAAGGCCGCCTCCGTTTTCGGTAACCCAGATGCGCCCCACAGCGTGACCTACGTCCCCGATTTCGCCCGAGCCCTCATCGAGCTGGCCCGGCACGACGAGGCGTTCGGCGAGGTCTGGCATGTCCCCTCGGTCCCGGCGGTCTCGATCCGTGAGTTCGCCGGCCTGGTGGGTGCCGCAGCGGGAACGGGAACGCCCAGGCTCTCCCGCCTGTCCCGCCCGATGCTGCTTCTCGCCGGCCTTTTCGTTCCTTCGGCGCGAGAGACAGTTGAGATGCTCTACGAGTTCGAGGAGCCGTTCGTTCTCGACAGCTCCAAGATGGAGCGGGCTTTCGGCCTGGCCGCGACCCCGTTCGAACAATCGATCCCCGCGACAGTGGCCTGGTGGCAGTCTCGCCGGGCCTAAGACGCCACGAAAGGAAGCCGATGCCCCCACTCTCCTCACGATCGCCCCTGAGCCGGATCGCCAGGGCGGCTCTCGCGCTCGACATCCTCCTGAGCCTCGGCGCTCTCGGCGGTGGCGCCGCCCTGATGCTCGGGCCGCGAGGCGAGATCCTGCCGCTCCCGTTGTCGGCCCTCAAAGGCTCGCCCTTCGATACCTACTTCGTGCCGGGGCTGATCCTCTTTTCCATCCTGGGGCTGGGTCCGCTCGCAGCGGCCCGCCTCGTGTGGCAGCGGCACCGGCTGGCGCCGCTGGCGACGTGCGTCGTTGGAGTCGCGCTGCTGGTCTGGCTGGCGGTCGAGATAGCGATCGTCGGCTACAGCGGCAATCCACCGCTTCAGCCTCTCTACCTGCTGCTTGGGGCGATGATCACCATCGTCGGGCTGATCTGGCTGACCAGCCAGGACTCCGGCCGGCACGGCACACGAACAAGCAATGGGGGCGACTTCACCAGGTGGATGTACCGCGGCAGTCGGCCCAACCGATTGGCCAGCGTGTTGAACCGGGTGGCGGCCGCCCTGGGCTCCTCGGGCATCGGCGACAATCGAATGGTTGCGTTGGAAGTGATCGGACGGAAGTCCGGCCGGGTCATTTCGCTTCCTCTCGTCCCGGCCAATGTGGATGGGCAGCGCTACCTGGTATCGATGCTCGGAGAGGATGTCGCCTGGGTGCGGAACGTGCGAGCAGCCGGAGGAACCGCGGTTCTGCGCCACGGAGGGCGTGAAAAGGTTCGGCTCGAAGAGGTCTCGCCCGCCGAGCGCGCCCCCATCTTGAAGGATTACCTCAGCCGGGCACCCGGAGCGCGGCCGCATATTCCCGTCGATAAGGATGCGCCGCTGTCGGAGTTCGCGAAGATCGCGGCCTCGTTCCCAGTGTTCCGGGTCCTGGCCGTCGCGCCCGGCGCGGGCTCGACCACCGTGACGTGACATCCGTTCAAGTCTGTCTCCAGCGATACGCGATTCGGTGCGGACCGGGTCGCCCGACCCTGATGTCCGTATCGATAGCCGACCATACTCGGCATGAGGCAACATACCCACCGGAGAACACATGACCACGAGACTCAAAGTCGCCGATTGGCTGGCGTTCACCGCGCTGCTGCTCGCCGCGGTCGCAGCTGCTGCAGGTCTGGCGGTATCAGGCCTCTATCGGGACACGGCCGAGGGGGTCAGGCAGGCCCGCGCCACCGATGTCGTGACGCTCCTGGCTGCAGTGCCGACCCTGGCACTCGCGCTGTGGAGCGCCCGTCGAGGCTCTGCCGGCGGACGCCTCGTGGCCATCGCCGCCCTGGGCTATCTCGCCTACTCCTACGCCATCTACGCATTTTCGGTGGTGATCAACCCGATGACGCCGGTCCATATCGCCATCCTCGGCTTCGCGACCTGGTCGCTAGTTCTGAGTGTCTTCGGCATCGATGACGCGACCGTCGATCGCGCCGCCGGGTTCCGGCTCCCGCGACGGATCACGGGCGGATTCCTGATCCTCGTCGCTGCACTATTCGCGATGCTGTGGCTCAGCCAGATCGCAGGCGCCATCACCAGCGGTCGACTGCCGAGCGCGGTATCGGACCTGAATCTTCCGACGAGCGCCGTCTACGTGCTCGACCTTGCCTTCGCAGTGCCGCTCATCACGCTTGCTGCTGTCTGGTTGATCCGCCGCGATCGGCGCGGCCCGGCGAGCGCCGTAGCCGGCCTCGGGTTCCTGATCATCCTCGGGCTCTCGGTGCTCGCCATCTTCGCCTTCGAGGCTGCGGCCGGCATCACCGTCGAAGTCCCGCCGGTCGCGATCTTCGGGGTGGTCACCTTGACAGCGGCCTTCGTGCTGGGCTTCGCGTTGACCGGCTCCGCTCGCCGGATCTACTCATGATCCGCAGGATCGCTGCGATCGGTTGCGGGAAGAATCGGTGACGCATTCCGTCAGCTGGGCAGCTCTCAGCCGTCCGGCGAAGGCGTATCGGGTCTTCCATGCGACGTGGTCGGTGGCAGGTCTAGCCAGCCTCGGGTACATCTGGGTCTGTGCTGCGAGGCGACGCCGAAATCGACTGCTCGCGGCCAGCATGGCGTTTCTCTCAATCGAGGGCATCGGGCTGATTATTGGAGGCGGCGACTGCCCGATGGGGCGATTCCAGGATCAGTTGGGCGATCCGGTGCCGTTCTTCGAGCTCTTGCTGCCGCCGCGTGCAGCCAAGGCTGCCGTCCCGATCCTCACAGTTGCGTCCCTCGCCGGATTCCTCGCCGTTGCGCTGAGACGGCCGAGGAGAAGCAACAGGCCGGCCAGCTGAGCGCGCCGGAGGCGCTGAGCGCAGCGACCTGTCCAATCGACGAGTTCGGCCTACCCATCCTGGTCGCCGTCGGGCTCGGCGCGCCCATGATGCGCAACGTTCGCCGAGATCCGCCACTGCCGGCACGCTCGATCAGGCTCGAACGACGGCCTCGACCGGCCGCCGTGGCGACAGAGCCGGGGCAGCTGTTGGATAGCCGACCCGGAAGGCCGTCACCCCATGCCAACCCTGTGGAGTCAGCTGATCGAGGCCACGGCCGAATGCAGCATCGAGGCCACGGCCTGCCTCTCGGTCCGCCCGTTCGAAGGTCTGGTTGAGTGGTTGAAGGGCAAGGCCCTTTGTGGTGGCGAAGAGATGGACGCGCTGGATCAAGCGGCCCGCGAGCAAGCGCTGGGCCTGGTCGGTTGCGTCTCGAACCGTTACGAGGCCGAAGGCCGAGGCAGTCGGGACTTGCCGGTCACGAGTCGCGTCGACCCAACCCTTGTCCATCGACGCCTGATCGGACGGCGGCATGAGCCGCACAAGGACACGAGCGACCTCGCCCAGACCGCCGGCGTCCATCGTGATCCCATCCCTGCGGCGCTGGATGTCGGCCCAGTCCTGCCGATACCAGGCGAAGTCGTCACGGGCCTGCTCCGGGTCGGCGATGATCGCCGAGGTCGCATCGATCGTGAGCTGGCCGAAGCGCGACTTTGCGTCCGCGGTCGAGAGCCACCCGAGCGAAGCCTCGGGCGCGTCGGCAAGCCCCGCCATCTCGTCGAGCAGGGCCACCGCTACGGCCTGGTCGGTGCGGTACGAGGCCCGGTTGGTATGGCGCGAGGGGATAGCCGCAAAGAGGTCCGAGGCCTCCACGGGACCGGGCGCAAGGTCAACCCGCGCAACGTGCGTCGGGTCGGCGGTGTCTGGCAGAAGGCCGACAGTCGCGGCGTAGCCGTTCGCCCTGGCGGCGAGCACGAGGTTCTCCAGCGCACAACCGAGCGAGAGGTACATCTCACGCCCCAGCGGATCCATCGCGCCGATCGAACGCCCGGTATCGGCGTACAGGTCAATCCGATCAGCGGCCACTCGGAAAGCCCATGGCTGACTGTCGTGCGCGTTCGCAGCGAGGATCGCCGCGGCAACCAGACGCATCGGGTCGCGCGACGTGAGATCGGTTCGCCAGGGATCGTAGGCTGGACCGGTGCCGGGACTGAATACGCCCTGGTCGACGGCACGCCACGTGACGCCACCCGCGGCGACGACGACGACGAAGCCGGCGCCGAGGCCCATGCGCTTGAGAAGTGTTCGCCGGGTCATGCCTGACGGCGTGGCGGGCGCGTTCGTTGACTCCTCGGGGGGTGGGGGCTGCGATAGCTTGTCGTCCACTGGATCAGTCTCCTTCTTGATCACCACCTCACAGTCCGAGGCGAGAGCAGATTCAAGCAAGCCCGGCCTGAGCTGACGGCCTTGCCGCCACCGGGCCAATCACCCCCGGTGTTGCCTAGGGCTTCGGCTTGGCCTGCTGATCCAGCGAGGTACCAATCGCCACTCCCAGCGCCAGGCCGACGCCTAATCCGAGGCCGACGTTGCCCAACGCCATGCCCAGCCCGACGCCGATGGCGATTCCCGCTCCGATGCCCACGGCGAGTTTGCTGGCGGGTTTCTCTGAAGTAGGTTGTTCGGACATATTCGCTCCAATCGTTGTGCCTGCAGAGTCGACCATTCTCGACCGGTCACTGCACCACGTCGGGGGACGTGACCCAGGGCCGACCTCAATGACCAGCGCCGGCGGCGCTCGCACTGGGCTGCGTGCCGGGCTCGGATTTCGCGGATCGCTCGACAACGACACTGCAGTCGGTGACAAGCGCGGCAATCGCACCTACGGCCGCCAGCCACGGAGCGAGCACGGCACCGACCACTCCGACGGTAAGGGGGAACTCAGCGACCGTGTGGTCCCCCTGCTTGATCGTGATGCGACGCACGTTTCCTTCCGCTACCAACCGCTTGACCTCGGCCAACAATCGGTCGCCCTCGATCTTGATCTGCTCGGTTTGCATTGGTCCCAGCTCCTTGCTTATTGCGCGCGACTGCTCGAGTTGCCGTGGCAGTGGCGCCACAAACGATTCCCGTCATGCTCCGCAAGGCTAGACCGGGTCGAGCGCACGCCAAGAGGATGAGAACCCTGCACGGCCGGCCTGAGCGAGGGCGAGGACGGCGGAGCGGATTCAGCGGACTTCTCGCGCGGCCAGCGGAAGGGATGCCTGCCCGTATCCACGACGAGACGGGCGACTCGCCAGGCCTGGAGGTCTCGTGCGGTACCCATTGCCCCGAGCGCGTGCGCTCTCTAGATTGCGTGGTACAAGGGGTGGCATTCTCGAGCTCGGTCGCGCCGCCCCGTAAGGTGAGGACGGCGAGATGAATAGGCGGATCGTATCGGCGCTGATCGCAGCCTTCTTCTGTGCTTCGTGTCAGTCGTCTGGCGGCGGGACGACCCCACCTGGGACCAGCGCGCCGACTGGACCGCTGCCGAGCACGGCCAGTTCCGCGAGCGCGGCGAGCTTCGAACTCACGGCCGGCGGACCTGCCGCCGCCAACGCCCTCTTGCCGGCAGTGCCGCAGCGGATTTCGCCGCCGCCGATCGTGGCCATCCCCAAGAGCACCGTGACGGTCGAAGGCGGGGCATACGACGCCTTCCAGATGGCGGGCAACAGGCTCCGACTGCTCTGCCAGCAGCCGTGCCAGTTCGATGACCGATTGATCGATGCCGACTACGCCGGATCCCAGGTCACGATCCAGCAACTGGTGCGCAATGTCGGCTTCGACGTCGTCGGCTCCATCCAGTCGATCGACGTGCACCTGACGCGCGACGGCCAATGCCAGCGCTCACAGGGTGAGGTCGGCCTGTCGGGGATCTACGCCGACAATCCGAAGGGCGCTTTCATCTGCGTCTATCTGACCGAACCCGACATTGCCAGTAGCGATCCCGCCAATCCGATAGCGCCGGACACGGCCATTCGCCTCGGTGGGCTCGGAGTCTTCGCCCACGAGTACACGCATGTCCTGCTGTTCGACCGTTTCACGTTCTCCTCTCACGATTTCGTCTTTCCGATCGAGAACATGACCCTCGACCCGGCCGATTCACAGTCCGCTGACCTGTGTGGTGACAACTACCAGTCCGGCGCTCCGCTGACATACGAGCTCTGCAAGACGGACGGCTTCACCTACGCACAGCTCATCGCCAGCCTGCGGACTGTCGACCGGCTCTATCAGGACGGCTACGGCAACGTGGGCGGCGCCGTCGGATTGAACCAGTACCGGGCCGTCGTTAACTACTTGCTCGGGAAGGACACGACCACGACCTTCGAGAAAGTCGGCTACATGAAGGAAATCAACGCGGAAAGCTCGTCCAAGCCATACAAATTGCCGTACTCGAGCGAGCCTTGCTCGTACGACGCCGCGGTGACAGCGGATACGACCATCCCGCTCGGAACCATGGTTGACGTCAGCACCAGCTTCGCCAAGACGTGGGCCATCACGAATGCCGGTACCTGCAGCTGGGATGGCGTCAAGCTGACGTTCGTCGGCGGGGAGAACCTGTCCGCCGGCGCCGCGTCCGTCCCGCAAGCCGCCGGCGGGGCCGCGGTCAGTGTCACCGTGCCGATGAAAGCCCCGGCCGGCCCCGGCGTGCACGCCGGGGAGTACAGGCTGCAGACTCCCGCAGGCAAGGCCTTCGGCCCGATCCTGAACGTGGTCTTCTACACGCGCCCCGGCTGCTCGCTCCCTTCGGAGTTCTCGTCCTTCGGAGCCGAGCCCGCCACGATCGGGCGGGGAGCCCTGTCCCTGCTCAGGTGGGGCCAGGTCACCAACGTCGACAAGGTCGAGATCGTCGGCTTCGGCAATGAAGACGCGAACGGCGGCCGGGTCCTGGTCCAGCCGGACAAGACGACCACCTACACGCTGCGGGCCACCTGCGGGTCGTCATCCGTCACGACCCAGGCCACGGTGACCGTGGACGCGAGCCTGCCGGCCTTCGCGATCACCAGCGTCACGGCCTCCGCCGATCCCCCAAGCTACAGCGGCTCGTGCGGCGCCACCGGCAAACGAATCGACTTCACGGGCGAGTTCGTCGGCAACGGGCCCGGGGTCGTTCTCTATCACTGGGACCGGATGGATAGCGCGGGATCCAACGCGCTGCTGTGGACCTTCGACGCGGCCGGCTCACAGCGCCTTAGCTCGTACTGGCAACTTGCCGGAACCACGGACGGCTGGATGGAGCTAAAGATCCTCGCGCCCATCCAGAGCGAACCCGCCCGCGCGAGCTTCTCCCTGACATGCACATGATGTGCGCCTGAGTCCTTCTGCCACCTGGGCGCAAGGTCCGGGCCACAGCCCGAGTTGATGGCAGTTCGGTGCTGGAGCCAACCCCGACAGCAGACGACCGCCAGCCCTATCGCCAACGGTCGCTGGAGGCATACAATCGCACGCGGCTCACGCCCGATACGCAACGGATTGGTCGAACCGCTGTGACAAACCCCGGCTGCATCGTCGCCGCTCCCGTCGGCGAGACCGGCGACTTGGTCCTCTCACCAGCCATCCGCCTGAGAGACGGTTCACGCCTTCTGCTCGAGACCCCCTCTGGGCACCTTTCGACGCCCACTCTGCTGCGTCGCTTGGAGCAGGAACATCAGATAGCCCGCGACCTCGATCCCGACCTCATTACCCGGCCTCTCGCCCTGGAGCGTCACGGAGGGACAGTGACTCCCGTGCTGGAACAGGGATCCACCAGAACCCCGGTAGACCTGCTGGGCCCCCTTATGAGCCTCGAGCAATTCCTCCGGATCGCGGTCGCTTTGGTCCGAGATCCACCGCCACGAGTTGGTCCACAAGGACATCAAGCCCGAAGACGTGCTCTTGGTTGCTGACGGCACGTAGAAGGCAAGGTTGTGCGCGTGATCGGAAACGCCATGGACATCACCGAACGCAAGCCGGGTGAGGAGGAACACCTCGCTCGCCTTCGCTTCGCCGAGAGCATGGACCAGGTCAACCGCGCCATCCAGGAGGCGCATGACCTCGATCAGCTGATGAGCGGCGTGCTCGGCGTTGCGCTCGCAACCTTCGATTGCGATCGGGCGTGGCTCTTCCATCCGTGCGATCCCGATGCGCCGTCGTTTCGGGTTCCCATGGAAGTCACCAAGCCCGAGTACCCGGGCGCTGGGATATTGAACACGGACGTGCCACTGCCCCCAGATATGGCCGTGAATCTGCGTGAGGCTCTCGACTCCGCTCACCCGGTGACGTATGCCGTGGGGACTGACAAACCCATCAACAAGGTGAGTGCGGATCAGTTTGGCGTTCAGTCAATGATGCTGACCGCTCTGTACCCCAAGTCGGGCAAGCCGTGGGCGTTCGGCCTCCACCAATGCTCCTATCCGCGCGTCTGGACCTCGGAGGAGAAGGAGCTCGTCCAGGAAATCGGCCGGCGGCTGACCGACGCCCTGAGCAGTCTGCTGGCTCATCGCGAGCTGCAAGAGAGCGAGGCCAAGTACCGCCTGATAGTGGATACGGCTGCAGAGGGAATCTGGGGGCTCGGGCCGGACACCCTGACCACCTTCGTCAACGCCACGATGGCGGAGATGCTCGGCTACTCACGCGACGACATGATCGGCCGGCCGGTGACCGACTTCATGTTCGAAGAGGATGCGCCAGATCATCTGGCGAGGATGAAGAAACGGCGCCAGGGCCTATCGGAGGTCTACGAACGCCGGTTTCGCCGTCAAGACGGCGAGACTCTGTGGGTCCAGGCATCCACCGTCCCCATCCTCGATGAAGGGCACCGTTTCGCTGGCTGCATGGCGATGTTCACCGACATCACCGAGCGCAGGATCGCCGAGGAAGAGCGGCGCCAGTCCGAAGAGAAGTTCTCGGCCGCATTCCATGCTTCCCCGGATCTGATCAGCATCACGCGACTCAGCGACGGCACGATTCTTGAGGCCAACGAGGGATACGAGCGACTCCTCGGCTACACACGAGCTGAGTCCGTGGGCGTGACCACCACCAGACTCTCGATTTGGGCGGACCCGGCCGACCGCTCCAGGTTCGTGGCCGAGCTCGAGGAGTTCGGCGAGGTCCACGATTTCGAGACGACACTGCTGCGCAAGGACGGCACCGCAATTGCGGTCCTCGACTCGGCTCGTAAGTTCCACCTGCTGGGTGAGGAGTGCGTCCTTTCGGTTGTTCACGACATCACCGATCGCAAGCGGGCCGAAGAAGCCGTGCGGGATAGCGAAGAGAAGAACAGGACGCTGCTCCAGAACATAGAGGCTGCCGTGGTGGTGCACGGGGCGGACACGCGGATTGTGACGTGCAACTCCATGGCCCAGGAGATCCTCGGCCTGTCGGAAGATCAGCTGTTGGGCAGGACGGCGTTCGATCCCGCGTGGCATTTCACGCGTGAAGACGGCAGCGTCCTGCCTCCCGAGGAGTACCCGGTTGCCAGAGTCGTGGCGAGCCACGAAGCCCTCGGGGACTTCGTGGCTGGGGTGCATCGGCCGCACAGAGAGACCGACGCCGACATCTGGGTGCTCGTCAACGCCCATCCGATCTTCGACGCCGCGGGCGAGCTCGCCCAGGTCATCGTGACGCTCATCGACATCACCGAGCGCCGCCGGCTCGAGGAGCAACTCCGGCAGTCCCAGAAGATGGAGGCGATCGGGCGCCTGGCGGGTGGCGTCGCCCACGACTTCAACAACCTCCTCACCGTCATCAACGGCTACAGCGACATGTTTCTCAAGGACCTTGCGGAAGACGATCCGCAGCGGCCCGGAATCGAGGAAATTCGCGACGCCGGCGAGTGCGCCTCCGTCATCACCAAACAGTTGCTCACCTTCGGACGCCGCCAGATCAGTTCCCCGCGCCCGCTCGATCTCAACGCCCTCATCCGCGGCGCCGAGCGCATGCTGCAGCGGCTCATCGACGAGGATATCCGGCTCGAAACCGGCCTCGACCCGGCGCTCGATCCGGTCCAGGCCGATCCCGGCCAGATGAACCAGTTGCTGCTCAACCTGTCGGTCAACGCCCGCGATGCCATGCCGAATGGCGGCCGGCTCGTCATCTCTACCGCCAACGCCCGCTTCGATTCCGAGGGTGCCCCTCCGGGTTGCCAGCCCGGCGCCTACGTGAAGTTGATCGTTGCCGACACCGGCGCCGGCATGAGCGAGGACACCATGCGGCATCTCTTCGAGCCCTTCTTCACCACCAAGCCCAGCGGCCTGGGAACCGGGCTCGGACTGGCTACCGTCTACGCCATCGTCAAGCAGAGCGGCGGCTGCATCCACGTGGACTCCGAGCCGGGCAGGGGATGCCGCTTCGAAATCCACCTGCCCTGCGCCGTGGGTCCCGCCGAACCGGTTTCGCCGCCGCCCTTCGAGTTGGCCCAGGGCCGGCGGGATCTCACCGTGCTGGTAGTGGAAGACCAGGACGGCGTGCGCCGCCTCGCCTCCCACGCGCTCCACGCCTGCGGCTGCCGCGTCCTGGAAGCCGCCAGTGGCGACGAAGCGCTGCGCCTCGCCGAAGCGGTNNCACGACTTCAACAACCTCCTGACGGCGATCAACGGCTACGCCGACATGCTCGCGGCCGGCATGGCTCCCGGCGACGAGCGCCGATCGGACGTAGAGGAGATTCGCAAGGCTGGGGACCGCGCCGCGGCTCTCACGCGCCAGCTCCTGGCCTTCAGTCGCCGGCAGGTCCTCCAGCCGGCCGTCGTCGACCTCAACGCCGTGGTCGCCGGCATCGCCCCGATGCTACGGCGCCTGGTCGGTGAGCAGATCGAGTTGCGTGCGCCCGGATCGCCGGACCTCGGCCGCATTCGGGCCGATCCGTCCCAGATCGAACAGGTCCTCCTCAACCTCGCCGTCAACGCCCGGGACGCGATGCCCGCCGGGGGTACGCTCACCATCGAGACGGCGAACATCGAGCTCGACGACGAATACGCCCGGACGCACACCCTGGTCGCGCCAGGTTCGTATGTCCTGCTCGCCGTGAGCGACACCGGCGTCGGGATGGATGCCCCGACCATGGCCCACCTGTTCGAGCCGTTCTTCACGACCAAGGCCGTCGGCGAGGGCACGGGACTGGGTCTCGCCACGGTGTATGGGATCGTGGCCCAGTCGGGCGGTCACGTCACCGCCTACAGCGAGCCCGGCCACGGCTCGGTGTTCAAGGTCTTCCTGCCGCGCGTCGCGGAGACAGTCGAACGACACTCCCCCGCCCTCGCAGAACCGGCCGCGAGTGGAGCCGAGACGATCCTCCTCGTCGAGGACGAGGACGTCGTCCGCTCGTTCGTGGAACGGGTCCTGTCCAGGCTCGGCTATCGCGTCTCCACCGCCCAATCCGGTGCCGAGGCGCTCGCGCTCGTCGCCGACCACCCGGGTCCCATCGATCTGCTCGTCACAGACGTCATGCTCCCGGGCATGGTTGGCCGCGAGGTCTCCGAGCGACTCACGGCCCTACGTCCGTCGCTGCGCACCCTCTTCATCTCGGGATACACCGAGGACTCGATCGTCCACCGCGGTGAGCTCGATCCGGGCGTTTCGTTCCTGTCCAAGCCCTTCACCCCGGACGCCCTCGGCCACGCGGTCCGAGCGGTGCTCGACGGTAGACAGACCCAGTGCCCCCCGGGGCCTGCTGGTCGAATTCGGGGCCTTTGACGTGACTCGCGCGTGTCCGATCGAGCTGCTGAATTGGTCGTTGCTCAAGGCTGGGTCGCTGTCGACGCAAATGCGATAGGGCGGTCGGGGCGAGAGAGTGCCGGCCGAAGTGCGCGACGCTGCGCCGCTTGCCGTCGTACGAGCCGTGTTCGAGAGAGGCGGTCAACCCCCCACGTGGCCGACATAGAGGGTTGACATGTCTGTGGTCAACGCCAACACGAGCGAGCCGACCAGCCAGCCCTGGACGGAGGGGCCGACCACCCAAGAATTGTCGGGGCCGGTGCTGACCCCGCTATCCTCCGGCGGCGCTCCGGTTGACGTACCTCGCTGCCAGGTGATTCCATCGGCCGTCCAGTCGACCTCCCGGCCGCTGACGATCACTACCCTGTCGCCATCGCCTGCCAACCAGCCGGTCGACGGCAAATGGGGGCCTACGCCTACGGCCTGCCAGTTCGCACCTTCTGCGCCGGCCCGGTACCACTTCTTGAGCAGGCTGGCCACGATGCCATCGCGTCCGGCAGCGGCACTGGTGGCAAAGGCATAGACGCTCACCTTGGCCGGGGCTGAAGTCGTGGAGGTCCAGTGCACTCCATCGGGGGAGAACCAGGCACCCGGCGAAGTCGGGTTCACCGAGACCACGACGAAACCGTCGGCCGTCGCCTCGACCAGTGGCCAGGGGAACGCCATCGAGAATCCGCTGCCGGCAACCTCCCATTTGGCGGAGATGTCCGGGATCGTCGAGGACGACCAATTGGCCATGTCATTGGAGTGGTAGGAGCGGAATACGGCGGGCGATCCGGCCGATGGCCCAGGGGTGGAGTATCCCCAGACCAGGGTTCCCTTGGGGCCGCTCACGGAGATACCGGATCCGGATGCCTCGATCATCGCTTCGATGTGCGGCACGAATGGATCGCCCGGCAGACGCTGCCAGGTCCGGCCATCGCTGGAAGTGAGGACCACCCACGGGACGTAGCCATTCCCTCTGCACCATGCAGGATTGTTGGGCGAGTTTGAGTTCGAGGGGCACTTCGAATTGGCGGGAATGCCCCCCTCGCCTATCGCAAGAAGTCCGGTCGAGGTGCCGACCACGGTCACCAGTTCCACATTTGCGAATGGATCGCCGCTCACTGGGATCCGAGCCCAGGAGGATCCATCGGTCGTCTCATAGAACGTTGGCGCCGCTCCTTCGCCTGTCGCGGGCGTCCCGGTCATCACGTTGACTGCCATCACGACCCTGGCGCCGAGTTTGGCGACGCCCATCACCTCGGAACCCTGCTGACCGAATTTGGTCATCGCCACCTTCTGCCAGGCAACCGATGGACCGTCCGCGAGGATCGATGAGCCGTCGGAGGCGGAGAAGAGCGCCTGCGCCGTGCTGGTCGGCAGGCTGCTGGTCGAAATGCTTGCTTTCGGGCTAGTCACAAGCCCGCTCTCACCGGCCTTGCTCGCCGGCACAATGCCGGCATGCGGGGACAAAGCGAGCGGAACGCCCACGGCGGCGACGGCCATGACGATCGCCGCCATCACCGCGGTCGCTGCGATCCGACGTGTCCGCGCGCCGCTCGCCCATTCGTTTCGCCGACGGGCCGTTCGGGGGGAGGCATTCGTCCGCCCACCGGCGCTCATGCTCTCGACGTGTTGTCGCAGGCCGATCGGGGCAGAAGGCAGGCGAAGACTGCTCAGAGTGCCCTTCAGATCCCGCTCCAGCAGGACCAGCTCGTCATCCGTCTTCTTCATCGGGAAGCCACCTTTCCGGCTTGCAGAGCGCATTCCCGGCCCCTCTGCTCGTCGCGCATCTTTTCCAGCGCCCTGTGCAGGCGCGATTTGACTGTTCCAAGCCGCCAACCCAGGCGGGACGCTATTTCGGCCAGCGGCAGATCGGCCCAGTAGTGCAGGACGACCACGGCTCGTTCGTCGGCGTCCAGGCGGCCGATCGTTCGCAACAGCGCATCGGAGGCCAGGACT